>NZ_NPML01000029.1 GCF_002252565.1 Petroclostridium xylanilyticum
GCTGTCCTTCGTGCTCTTTTTTTATTGCTTCCTCAACAAAATTCCTTAAAATACCTTCGACTTTTATGAGATTTTGTGTTAAAATCTCATTGGTATTTTTGATCATAGTCTAAGACACCCCTTTTTAAAATTTAATTTACATGGGTATCTTAGACTATTTTTTTGTCTCTTTTCAAATGAAATTCTTTCCTTGGAATATTATTCATCAACTAAATTAAATGCACCCTTGTATTTGCACCAAAATATAGACGACAAATAATATACGGCAAAATAAAAGAAGATATAGGGAAGATATTGAGAAAACTATGTGAATACAAAGGAGTAGAAATAATAGAAGCAAATGCATGCAAAGATCATATTCATATGCTTGTGAGTATACCACCGAAATTAAGTGTGTCACAGTTTATGGGATATTTAAAAGGAAAGAGTTCGCTTATGATATTTGATGCATTATCCCGAATTCGGGATAACCTATCTTATCCCGAAAGATTTGTTATCCCGAAGAATGCTTTTTATTATAGTGTTTGCAAGGATTTGCGTCTGCATATTTCGGGATAACTAAATTCTATAGACCCAATAATTTACGTAGTGTTTCCTCATCATCTTCATCCCAGATGACCGTTTCCTCTATTTTATTCTCTTTTGAGCAGGCTTTCTGGATAGCATTCCTTTTCATCTCTGTATCAGCATATGCATAAACTCTGGTGGTTTCCAGTTCTACATGGCCCAGAAATTCAGCAAGCAATGCAAGCGGCATTCCTCCACGGTAAAGATGGATTGATCTCGTATGGCGGAGTTGGTGAGGATGAACACGTTTTGGAATTTCATCGCATACTTGAGCAGCACATTTACCATATTTCATCATGAATTTTTCCACATTGTCGGGGGACATCTGGTGCTTTACCCCATGGCTTATTGTATAGAAAAGATAATCATCACGGCATGTATTGCCTTGATGGAACTGTTCCAAATATAAATTAAGATGCTGAACCGTTTTGTCCATCAAAGGAACCGTTCTTGTTTTTCTGCCTTTTCCTAAAAGATGTACATATGGGTTTTTACCATCAAGGACGAAATCCCCCAGTTTAACATCCAACATCTCCTGACATCGGGCTGCCGTATCATACATCAGTATCATAAAAAACCTGTCACGCATACCTGCTTTGCGCCTAGTGTCAGGAGCTTCCAACAATGCCTTTAGTGCCGACTCAGTCAAAAATTCTACGATTTTCTTTGGCGCCTTCTGTATTGGAATTTTTGTCAACTCCATCCTCACAGAAAGATTTGCAACATCCTGCAGCCCGGCATATTTTGAAAAGGATCGCAGTGCCATGAGACGCTGGTTTCTTGTTGACGAAGAACAGCGTCTGTTATTTTGGAACCAGTCCAAAAAGTCTGCTACATTTTCCGCATTAAAGCAACCAAAGGATAGTTTAGATAGAGGGATATTCTTTTCTGAGCCAAGAAATCCTATGAAAAGGTTTAAAGCCAGGCGGTAAGATTTTACTGTGTTAGGACTGTAGCATTTCTGTCTCGGAAGGTAAACGGTTAGGAAATCGCGCATTGTCCTGTAAAAACTTATATCTTTGATGTTCACAAACCCACCTCCGGCAAAAGTTTTTCATATGATGAAAAGTCCATCTGCGACATATGTGGGAATATCTCCGGCACAAGGTGAATGTAGTAAGCTGTATCCGAAAACCGTTCATGCCCCATATATGCACTCAAGTATGGAATCATTGCTTCTATGTCTTTGCCCTCTTTCATCCATTGGTAGAGACGCCTCGTAGCAAAAGTGTGACGAAAGCTATATGGCCTGGGGCTATCACCACCATATGTATCAATGCCGGCAGAGTTCCAGCACGTCCTGAACAGCTTGGCGAGACCAATACCTGTGTATGGGTTTAGGTGCTCCAATTGCGAAGGGAAGAAATATTTGCTTCCCGGACATGTTTTCTGAAGCAGTCGTGCATAATTTCGGCAGATTTCTAATAAATCAGGTGGCATTATGACTAGACGGTCCTTATGCCCTTTGGATTCCCGTATCTGTATTTTGCCGTTGTTCAAATCAATATCCGCAGTTTCGAGGATTCGTGCTTCATGTGGACGGAGCCCGCAACAGTATAGCATTCGGAAAATGACCGGAAGTGCAAGATGCCGTAATGTACACCGTTTGTTTATCTCAAGACTGTCAACTGCCGCAAAAAACAATTCCAGTTCTCTGTCGGTAAAGATATGGGGAGTTTTTTTCTTCCCGCGTGTACATTTAGGTCCCACTTCCATAGGGATAACATACGCATCAAAACCAAGCCTCTGTATGTAGCGCGCAAGTTCTCGGACAGGTGCCATCCTGTTTTGAAAAGTAACTGCACTCTCGGTTGGACTAACGACAGCCCAATGCTGTCCGATTTCAACCGTAAGACTTTTTTCTTCCGGGAAATTCATCAAACAGAATTGGTCGAAATTTTTCAGAACTCTTTCACTTTCAAGATAAGGATAGCCAACAGAATGTTTCTGGTTTATCAGCCCGTCAATGTAATTGCTGAGTTTACTATTAAATGTATATTTCATTTGTCAGCTCCTTTCTCAGACATGGGATTCCATCAAGGCTAAGGGGACATTTACCCAGATACGATTCCTGCAGTGCAAGATATGGTTTTGTAGAATCACTACTTGTATGTCCGAGAACTTCACTTATGGTTCCCAATGGAATCTCTGCTTCCAGCATCCAGTTTCCAAGTCCGCGCCTGAAGCTGTGCATCCCATTACGTTTATTGGAAACCCACTCTATTCCTGCAGCAATGGCGTTCCGACGGACAATTGAATGACCACTCCAGCTTCTTAGCGGATTATATGGCGGCCTTGCCCTTAGAAATATATACTGTGATTCAGATTGAGGACGGCCATGCAGTATATAATCAGCTATGGCATTACATACCGGTATTTCTATTGGGAGGGTAAGTGGTACGTCTGTTTTATGCTGTACTATCCTTAATTCTTTTCTGTTCCAGTCCACATCCGAAAACTTGAGCCCGAGGATGTCAATGGAACGGAGTCCCGTGTTTTTTGCCAGAATCATTATTGCGAAATCCCTTTTCCCGCATGCTGTAGTACGGTCTGGTGCTGAAACTATCATGTCTGCTTCCGCCTGGGTAAAACCGGATGAATACTTGCGATGAGCTGGAGCCGGTATCTGTAACAGCAGTTTCATGTCAAAAGAAATCATCTTGTTTTCAGTAAGGTAATCAGAAAAAGTACGTATGACAGATAGTACATCACCTACCCGTGAATATTTTTTTGCGACAGTATTTATATATTCCACTATATCATCCTTGGATAGTTGATCAAGTGAGGCGTACCCTCTATCCTCACAAAAGAAAAGGAAATGGCGGATGATTGGCTTTTGTCCTCTCATGGTCGTGATACTGCATCCGGTACGGAGCCTTTTGTCAACATAATTATTAAGGCATTTCTCAAAGGGAGTACTTAATTTTCTGATTCCCCAATGGGGAAGATGACGCCATTGGACGTGCCCAGTTTCATAGCACTCATGTATACGTTCAGCGATGGTCCGGAGAATCCGGAATTTTGTTTCTGGAATGAGCCCTGCTTCATATTCAGCCCGTATTTGGCGAACAACTTCCAACGCCAGTTTTTCTGAGTAAAACAGTTCATTTGCTTCATTATGTTTACGACTGATGAGATTAAACCCATAGCACTGATATAACTGTATTGTCTTTTTCTTAATACCATGTGCAATTAAATCCTGCTTTGTCATATCAATTAATTTTGACAGCAGTATAGTCTCCTTCATATGACGATTCCTCCTGTAATTGTTGTCGGGAAAATCCCGCTATTTACAATTATATAGAACGCCATAGAATACGGACAAAAATATTATCCCGAAATTTTTGTCTTCATGTTCAGGTATATCAGGAGTTGGATACATATTTCGGGATAACAAATCTTTCGGGATAAGATAGACATGCAAATTTAAAATATAAGTATGGAAATAGACAATTTTGGTGTAAAGGCTATTATGTAGATACAGTAGGCAGAAATAAAAAAGTGATAGAAGAACATATAAAAAATCAATTACAAGAAGATCTGACATATGATCAAATAAGTTTAAAAGAGTACATAGACCCGTTTACAGGTGAGCCTGTGAATAAAGGCAAAAAATAAACCCCTTTAGGGGTAGCCTGAAAAAATATGCGGTTGGCAGATCTTTCAGTGTGTCTTTAGACACAGCCAGTAATATGCCCTTATAGGGCTAAAGCAAACCACCCGTTTAACGGGTGGTCATGATTGTTTATATAGGCACTTTGTAAGATGCCGCTCTCCTCCCCTTGTTCTTCATTTTTCAGATTTTAAAAAATCCGGAAATGGAGGACAAGCTTATGAGAGAAAAGGAGAACAAATACACATTGGTTGCTAAAAAGAAACGGATAGTCGTAACCGAGGAAGTCTATAAAGCTTACTATCAGCTAAAAGAAAGGGAGCGCTATCTTGATAAACTGGCTGCAATACATGATATATCCCTTGAAGCATGTGAAGAAAAGGGTATTCAGGTCGATTATCTAGTGCCAAGAGCGGAAGAATCTATAGAGGACATAATAATAAAGCGAGAAATGCTTAAGAAGCTGATGCTAGCTATGAAAATGATATCCGAAGAAGAACGGCTGCTGATTCATGAACTGTTTTTCAATAGGAAAACAGAGACTGCATTAGCTAGGGAATTAGGTATTAGTCAATCAAACATTAATCGCAGAAAAACAAGAATACTCTCCAAACTAAAAAAAATTTTATAAAAATTTAAAAATATTGCGCATAGCCCCCTCACTTTTTTCCTTAAAGAAGTGAGGGGGTTTTTTCTTCCCCTCACTGTTCTTTGAAAACTATCGGTGCAAGCCGTCTATATCCAACATCTCAAATACATTAGCTGTTCAGCCGCAGAAACGGAAAGCGACATTGGTAAACACGCCAGGACTGCCTGCGGACTAATTGTCCGTCAAAACGATGGCATCGAAGGTGACGAGCGAGAATGTTTGACCATAAAACAATCTGTGGTAGATTGTTTCGCCAAAACCTGAACAGCCTACAATGATACTCCTGCATGGTCGAGGTTGAGTCCTAGAGTGCAGCCCGGAGGCCTTCGGGGAGGTGAGATTCCTGTGATGCCTGCTGACCACGGGCAGTTTAAGCTGTTGCTCTCGTGCTTGGGAAGTAGTGTCGAATAAAGCATTGCCTGAAAATGAAGAACAACCCTAACCCCTTTAATATCAGAAACTATGCAGCGGAGTCGAAAATCTCCGCTGCATCCTTCTGGTATTAAACATGAATTTATAAGGAGGCACAGAATTATGGATCAAAGAAAAAGAGCGTGGCTTTACTGCCGCATTGATGCTCCTGAAGATGAGCATGGGCGCCTTAAAGGGCAGAAAAAAGAACTTACGGATTACGCTGAGCAAATGGGTTTTGAAATCGCTGGGGTCTCACAGGATACGGCAAGCAGTCTGAGATTTGAAAGAAATGGACTAGTTGAAGTGACTGAGGCTGCAGCTGCAGGCAAAATGGATGTTCTTCTGATCATTAATCTCTCCCGCCTTGGGAGAGATGCCATAAAAACGCTGGATTTTATCCGTTGGCTTCATGATCAGGGAATCAGGGTTTACTCTCCCATGGAGGGCGAAATTACGGTGGGAGTTCACGGTGAAATTGGTTCAAAAATCATAAGCACACTGAACTTATAAGGGAGGGAAAAACTATGTCACAAACTCAAATAACCAATGAAATCAAATATAAAATGGCTCTTTCCCTGCTGAGGTCCCTGCTCGAAAAGGGTCTTATTACACTTTCCGAATACAAAGAAGTGGATGCAATAAATCAGCGTTTGTACAAACCGCAATTAGTAGAGGTATATATGTAAAAACACTTGATATAGTGTATTTTGTGTGGTACTGTGTGTTGCTGACAGGACATCTTGTTCTGAAAAAGGAAAGGAGGATGTGTATGCCCAAGGTCACAGTGATAAATCCGATCGGTAAAAAAGCTGAGAAAAAAACGATTCCTAAACTGCGCGTATGCGCATACTGCCGTGTTAGTTCAGACCACGATGAGCAGCAACAGTCCTTTTCGACACAGGTAGCGCACTACACCGAGTTGATCGAAGCGAACGATGCCTGGACATTTGCCGGCATTTACGCCGATGAAGTGCGCCCAGACTAGGGCTTTGTTTAAAGTAGAATTTATGGAACTACACTGCAAGATAACGCAGTAGTCAACCTATCTTACTGCAAGGGGAAACCCGATACAGGAACATAGCATGATAGGAAAGCGACAAGTTGGCTTAGGACAAAAGCCACGACTTATGTTGCAATGACAAGTGGATATGAGGATAAGATTGTATTTATCGAATGTGAGGTCTAAGCTGCCATTGCGTAGGGTCTAAGGAAATGTCCTGATACCTTAGCTGTAACATCTATATGTACCTTCGTCGCATATAGAGTTATCAATAAATTACAGAGCAGGCACGAGAACGTGTTATAACAGACTGAAAGCATATCCGACAATCCACATTTCCAAGAAACAAAGCTAAACTGGGGATTACCTAAGCAAGTTTCACTTGTATGGTAACAGAGTTTCCATAGTAGTCCGAGATGAGTAAGGCTCATTACATGGCGAAGGGAAACAGTTAATAAATTTCAAAATTAGAAAGTTGAAAGGCAGGAGAATCCTGAATGAAACCAACAGCTGAAATTTTGGAGCGTATCAATAAAAATTCAAATGAGCACAAAGATGGAGTATATACTCGCTTATACCGTTATCTTTTAAGGGAAGATATTTATTACAGTGCATACCAAAAATTATATTCCAATAAAGGAGCATCAACTGAAGGTATTGATAATGATACTGCTGATGGATTTGGAAAGAAATATGTAGAAAGTTCAATAGAAGAATTAAGCAATAATACTTATAAACCCAAGCCGGTACGCAGAGAATATATCAAGAAATCCAATGGGAAAATGCGACCTTTAGGAATACCGTCATTTAGAGATAAGCTATTACAAGAAGTTATGCGTAGATTTTTAGAAGCTATTTATGAACCGATTTTTAGTGATTTTTCACATGGATTTAGACCTAATAGAAGTTGTCACACTGCATTAAAGCAGACACTTCCATATTTCAAAGGTGCAAGATGGTTTATAGAAGGAGATATAAAAGGCTGTTTTGATAATATTGACCATGATAAGCTTATTGAAATATTACAAAGAAAAATTAAAGACAGTAAGTTTATAAACATTATTCGTAGTTTTCTAAAGGCAGGATATATAGAGGATTTCAGATATAACCAAACATATTCTGGAACACCTCAAGGAGGGATTTTATCCCCAATACTTGCCAATATTTATCTGAATGAATTGGATAATAAAATCATGGAGATTAAACAAAACTTCGATAAGCCGGCAACAAGGTGTGTAAATCCAACATACGACGAGATTAGAGGGAAAAGATATTGGTTACAGCAGAAACTTAAAAATGCTACTGATGAAGAAAAACCGGTTCTGATTTCAAGAATTAATGAATATAGTAAGAAACTTTTGAAATTACCCTATAAATCACAAACGGATAAAAATATAGCTTTTGTAAGATATGCTGATGACTTTTTAATAGCAGTAAGAGGAAATAAAGAAGATTGCATTAAAATTAAAGAACAATTAAGAGAATTTCTAAATGATGAATTAAAGCTTACCTTAAGTGATGAAAAGACTTTGATTACTCACAGTAGTGAAAAAGTTAGGTTCTTAGGATATGACATTTCAGTTAGACGTAATCAACAAATATCAACTAATTCATTAGGACACAAGAAACGTCAGCTGAATGGCACTGTAGAATTATTAGTTCCTTTAGAGAAGATAGAAAAGTTTATGTTTGATAAAGGTATCATTAGACAGAGCAAAGCTAAAAAGTTTCACCCGATACACAGAAAAGGATGGCTATATCTCCCAGACCAAGAAATCTTGGAAAGATACAATGCTGAAATTCGTGGAATACTCAATTATTACCACCTAGCCAACAATTATAATAAACTTAATTATTTTCAATACTTGATGGAATATAGCTGCCTTGCAACTTTAGCAGGAAAGCATAATTCTTCAATAAGTAAAGTAATTGACAAATATAAAAGCGGCAAAGGTTGGGCAATAAAATATAAAACAGAAAAAGGTAAAACACGAGAAAAGAGAATTGTAAAACTTCAAGATTGCAAAGGGTTCTGTGATGATAATATTGTTAGACACATTTATTCTGTAAATACCAATGCTACTATTAGAGCAAGACTGCAAGCAGGAGTTTGCGAGCTTTGCGGTAGCAGGGGAAAGTCTAATTATGAGGTTCACCATGTTTCAAGTGTAAAGGGACTAGAAGGCAATAAGCTTTGGGAGCAGATAATGAAAATCAAAAATAGAAAAACATTAGTGGTATGCGAGGATTGCCATAAGGCAATACATAGTTAATTTGAATTTTAAAATGATATGGTAATTATTAACGGAGAGCCGTATACGTCGAGAGGTGTACGTACGGTTCGGTGGCGAGGGATTTTGTGCCCTTAGCCTATGGGATTACCGGCACCAGTACGAAAAACAGAACAGGGTTCAATAAATTGATTGAAGACTGCATGGCAGGCAAGATTGACCTGGTGCTGACAAAATCCATCAGCCGTTTTGCAAGAAACACCCTTGATTGCATTCAATACATACGGAAACTGAAAGAGAAAAACATCGGCGTGTTCTTCGAAAAAGAGAACGTCAACACCCTGGACAGTACCGGAGAATTTCTCATCACCATCCTCGGAAGCTTGGCCCAGGAAGAAAGCCGTTCCTTAAGCACCAACACAAGGTGGGGTGTCGTTCGCCGGTTTGAGAAAGGACAGGTTATGGTCAATCACAACAAGTTTTTGGGATATACGAAAAATGAGGCCGGTGAATTGGTGATAGTGCCGGAGGAAGCAGAAATAGTAAGGCTGATTTTCAGGCTTTATTTAGAGGGTCAAAGCATTACCCAAATTAAAAAATACTTGGAGGAAAACGGTATAAAAACGGTTACCGGAAAAAACCAATGGTCTACTACCACCATCAACAGGATGCTTTCCAATGAGAAGTATATGGGAGATGCCCTGCTGCAAAAAAGCTACACAATAGATTATCTCACCAAGAAAAGAGTAAAAAACAATGGAATTGTCCCCCAGTATTATGTGGAGGACAGCCATCCGGCCATCATCTCAAAAGACTTGTTTCACCGGATACAGGAAGAAAAAGCACGCCGGGCCAGCCTTAAGAAATCTGCTGATAAAAGAGTCAAAACCGACAGTGGAAAATACAGCTCAAAATATGCTCTAACCGAATTACTAATATGTGGAGAGTGTGGCAAACCTTACAGACGGGCATCCTGGACAGCATATAGTGAGAAAAGGATTGTCTGGCGGTGCTTTAACAGGCTGGAGCATGGGAAAAAATACTGCCCAAAATCTCCCACAATTGATGAAGATGTTTTACATAGAGCCATTATAGATGCTTTTAATTCACTCATACAGGATAAGGGAGATTTTGTGGACACTCTACAGTCCAACATTCAGCTGGTGATGAGCAACCGGGCTAAACGGATGGACATAACAAGAATAGAGAAACGGATCGCGGAATTAAAAAAAGAGATGTTAGGCTTCGTAGAGGAAAATGCAAGATGTGGAGCAGATAATACGGACTTTGACGAGCATTATGCCAAAATCTCCTCCGAGTTGAAAGAACTCCAGAAGAAGAAAACGCAATATACTGAACAGGAAGCCAGTCAAGACAGCTTCCAGAGAAGAATTGGGGATATGAAGAAGTTTCTGAACGCTGCAGACTGCAACTTATCGGAATTTGATAACCAGCTTGTCAGGCAGCTTGTACATAATATTAAGGTCATGTCAAAGGATAAGATTCTCATAAGATTCAAATCAGGTTTAGAGATGGAACAAGAGCTATCTATAAAATAACATTACCGAGAAGAGATAACCGCCAAACTATGGAAAGCATAATGACGGCTGTTTTATTCATGTATATTACTTGCTCGATTAGTTCCTTCATAGAAATAATTCACAGAATTCATTGTTTTCATTCGTTTCTTCGTATATAATATTATTTGGAAAATATTTCTGCGAGGTATAAAGAATGGATTATATTACTGCAAAAGAAGCAGCAGAAAAATGGGGGATATCCCAGCGCAGGGTTCAGCTCTTATGTGAGCAAGGACGAGTGGCAGGGGCGGTTCGGTTAGGATGGGCATGGGCAATTCCAAAAGAAGCGGACAAGCCTGCAGATGCTCGTACAAAAGATAAAGACAAGATATAATCTTTTGGTATTTTTTCGGTTGATTATGACGTGATTTAAAAATTATAGCGGGAAATGAGAGAAAGCAAATATAATTATTTGATATAAGTGAAAACAAAAGGGGATGGATAATGTGTTCATATCCAATATTAAAATAGTAAATTTTAGGAATTTTAAAAACACTGACATAAAATTTAATGATGGTGTAAATGTAATTATCGGACATAATAATGCAGGAAAATCAAATCTAATAAAAGCCTTGGCATTAGTGCTTGATTCTAAAGTGACAAAGCAGTTAGACATCGATGATTTTAATAAACATATTACACTTGATGAATTGAAGGCTAATCCACCAAAAATAAGTATAGCTATTACAATAAATCAAAGTATTGATGAAGATTTAAATTCTGATGACTTAGTAACTGTAGGTAATTGGCTTACTACTCTAAACGAACCTTATCAGGCATTATTAACCTATGAGTTTTTTCTTCCCGAAAAAGAAAGAGATAAATATTTAAAAATAATTAAATCTGCTACAAATCTAGATATGGCTTGGAAGTTAATAAAACACGATTTTATAAGGCTCTATGTATACAGAATTTGGGGTGGTGACCCAATAACCCAAACCGTTGCAGATAGCGATTCGTTACAGAAATTTGATTTTCAATTTTTGGATGCAATTCGTGATGTTGAAAGAGATATGCTTACTGGCAAAAATACGCTTCTAAGAAATGTCTTAGACTTTTTTATGGATTATGAAATAAAATCTGATGCCACAAAGTCAGAGGAAGATAAAAGGACGGAAATAGAAAAGAAAAAGCAGGATTTTTCTGAGCGGGCAGATGCATTACTTCTTGACCTTCAGGCAAGAATGAAGCAAGGCAAGGAGCAAATTCTTTCATACGCAAAGGATACAGGGGCATCATTTCATAAAGCTATACCAAATTTCGAGGGGAGCATTTCGGATATTGAAATGTTCTCTGCGCTTAAGCTAATTGTGGAGTATGAAACTGGTATAAAAATACCTGCAACACACAATGGACTCGGATATAATAATTTGATTTTCATGTCGTTGCTTTTATCTAAGATGCAAGTAAATTCAGATGGCAAATATTTAGGAAGTAATGCAAAAGTTTTCCCTGTTTTGGCAATTGAAGAACCGGAAGCACACCTTCATCCCGCGATGCAATATCAGTTTTTGAGATTTTTGAAAAAAAATAAAACAGAGAAAAAAGTAAGACAGATTTTTGTAACAACTCATTCAACGCACATTACTTCTTCCGTTTCATTAGATGAGCTGATTTGCCTGCATAATGAAGCAGGAGAAACATTAGTAGGATATCCAGGGAAAGTATTTCCGAGTGATGGAAAAAGTAAAAGATATGTTCAGCGTTTTTTGGATGCAACCAAATCAGATATGCTTTTTGCCCAAAAAGTGATTTTAGTAGAGGGAATAGTCGAGCAATTACTTTTATCAATTCTAGCAAGGTATGAGGGGAAGTCATTAGAGGAAAATCATATTGCAGTAATAAATGTAGGTGGAAGATATTTTGATCATTTTTTACATTTGTTTGATTCTCAAAAGCCATATACAATAAATAAAAAAGTTGTTTGCCTAACCGATATAGATCCTGAGAGAAGGAAGAAAGATCAAGGCGTAAACTTTAAAAAATGCTATCCATTTGAATTGAATATCGATAGTACAACTTACGAGTATAAAGTCAACACCAGTTTAGATAGATATGAAGAAGGTAAGCATCCTAATATTGTTTCATTTACTCAAGATAAAGTTTACGGAAAAACATTTGAATATGATTTAATTTTAAATAATCCAACACTTGACTTATTAATAACTGAATCGATGAGCAATAGAGAAGAAATTATACAACTCATGCAATTATATAAAAATAAAAGCCCGATTTCTGAATATGAAAAAAAGTTAAATAAAAGTGATGAAAACCAAAGAATTATTGATAGTTTATGTACAAATACCTTATGGGAAGACGATCAAAAAGCTAAAGCTATTATAGCTGCTCGATATCTTAACTCAGTTGGGAAAGGAGAAAATGCGATGGAATTAGTATATGCGTTAGAGGAAAATCTAACAAAAAAGGGAACTGCCGAATATAAAGAATTTATTGTTCCTGATTATATTAAGAAAGCCATCGCATGGATATGCAAATGATCTCAATAAATTCAGATACACTAATTCCTATTGAAGAACATTTTCGAGTATCTGCTGGCCCCGGTGCCGGTAAGACATATTGGGTAGTAAAACATATAAAGAATATTTTACATACGTCAAAAAGGCTAAAGAAAACTCGTAAGATTGCTTGTATTACGTATACAAATATTGCGGTAGAAACAATTTTGAAAAACTTAGGAACTAATACAAGCCAAGTCGAAGTTTCTACAATTCATAGCTTTTTATATAAGCATATTGTAAAGCCATATGTGTCATTTTTAGCCGCTGATTACGGTTTGGATGTAGTGGAATTAGATGGTCATAGTGATCCTGTTTTGCATTTTAAAAAAGTTGTTGAATGGATTGAAAATCATCCCTATGCTAATGAGCTAAAGCACCCATATACTATAAACCAACTGATAAAATTGGATACTAACAAAAGCGCACTTATAGGTTGGTTATCGTCGTTAAGTTATAAAATGGATCATTACAATAATTTGAAAATTATAGGAGACAGAGAAAAAGCCTTTTATTTAGTAGAAAACAAAGGAAAGATAGAACGCAGATATTTAAATAAAAAATGTCTGGATATTCTTGAAGCAGACTTACTAGAATATAAAAAACTTTATTGGCAAGAAGGACTTATAGATCACGATGATGTTCTCTTTTTTAGTTATCAACTTATAAAAAAGTACCCTTTTATTTTAACTATTTTGCGAGCAAAATTCCCATATTTCTTCGTAGATGAGTTTCAGGATACCAATCCAATTCAAGTAGCTATCTTGAAATTAATAGGTGAAAAAGAAACTATTATTGGAATAATTGGTGATGAGGCTCAATCAATTTATTCATTTCAAGGTGCAGACCCAAAACAATTTCGTTCTTTTGAATTGCCGCACATAGTGGATTATGTAATACCTGACAATAGAAGAAGTACAAATCGAATCATTGATGTATTAAATAAAGTTCGTACAAATATTAAACAGAATAAAATAAGAAACATAGATGGAGAAAAACCAATTATTATTATTGGCGATAAAGTTGCCGCTCTTAGAAAGGCAATAGAAATAAGTAATAATGAGCCAGTATATTCATTATCAAGAGATAATATAACATCGAACGTAATGAAGAAAGAAATCGGAGAAATGTATTTTAATGATAAGTTAATCGACGAACTTTCAGATATAGACAAATCAAGTAGTAGTAATCATTATAGAAGTAAAGTGGTGATTAGTTGTTTAAAGGCAACAGAACTTGCTCATGAAGGAAAATTTAAAGAAGCAATTAAAGAATTAGAACAATTGTTTAGAGAGAAGAATGATAAAAGCAAAGGGAAAAAAGAAGCGCTTAAGTATTTATGTTTACTCTTAAAAAACTATGATGAATTCAAAGATAAGTCTTTCTTTGATTTCTATTCATTTGTGAAAAGTAAAATTAAACCGGAGATTTCAAATCTGAAAAGTGGTGCAGCTAAAACTTTTTATGAAAAGCATAGTTATTTACAATTAGCCTTGTGTGTGAATTTCAATGAAGACATTAGCAAAGATAAGACTATCCACAAAGCAAAAGGTGATG
This sequence comes from Petroclostridium xylanilyticum, assembly GCF_002252565.1. Lineage (NCBI taxonomy): Bacteria > Bacillati > Bacillota > Clostridia > Eubacteriales > Oscillospiraceae > Petroclostridium > Petroclostridium xylanilyticum. The sequence goes on from NZ_NPML01000029.1 coordinate 14,128, forward strand.
AATTCAATAATGTTTTTGTTGTCTTAAATAATGAAAAAGATTTAGATTTTCTTTTGAGACCTGATTTAAACGGAAATGAAGAACACAGGATTTATTATGTAGCAATAAGTAGGGCGAGAGAGAGATTGTTTATTAATATACCATCATTATCTAATAATGATTTATCAATATTAGAGGGTTTATTTAATATAATTAGTGTTTAATTTTTAGAATTGACAGTTATCCATATTGCTCTACTATAGTTTTTGAGCCAGCTAAAAATTATCTTGTTCATGCCATCAAGGCACGTGGAGACAATAACAGTGCTATATCGGGAGTGAAGGGGTTCGAGCAAGGGTTGGAGAGGATTTGGAAGGACATGGGTATGTTACCGTGGACGTGGGAAGAAAACAGCTTATTGTTACCAAATGGATAATGAGGTAAATAATAAATATAGAAAAACTCGTTAACTTTTACGAAAAAAGTTGATTGCTTAAAAGGAGTTAAAAAATGGATTACAATAAGATTGAATGGAATGATAAAGTTGATATTACGAAAGAACAATGGAAGAATATACTCGTTGATGAAAGACTTGTTAAACCATATAATTTAGATTTAATTCTAATGGTTTACAACGAGCCAAATCATATGGCGACAGCGACAGACATAGCAATAAAAAGGGGTCAATCACCCAAATCATATAATTCGAATGTTGGACAATTAGGGAAGAGGATCACAAAGTATTTAGGAATAGAAGCTCCTTGGCAAAAACATGATAGTACGAAGTTTAATTACTGGCATATAATGTTTTTAGGTGCGAGACATAAAAATGGGAAAAATTTTCTTTGGATTTTAAGACCTGAATTAAAAGAAGCAATAGATGAACTAATTATTGAAAAAAGGTTAAGTATTTTAGACGCTGTGGATGAATATGTTAAAATGCTGTACGAGATAGATAAACAGGAAGAGGAAAGTCTTTTTGAAGGTGCGATGAAAAAGATCACAGTAAATGCGTATGAACGTAACCCAAAAGTAAGAAAACTATGTCTTGAAAAATATGGTTATAAATGCTGTGTATGTGAATTTGATTTTGAAAAGGTTTATGGTGATATTGGAATTGGGTACATCGAAGTTCATCATATCAAGCCATTAAATGAGATAAGTAAAGAATATATAATTGACCCTGTTAATGATTTAAGACCTATATGTCCGAACTGCCATTCTATGTTGCATAAGGCAAATATTTCGGTTGAAAACTTAATAGATATAGTTGAAAAGAACCGTAGGAATTTATAATTCTATCTGTTTTATTTTTTCGTCTTTCACAACCCTAATTACCAGTTCTTCCGGCTTCTCAATTACCTCTACTTTATCTCCAATTCTAAACCCTGCATCTTCAAGCCATTTACCATGAAGCCGGATAAAAGGAGTTTCTTTACAGTTATAGCTTGAATAATATGAAACTGTCAAAATTCGCTTATTCAAAGGGTTTCACTCCATTCAGGAAAAGATTTACTTTTGCCATGATGGAGTATAAAGGAAGGTAGGAACAGAATCAAGTAAATTGCTATGATTTCGATTTATTTCTTGACGTTAATAATTGCTTTTGAAACTTCCAGAATTAATCTCATATCCAATTCACTACAGTCTTTCACAAGCCTTGCAAATTCATCTCTTAAGTATTCCTTAGACTTATAAACAGAATCAAGGAGCAATAAGTCTGGAGTTATTTCTAATGCATTACATATTTTTACAAGTGTCGGAAGACTAAGTTTTGTAGTACCGCACTCAATATGGCTTACATGTTCTTTTGACATGTTTATTAACTCTGCAAGTTTTTCTTGTGAGATATTCTTTTTTAATCTTTCTTCTTTTAACCTTATGCCTATTTTCTTATAATCCAATTCTAACACTCATATCACCTTGCATAAAAATATAACAGATTATACAAATTTTCAGAATGAACTACATAAGCATTTTGCTTATAATAGGTTGAAAAGTAGCTGTGTTCAGTGGTGAAAGCAGCAGTTACTTGAAAAGGGAAATAGAGAAGAACTTTAATCCTGCTGCAAAAGAAAGGGAGGATAGAATTAATATTCTCATTACAACGGATATACTTGCGGAAGGTATTAATCTTCACCGATCCAATGTAATCGTTAATTATGATTTACCTTGGAACCCTACCAGAATAATGCAACGAGTAGGACGTATAAACAGAGTAGGAACAGAACATGACAGGATATATGTATTTAACTTTTTTCCTACTGCCCAGGCAAATGCTCAAGTTCCTCTTGAAGAAAATATTATGCAGAAGCTTCAGGCATTTCATGATACTTTAGGTGAAGATTTCAAATATCTGTCTGAAGATGAACAAGTTACTTCACACAAATTGTATAATGTCCTTTCCGGAAAAGAAAGTTTGGAAGATGAAGAAGAAGGCAGTAATCCCGAGCTTGCATACCTTAATGTTATTAGAAAAATTAGAGACTATGACCAAACACTTTTTGAAAAAATAAAACATCTTCCTTTAAAAGCTAAAGCCGCAAGAAGATTTAAAAGTATTCAGAGAAATGCAACTGTGACATTTATAAGAAAGGGATCCCTTAAAATGTTCTTCATGACAGATGGAGACGAAACAAGAGAAATATCGTTTATAGATGCTATCTCGTATATAAAAGCAGATAAAGACGAGCCAGTATTGCCTGTGCCGCAAGAATATTATAAGCATCTTGATTGCAATAAAAATGCTTTCGATGAAAGATTATTGTTAGATGATGAAATAGATACAGAAAAAACAAGGCAAAGCGGTAATGATGCGAAAATGATAAAGCTGCTTAAAGCAATATCTAAATGCAAATCTTTTACAGACGAACAAGATGAAATGTTGATAAGGATTAGAAAACTATGGGAGGATGGAGAAATTCCACAGTCCCTTACAAAAGAAATTTTAAAGTCTGTTGAGGGAATTTCAGACCCTATGCAGATATACTATGAGATATACGACAGAATACCAGAAAAATATTTAGAGGATAGAAAGACCAGAAAAAACTTTTTATCAGGTAATAAGCAGGTTATTCTTTCGGCATTTCTTTACAAGGGGGAAGTTGACGCATGAGTATAAAAAGGCAGATACTTGAGGAAACGTTCAAGAAACCTTTTGATATTGAGAGATTTGTAAAGTTTACCACAGAGTTTTTTAATGGCCCTCAAATATTGTCTCCATATAAAAGGAATGAGAAAGTGTGGAAGGAATACTGGTATTATATAGATTCCTACAGGCACGTTGCCAAGTATATAGACAGTAAAGATAATAAAATTTTAATACTTGCTGTTCAGTTAAAAAAAGGAAGAAGCGTAGAACGAGCAAGGAGTATGCAGAGGAACTTTATTTCAAGGCTTATTTCAGATAAACAATATGATGCAGCTATTGTGGCTTTTTACAGTGAAGATGAACCTACCTGGAGATTATCTTTTGTTAGGCTGGACTATGAATTTACAACTAAAGGTGTTAAACTTGATCTCACGCCAGCTAAAAGATATTCATATCTTGTTGGAGAGGGTGAACCGAGCCACACTGCACAAGAGCAATTGCTGCCAATATTTGAAAGGGAGAGTTACAATCCGACACTTGATGAAATTGAACATGCGTTTAGCGTTGAAACTGTAACTAAGGACTTTTTTGAGAAATATAAGGAAAAATATTATGACCTCAAAGAGTATCTTGATAATAACGAAGCATTTAAAGAAGAGGCGGAAAGGCATAATTTCACAAGTGAGCAATTTGCAAAAAAACTTATGGGTCAGCTTGTATTCTTGTATTTTCTCCAGAAAAAAGGATGGCTTGGGGTTAAGGTACTGCCTGAAAACAGACAATTAACGGAAGAAGAGTTTAAAAAGATATTTTATAGGCAAAACAAAGTTGGAAAGGATGTTTTGTTAAAAGTTTTTCCAGTTTGTGAAAATGGCATAAGAAAAGTCAATACATACAATCTTAGCAGGCTTAGTGACGAAGAGGGTGAAATACTGGCAGGATGTTTTAAAGGAACTGAGTATGAAAAACCGTGGGGGAGTGGGACGAGAACATTTATAAGAGACCTCTTTACCCATTGTGTCGAAAATACAAATAAGAATTTTTTTGATGATTTTCTTGAACCTTTATTTTATGAGGCTTTAAATAAAAAGCGTGGAGAAAACCATTATTACCCAAAGTTCAACTGTAAGATTCCGTTTCTCAATGGAGGCCTATTTGAACCTCTGGATAATTATGACTGGCGGCATAATGATTTTAATATTCCCAATGAAATATTCTCCAACTCAAAAACAAAAGGTAGAGAAGCAGATGGTATTCTTGATATTTTTGACCGCTATAATTTTACCATTAATGAAGATGAGCCTCTTGAAAGAGAAGTTGCCGTTGACCCTGAGATGCTTGGCAAGATATTTGAAAACCTGCTTGATGCAAAAGACAGGAAGTGTAAAGGAGCTTTTTATACCCCACGTGAAATTGTACACTATATGTGTCAGGAGAGCCTTATCAACTACCTTGTAAATGAAACCGGAGTTCCTTACCAGGATATTAAGAATTTTATACTTTATGGTGAACTTATGAAAGATGAAGACTGCAGTAGAGCGCTTGAAGAAGGTAATAAAGAGCAAAGAATCCCTAAAACAGTTTTTGAAAATCTGAAAAAGATAGACAATGCGCTAGAGCAGGTAAGAATTGCTGATCCGGCAGTGGGATCTGGGGCATTTCCACTTGGTATGCTTAATGAAATTGTAAAGGCAAAGATGAACATTACTGAATATCTTGTTAGAGATATTCCAGCTGAGAACAAGTATGAACGGTTTTTATTAAGAAAGAACAGGCATCCATACAGGATAAAATGGGAAACAATTAAAAATTCAATTTTTGCAGTGGATATTGAAAGCAGTGCGGTTGATATTGCCAAGCTTAGACTCTGGCTTTCCCTTGTTGTTGATCAGGAAATTGATGAGGAGAATCCATGCCCGCATCCGCTTCCTAACCTTGACTGCAATATTATGTGTGGCAACAGTCTGATAGATGAATTTGAAGGGATAAAACTTTTTGATGAGAGTTTACTTTCAAAACAGGAACACTCAAAAGATAATACATTTGAGAGCTATCAGATATCCATTTTTCAGGATCAGATAGAAATGCTTCTGGAAGACTTGTTCGAACAACAGGACAGGCTTTTTGTGGAAGAAGATACTGCTAAAAAGATGGAGATAAAAAAGAACATAGATAAAATTATTGATTCTATAATAAGGGCAAAGCTTTCAAGGGATAAAAATAAAGAGGGATTGATAAAGTATGAACAATCCCTAAAAGAAAAGACAAAACCATATTTTTTATGGAAACTGGAGTTTGCAAAAATATTCAAGGAAAAGGGTGGATTTGACATTGTTATTGGGAATCCACCGTATATCGGATTTCATCATGTTCCTGATAAAGATTATTTTAAGCAAAACTACTTTGTTGCAAATGGGAAATATGACTTTTATGTTCTTTTTATTGAAAATGGTCTAAAAATACTTAAAACTGACGGTATTTTATCTTTTATATGTCCTTCGTATTTTTATAAGCGTAATTATGGTAAAAATACAAGAAAACTAATACTTGACACAACACGAATACTATATATTGCAGATTTCAAAGACTTTCAGATATTTGATTCTGCATTAACTTATACATGTATATTTGGTTTACAAAAAAATACTGATAATAGAAAAACATGGTTTAAAGTATTGGGTACTACATTAAATGATGAAGATTCTTTTAAAATTGAGCAAGTTTCACTTAAAGAACCAAGTTGGTCACTTGAAAATGAAAGCAGCAACACAATTATAAAAAAAGTGAAATCAATGTCAAATTTTACTTTTGGAAGTATAACTAAATCAATATCCCAGGGCATTGTTACCGGTTTTAATGATGTATTTTTGATAACAGGTGAATTTATTACTTCAAATTGTATAGAGATGGATTATTTAAAGAAAGTTTATAAAGGTAAGGATATAAGAAATGGTCAATTAATTGACTCGAACCAATTTGTGTTTTATCCCTATGAAGAAGCTGAAGATGGAAAAGATATATGCATTTCTGAAAATATTCTAAAACAGAAATGTCCAAATTTATATTCATACCTTGAGTCAAATAAAGATAAATTGTTAAGCCGAGATTACTTTTTAAAAAGTAATAAGAAGTGGTATGAGCTCTGGAATCCAAGGAAAAAGAGGCATTTTGAAAATAGAAAGTTTGTTTTCTCAGAAATAAATATTCGTAATGATTTTGTACTAGTAGGAAGTTGCTATTATACAGACAGTGCATGTGGAGCTGAGTTAAAAGAGGAGAAGCAGAAATATGAAAAGTATCTATATCTTTATCTCAATTCAGACTTGATTACCTACGTGTACAGAAAAATGTCTGTACCAAAAGCTAATGGATATTTAATATATAAGAATGCTTTTCTTAAAGAGCTGCCTATCCTTATTAATGATTCAATTGATGAGAACATTAGTTCTTTTGAAAATATGAGTCAGGTAGAATTTGATAAACTTCTGTTTAATTTATTTAACATAAGTGATGATGAAATATTATTGATTAGGAATGAACTATCTACTTATACAAGCTAAAAAATATTAGGGAAGAATGATTATGATAGACATCAAATATGAAATTATTGAAAATTACGGTATGCTATCAGAATCAGCAAAAGGCTAAAAAAAGAACTTGATCTCGTAAGTTGGAACAATAAAGAACCGAAGTATGACATTGGAGATTGATCTCTAGATGAATTGGGGAATTCTTTAACTTTCAGTACTTTAAAGATATAATTTGTCGAAACTTGCGGTGAAAAAATAAAGGAATATAGCATTTTGTGGAGAATAATATTTAGTATATTCTTTAATTAAGGTTGGTTGATTTTCATGATGTTGAATGACCTTATAAGCATTATAAAAAATGAATTCCCTGAAAAGGCTATTGATTTGTCTGAAAGCCTTACTTTACTTAGGGAAACGATTAATGACTTGATGGAGGCCGTTTGCTAAAGACTTGGCAGAATTATAAAACCCAATATAAGCGTGGATTGGGAAGTCAAAACAAATGGGAGGTTGGGTTATGGCAGACAGAAATAATATAGAAGATATATATCAGATTGTCTGGGATGACTTTAATTGGGTTATAGAAGATATGACTCAACATAGAAACTTGATTAAGGAAAAAATGATTCAATGTTTGCAGGATGATAATATTGATGAGATTGATGATTACAAACAAAAATATGAAAATATTAGCAAATTAATATCAAAATTGGAGAATATCAAACAAGAATATGCATCTATAACAAAAGATGATAGTTTGGAGAATAATAGTGAATCACAAGATGTAAGATATAATGATTTGGAGGATTGGACAGATACCAATCCTGAAGAGATTTTGTTATTTGGAAAGAAATACGAGGTTAAATATTGGAGAGATATTCTAATAATTTTGTTAGAAGAACTTATCAAAAGAAATAAAGATTTTGTAGATAACTTGGATAAAATGAATGACTTTAAAGGGAGAACAAGATTGTGTTTTACATACGATGAGACACTTATTGATGTAAGATTTTATAAAAAAATATCAAATGGTTTATATGTGATGGTAAACAATAATGCAAATTCTATAGTCACTTTATGTAGAAAGATTTTAAGAATCAGCGGGTATTCACATGATGAACTGAAAATAAGAATTAAAGAAGATGAAAAGGCCAAAACAGGTATAGTTGAAAAACTAGAAACGGATAATTCAAGCAACTTAATAAAACTTCCAAAAAAATATGCTAGTATTTCATTAGACAAGCAGCTTTTTAAAACTATTGTAAATAGTATTATCAAACGGAAAGAGGAGTATGGAACAGAATATATTGAACCAAGAAAAATAGAAGAAAAATATGAAAAAATTATTCTAGATACTACAAAATATACCATTGCATATCATGTGGTTATAAATATTATAAAATATCTTAAAGATAGTCACTTTATTGATAATTATAACGGTACCAAAAAAGGAAAATACATTGTTGTTGATGATGGCTCTTTACAATCGTGGATTGAAAATAATATAAGGTAGATAAACCCGGCTATTAAAGGAAGGAGTGTTCCAAATGGAAGAATTGATAATGCTGATGCAGGAAATCAAAGATATACTGCTTACTATCAATTCAAACATTGAACAATTAAATACAAATGTAGAATCTCTTGCAAATGGAGAAGCATATTCAATTTCCAATATCTGTGACAAATTGGACTCTATAGCTTCTACTATGAGCAGCATAGAAACTACTGTTAATTCAATAGACGTATCGGTTGATAGTATTGAGTTGAATATGTCGTAAAACTGATTAAGTTTCAGGAGGGCTAATATGCATGAAGAAAATGCTCAATGCAAAAATAATGTAAATATAAAAAGGTTAGATTCAGATTATCAAGATTTAATAGAAAATATCAAAGGTAAAACAGTTGCAAGATATCCGAAAAAAAGTTTAAAAATAAGAAAAGTACATTCGTTATTAGATGAAGAGTATCTAGATTATATATTAAACTCAAACTTCGCAGCACTAAAATAGACTATGCTCCTTGAAAATTCAATATTTCACGGCAATTATAAATGTATTAACTTGCTAAGAAGCCTTTTTTTTGTACCAGTTTCCTTGACAGGTATTCTGGTAGCTTGAGAATAAATGCTTCAATAAACTGCCTGATCTGCTCATCTGTTAGAAACAGGACTTCCTGAAGCGTTTCTTCCAGGATTTTAAGTATGATTGCCAAGGTCTCAGCAAACTGTATATCCTGAAGTTCATCGTATGCAAGGTAGAATATCTCTCCTAACGTGCGTACATCTTCTTTGTTCCTGCATTCTACAGCCAACATCATGTACCGAACCAGCACAATTGCAGTGTGTGCAACCATTGCATCATAGGAAAGACACTGGAACTCCTTGTTCAGGTTCAGGTAAGACTTGCATACTTTAAAGAATACCTCGATGCTCCAGCGTTTGCCGTATATACGGATGATTTCCTCTTCGGGCAAGCTCATGTCGGTAGAGATTAAGGCAATCCACTTTTTGCGGTTGTTTCGGTCACGCACAAACACAATCATGACAGGCAGCTTGTTGTCGTGCTGATCATAAATCTCAGCAGCAACGGATAGAAGGTATTTGGACTTCCCGCGGCGCTTCTTATTGGCATTGTATATCTGAGTCAAAGTTTTCTTTTCCCCATCAATCAGGTATTTGATTTTGGGTGAATTTTTTAATCTGGCAATGGTATGAAGCTTTAGTTCAAATATCTCAACGATTGTGGTCGAGAAAGAAAATCAACTGTCAAACAGTACATGCTTTGCTTGGATACCTGATTTAACAACTGTTCTAAGCATTTCAAGCATTACAGCCGGGGCCTTTGTGATTGCTTGCGTTCTATGCTTGTAAGCAATAGAACGCTTGTCAAGACCGTCCTTCATCTCACAATACCTGTTTTTCTTATCTTCCGAGCTTAACAAGCTGAAGATAAGCGGTATGAAGGTGTTGCCGTTCGTCCAGCCTAAAGTGAGCATTCTGAAGCCTTTTTTGAACTTACTTCCCTTGCCTGCGTGGTCATGCACATTGGCAAGAAGTTCGACGCATTTGCTTCTAAGCTTTCCGTAAAACGTGTCATCGATAACGATAGCATTGATGCGGTTTTCGGAAGTTAAGCCTAACAGATGGGTATTGATGATGGTTCCTGCCAAATGTACTAAAAATAACTGTCAGTTGATATACATGGAGTTAAGAAACCTGTACACGACATCCTTTGCAAAGCCTGGATGATTCGTGCCGTTTTGATAATTCATGTACATGCTCTTTTTGGTATATACAAGCTGCAACAGATAGAAAAAAATGCTGAGAACAGGTATACCACTTTCTTTATAGCAATTTGCTTTTTTCAGGGCACTTATGACCTTGAAATTCTTTATGAAATTCATAATTGAACGCATAATTTGCTTTTCATTTTCATTGTATTGTGGTATATTGTTCATATCAGCAAATCCTCCTAGTTGTGGAATTTATGTTGTTTTTTGGCGATTACATCATACCACAATTATGAGGATTTTGCTATATATAATTGCCTTAAAGTATTGAATTTTCAAGATTCGGTAACACCTTTACGGGTGCGAAGTTTGAGAATGTAAATTTTAAATCTGAATATGTTTGATATTTTATTTGTCTGGTAGTATAATAAAAGTGAAGGCAAGAAAAAGAGGTGATCAAAGATGGCAACAATTTCATTTACAAAGGATTTTGCCGTAACAAAAAGAGAGACCGTTGAGAGGCTTGAAAAAGGAATTCAGAATACAAAGCCTTTAAATATAGATTCCAGAAATGTTATTGCTGATTTGAAAAGGAGTGAGGGAAAATTATTGAGTTTGCTTCGCTCCAAAGCTTGATTAAAGCAAAGGACATTGATGAGAATTTATGAAGAGACGCGTTCTCTCTTTTTTATTGTAAAAAAGATGAAGACATTACCGATTTTATTAAAAACAAAGCCATTGAATATGAAAAAAGAGACAAATGCAGAACATACATATATTTTGATTCGAATTATCTTGAGGAGACCGGGAGATTGAAAATTGCTGGCTTTTTTTCTATTGCGATGAAGACGATAAAGGTTCCTGTGATAGAGACCATGTCAAAGAACCTGCGAAAAAAGTTAGGCAACCTTTCAGACTATAAATACTGTGTGTGGATTTGACTTTAAAGAGTTTTATGGTGATATTGGAATTGGGTACATCGAAGTTCATCATATCAAACCATTAAATGAGATAAGTAAAGAATATATAGTTGACACTGTTAATGATTTAAGACCTATATGTCCGAACTGCCATTCCATGTTGCATAAAGCAAATATTTCGGTTGAGAACTTAAGAGATATTGTTGAAAAGAACCATAGGAAGTTATTTTAGCTACGTAATAATTATTAGATGAAATCATTCAATTTGAAGTACTAAAAGCAGCGTAGTTGCACTAAATCACTATAAAAGAATCAAATGCAATACTGGAAGAATGATAATAACTTTGTACTGTGATAAGAAAATATGCTTGAAAAGTTGTGATGCATGTGAATATTGAAAAAATAGATGGAGGGATTATTGTGCTACCGCCTGATAAACTGAAAAAGGCATTTAAAAGAGTTGAAGAAGAGAACTGGATGCTGCGTGCATTCTTAAAAGGTCAGGACCCGGATGAGGTGGACAGTATCGTACATAAGCTGCATAAAGAACTGTTTGAGGGTTATGACTGTATTGACTGTTCCAATTGCTGCAAGGCTATTGTACCAATAGTTGAAGAAAATGAAATAAAAGCAATTTCAAGGCAATTGAAATTAACTGCAACTGAGTTCAAAAGCAAATACCTTATCAAAACAGATGAAGGGTTCATAATAAATAAAAAGCCATGCCCCTTTTTGACTGAAAGTGGTTGTTCAATCTATGAGTATAGGCCAGGGAATTGCAGAGAGTATCCTTTTACCGATAAAGAAGAAATATGGACAAGGCTTATCAATCTTGTAGAAAACTGCGCTGTTTGTCCAGTGGTGTTTGAAATATTTGAGAGGCTAAAGAAACATTACAGGGATGAATTTGAGAGTTATAAAGTTGAATATGAGGAAATATGGGGAAACTAAGATGAATATGAAGACGAATATGATGAGATGGAAGAATGGGAAGCTGATGCGGGGTTTTTTGATCAGGAAGATTGGGAGGGTTTGGTAGAATACAGATGTCAGAAAGCTGAGCAGTATCCTGATGATCCGAAAATTCAGCATAGTCTTCTGGATGCACTATTTGCAATTGGGAAAGATGAAACAGCTATAAACTGGATTATTAAGCCAAATATTCTGAGACTAGATAATAATATTTTGGATTATTGCTATAATTTTCTAAAGACAAAAAGAAAGCCAAGAACTGTCCATGAACTATACCTGGAGTTGTGCTGTGAGGGTTATCCAGCATTTGATGATAATCAGCTAATGGACTTTTTACTTTCAGATAATAGGTTTGTGTTTACGGGAAGTACTGATAAAAGCTATGATTGTTTTGTCAGTGCTATCAGAAAAAGCAATAATTGAGAGGATGAAATAAATGCTTGCGAAGAAAAGTACAAATCAGATACGAAACATTATGAAAATCAGTACAATGGATAGGAATTGGACTCTTCCAAGCTGATTGGAACACAACCCTATGATCTGAATGGTTGAGATTAATTGATTCATTAATAACATAAAAGGAAGACCGATATTAAAGCCGGAAGTTAAAATAGCAATTATTGAATGGGAAAAAGCAAACATAGAAATGGGTCCGCCAATAAACCATAGAAGATGATAATTATTTTGAAGCATTGGAGTTTATAAAATATACAAAGATGGAATTAATTGAAGGACTTAGATATAGTATTTGGGAGTATAATTTTGTACATTCATGGGTTAAGCCTGATTCTATTAGTGAGGAAGAATTCAACAAGGAAAAGGAATATTTTGAGAAAACGTTTTATGAGAAGACAGATATCAAAGAATATTTGCCCAATGAATACTTTAAGAGAAGAGCATCAATGGAGAACGAGAGAAGGAATAGAAATACTGTTAGAAATGAGGGTATAAAAATAGGACGTAATGACCCGTGTCCGTGCGGCAGCGGCAAGAAGTACAAAAAATGCTGCGGTAATAAATGAAAGAGGACTGACTATGGACTTTGCTGGAACATGGCATATATACGAAATGGAAATGTGGGACGAGGATTATTTTAACATGGAAGTACAGGCTTATATTACAATGACGATTCATCAACATTTTTAGCGAGAAAGGCAAAAAACAATAGTAAGGTCTAAAAGAGGAGGATTATATGCAGTTTGTTCCATTTCATAAATATTTTCCTGGTGTAGCTGAGAGAGAAACAAGGGAGATATTTGTTAACAGTCAATCAGGTAGATTATCAGGTGGTTATGCTTTGCTCGAAATGTATTGTAAAGACCCTGAATGCGACTGTAGAAGGGTAATGTTCAATATAATATCCGAAAGAGAAAAAAAATTTGTAGCGGTGGTAAACTTCGGCTGGGAAAGTGAAAAGTTCTACGAAAAGTGGTATGGGGATAAGGATGAAAGTATAATCAAAGAGATAAAAGGTCCCAGTTTAAACCCAGCAAGTCGACAGTCCCAATATGCTCCTGAATTACTGCAATTGGTGAAAACTATTGTTTTAAATGATAGAAGCTATGTGAACAGACTTAAAAGGCATTATAAAATGTTTAAAGAAAAAATGAAAGAAGAGAATTCTAATGAGGAAAAGGTGAAAATGGAGTCACCTGTAGAATACAAACCGGGGCGTAATGATCCGTGTCCTTGTGGAAGTGGGAAGAAATATAAAAAATGTTGTCTTGGAAATGAATAAAAGTAGAGAACAAAATATTGTTGCATATTGGAAATGAGTATTTTAAAAACCTACTTAAAGAAAATTCATCTTTTTCATCTACTCAAGGCATACGGAGGCCGTCGCGAGGATTGAGAGGGTAAAAGGTTGATGGATAGAGGGTTAGGGGCACTTTGAAAATTTGCTGATTTTGGGTAACCCTTGAGTGTACAAAAAAGATATTTTCAGAAAGCGAATTAATTGAAGAATCAGTATGTGTAAGATTTGCACACTGCCAAGAACGGCAAAACTTATAATAAATACAGTCGATCACTTAATTCAGGATAAGCATTCAACAATAAACGGATATCATTAACATTAAAAACCACTTGAATTTCTTAGTAAATAAAAATTTTGATTTTGGCAAAACTAAAATCAACATTATTTGTTCCGTTTTAGAACTTATACTCATATAATGTGATTAACAAAAATAAAAAAGTTCTATATAGTGGATATAGAGGAGTGATAGAAATGTTTAATACCATAGATGACAAAATTTCATCAATCAGAAAAAACTTGGGAATGACACAGCAGGAGCTGGCAGATAAAATTGGTATAAGCAGACCTTCTTTAGTTAAAATAGAAAATTCTCAAAGAGCAATTTCTTTGGATGAGGGGAATGCCATAAGCAAAGTGCTTGGAATCAGTTTGGAAACTTTACTAGCAGAAGAAAAAGAAGAAACTGCTTCTCAAAGCTTTGTTAAGGCTTTCAAATCCAAAGATATGACTGAAAACGACATCGAAGTTTACATTCATTTCTGTGTCCATGTATCCTGGAGCTATAGCATTAACGTTAACTCCTTTAGATGCCCATTCATTAGAAAGCAGAAAGAACAATAATTGCAACCTCAACTCCCGCTTCCATTAAACCTTCAGCCATACCATATGCAAGTCCCTGTGCAGCACCTGTTACGATTGCCTTTTTACCCGTTACATCAAATAAATTCATATCAAAAATCCCCTTTCCTAATATAAAATATAAAAAATATATGTGCAAATAAAATTATAACATTCTATCTACTTTTAAAATAAGCCCAACAGTCCTTTTAGAATTGAGAATATGAGTTGTTACTGCCTCTTTCAAAGCTTGTTCATCCTGTGAGAGGATGGCATTTAAAATAGCTTCATGTTCTTTTACGCCTGCAACATCTCTGTCAGGAGATTGCTTTCTAAAGAAATAATTGGTGTACATATATGGATTGAGGTTGTGGAAGATTTCAACAATTTTTTTGCTACCTGAACTTTTTAAATAAAGTTCATGAAATATCTTATCATATTCATAATTAATGATATAAGCATCAATAGGCATAGGTTTAGAAACTATTTCAAGATGCTCCTTAACATTTTTTTCTAACTGTTCACGCAATGAATCATTATTGTTAACAGTAGTGATGATTTCCTTTGTGTAAAATAAATCAAGCATTAATCTCATATCAAAAATTTCATCAATTTCATCTGGTTGAAGAGTTTTTACCTTCATGCCTTTTCGTGGAATGTTTTCAATCAAATTTTCAGAAATAAGACGATTTAAAGCTTGTTTAATAGGAGTTTCACTGGCGCCATACCGTTCAGAAAGCTTTTTTATATTTATTTTTTCTCCTGGTTCTAATATTCTTTGAGCAATATCCCTTTTTATATTGTGATAAATAGTGTCAATTAACGTTGCTTTTGAAGTATGTTTGTCCATGTTTTTTCACCTTTGATTTCTTTGATAAAGATAATTTATATAGTAAATAATTCAGTTAACTTAAATTGTGCACTTAATTGTAAACAATTGTATATTGCATTCGGGCTACCTTTTGTTTTGATTAGCTATTAACCAATTATTTATGATATCATCTAACTTTTGACTTAGCTTAAGTAACCGACTAAAATCTGTATAATTATTTCTTTCAATTAAAGTACTAATTTCATCTTGTAGTAGTTTTATTTGTTTTTTAATTACTTCGGTATTCTCCATGTCTTAAACCTTTATATAATATAGTGAATAATAATACGCATCAAATATTGCAGTTATTTACATATTGATGCACAAGTCAAGTCAGTTAAATAAACTTTTATAGGAAAAATTTTTCAACTAGAAATAAAAATTTTTTTCTCATATATAAAAATTATCATCCATAGTTTAAAATAAAATTAATGCTTTGTCAATATAATAAAAATTAATGGACATACCCCATTTTTTTCTTTTAATAAAATTATCCACAAAAAGAAGCTGAAAATGAGAAGTTATCAGGAGATTTGAGAAATTTGTCCACAGATTTGTAAAAACACGAGAAAAGCCCCCAAATTTATGGTATTGTTAAGATATCGAAAAAAAAACACATAAACCACATAGAAAGGGGCTTTCCTACATGTTTGATTATAGCAAAACAGCATATGATTTGAAAAGAAGTATTTGTAATTTTTGTTCCAGATTGGCTCAGGGTCTCCCTGTTCCCTTTAAGAAATTCTTATCCTGCATGGTCTTTGGCATACTCGCATCCAAGACAGTAATACTGGCTGAAATATCCCGTTCTTTAAATGAGGATATAAAGTTAAAAAAGACTATAGAACGCCTTTCCCGTAACCTTGAAAAATTCTCCTATACTGATGATGTACTTAAGAACCTCTCTTCTGAAGTTAAAAGGTATATTCACCATGATACGCCTATCATTATCGACTTAAGTGATATTGTTAAAAAGTACGGCGTAGTCTTTGAAAATATGGGCAAGATCAGGGATGGAAGCACAAAAGAAACCAATATGGACGGGTACTATCTACTTGAAGCACTTATATATAACCACGGAGACAAGCTTCTTGTCCCAATATATTCAGATTTATTCTCTCCAAGTGAACCGGGATTTAAAAGTGAAAATGAAGAAATCATAAAGTGTTTGGACAAGCTCAGAAGCTTATACGGGACCAAGGGCATTTACACCATGGATAGAGGTATGGACAATGTACTGTTCTTTAATTATTTTGAAAACAACTCTCAAAAGTTTGTCATAAGGCTTAAGAAAAACCGCAATGTCATTTTCAAAGGTAAGGAAATAAATATTGTCGACCTTGTTAAAAAATATAAGGGTAAATATTCAACAATCATAAAGAAAAAGAACGGTAAGCAAAGAAAAATTCAGTTCGGTTTTCTGCCTATAGAGTTGCCTGAGATTACTGGCAAAGTATTTAACCTTGTCTTTGTAAGAGGGTATGCCAGAAAAGGGCTTATGCTTTTAACTAACCTTGATATAAAAGATGGTAAAGACTGTTTAAGACCTATACTTTGCTACATATCCAGATGGAATGTAGAAGAGTTCATAAGATTTAAGAAAAATCAATACAAGCTTGAAGATGTAAGAGTCCAGTCCTATCAAAGGCTTAAAAACATAAACTTTTTATTAACCATGGCAATGAGCTATATTTCTCTTACTTCAAAATCCATAAGTAGCAGGAAGATGATTTTTATTTTGCAGGAGATATCCAAAAGAGTACATGGCATACCACCTTTCCCTTACTACAGTACCGCGGATGGAATTTATGAAGTGCTTAAGAAACACAAAACTGGTATTGCTGAATTTTTGAACTATACAAAAAAGAAGCCCAAATCGCAGCAGCTGAGTCTCTTCGAACTCAGATACTGCAAGAGCTTGCTGGTTTCTTAAATTAAATTTTGGGGTATGTCCATAATAAAAATCAGGAAAGACCCTAAAACCATTGCAATGCTTGTCAAAGATGGAAGATATGCAGAGCCAAATATACCCGTATGAAAGGGAACTCGTATTGAGTTCCCTTAATTCTTATAATTTTAGAATCCTTTTTCGCTTTTTTCTTATATAAGATCTAACACGAATTGTTCAATTAGTTTCAAAAAAGAAGATTCTTAATTTTAAGAAATTTTCTACACTAAACCAACCTAGCCTCATAATGTTTTTAGTATTATTCACATATGCCTTGTTTTGGAACAGGTTTACCTCTATTTTCATTGAAGTTCCAGTATGTCCATGTTTTATATCCATCAATTTCGTTCTCTCTAGCTGAATTATATGGTTCTTTATAATATAAAGATTCAAATTGATATATGTCTTTTTCATCATTCTGCAAATAAAAAGTTATAGATACATTTGGATAAATCTTTTGCTCACCAGTGTTATTATAATATTTTTTAAAAAATTGTTTAAAAAATTCTTCCTGAAAATCTTCTTTTAGAATTAGTTCTTTTGTTTTATAAAAAATATGAAACATTTGCTTTTCACTTATTTCTTTTTTAAATGAATATATAAATGATAAGCAAGATACAGAATATTGAACTTTTAAGCTATTTATTTCTTCATATTCAGATGTAATATTTTTTTTAAATTCTGTTATTTGCGGAATATTTAAACTAGAATAAGCAGTACAAGCAGTGAAATATATTAATAGTAAAATAATTAAAAAAAGTTTGATTAATCTAGTCATCATGTTCCTTTCTTTTAATATAATTTAGTTTTTAAATAGTGCTATGAATATTTATTACATAGCACTATTTAAATCAAATCATAGTAATTCAAAATATTTTATTTGAAATACATTAATCCACCGCCTAGGTCTCCATCACCATCCATAGCATCGAATGCTGTCCTATAATTAATACTATATCTTTTTCCCCAACTAGATACAGCAATCCATCTATTATCATTAACATCCCTAAAGTATTTTGTTATTGTCATCCAATGCCATGCATATTCATAATCGCCTCCAGGCAGTGTAAGATTTAAAATGGCAACAGGGCAATCACTATTCAATCCGTTTTTAATATAAGTTGCTGTATTATCTAAAGTAAATGATGCGCTACTTATCACTCGCTTCAATGAGACCCCTTTATCGGAAGCATATTTTTCAATATTACTTGTAAAATTCTCCAAAGATGTTTCCCCTAAAATCCCAGGATTTATATAACTATATAATGTATCCATATGTTTTAAAAAATCAGCTCGAGACATACTTGAAGGAGAATATAATTTCCCGTATTTACTGCTATCCTTCTTTGCTAAATAACAGGTTATATTTGCTGCTGCAGTAGGCCCACAACCTCGTGTTTCTTTGGTGCTACCATCAGGCCACCACATCTGACTGCCACCATAATAAGTTGTACTTCCATAAGTAACGGGGACAAATTTACCTTTTGCTTCATTTACAAGCCTGACATCCTCCTCATCTACACTTGATTCATAATTAATTTGTGATGTTTGAATATTTAAATTTTCTGTATTACTATTTTTTAAAATATTTTGGAGTTGAACTTTATTTCTATTATTCCTAATTTTATTATAACGTTTTCTGATTTTGTCAACATTGTTATCAATAGTATTTGTTATATCCATATAAGATGGCTCATTTTTTTTAGAAATATCAAAATACTTAATATTTTTTCCTTCATTCGCTTTAATTATATAAGAAACTGGAGGAATAAATACAAGTTTACTTTCCTTAAACCTACTCTGTTCATTTAAACTTGCTTTAATCTTACTAACTATATTACTATCAATAAATATTTCATATACATTATATCCATCTTCAATTGCACCTACAGTAATATAGCCAATTTCTCCATTACCTTTTTCAATTAGCGGAACAATATATGCAAAAAGATTGTCATTTATATCATACAAATTAATAAAATCTCTAGACGCTACTATTTCTTTTCCTTTTGTTTGAATATCATTTTTTAGATAATTATTAATATGATATTTAGCAATTTTTATTACATCACTCTCTTTTAACAATTTAGCACTTTTTAAATCTCTTGTTATGTTGTCAATGGTGGTACCTTTATTAATATCACTATCATTAGCAAAAGCACAAATAGATACTAACGATATAGCAGTAACAAATATAAAAATACTTGATAATATTTTTTTCATATAGATATTACCTCGTATAATAGTGTTTGGAGGGTTTAAGTTAAGAAATTTCCAGTTACAAACCCTAATAATTCGACCTTTATTTCCAAAAACTCACTGGAAATTTTCATGAACATTGATAATTTAATATTTTCAATGCCCATGGTACAATGGTATCAGCCATTGAGGATAGTTTTGTTTTACCTTGTCGAACCCATGTGGTTACTTCTTAGGGAGTCTGTTCCCCTGGCCTGGTGTTATCTTCGAACCACTGGTTGTTTACCTGGCTTCCTCTTTCTCCTTTATGGCAGTCGGGAGATTCATGCACAGTTGGTTTCCAGGGCGGATTCTTATGGCGAGGGTGTTGATGCATCAGGCACCTGGGCATTGGTTAAATCAATGGCTTTCATACTCTTTGCTCTGAAAGGAGGTGTTTGCTTTGCCTAGTTCCTTATTTGTTGGCATTGATGTAAGTTGCAAGGATAATAAAGTTCAGCTGCTCCATTTAGATGGTGCTGAAATTACAAGGTTTTCTGTCCCAAATAATCATCCCGGTGCCAAATCCCTCTCTGAAAAAATTACCGGAGTCATGGGTAAGAACAAATTTGATTCCCTTGTAATTGGTTTGGAAGCCACTTCAGTCTATGGTCATCCTCTTGTCTATTTCCTAAGGCAAGAACCATCAATCAAGGCTCTAAATCCAAGGATTCATGTTCTTAACCCCAAACAGGTTGCAAACTTCAAAAAGGCTTATCCTGAACTGCCAAAGAATGACTGGGTAGATGCTTGGGTTATTGCTGACAATCTCCGTTTTGGACGTATTACAAAGGAGGTTTGCATGGACGAAAAGTTTGATGCCCTGCAAAAGCTTACCCGTGAGCGCTACCATGTGGCCAAAAACTTAACTCGGGAAAAGAACCGGTTCTTAAGCAACCTGTTTTTGAAATTCAGCACCCTTGCTCAGGAAGACATATTCTCTGACAAGTTTGGAGCTACATCTACAGCCATAATTGAGGATTTCTTTTCGGTTGATGATATTGCTTATATGGATGTGGACAAACTGGCTGAATTCCTTAACAAGAAATCTAAAGGCCATTTTGCCGATCCTCATGAACTGGCTGAAACCATCAAGAAAGCTGCCAGAAGTTCTTACAGGCTGCCCAAAACAGTTAATGACTCTGTAAATCAAGTGCTTGCTGTATCCTTGGTAGCCATTAAAGCTTTAAAAAAGCAGCTTGAAACACTTGATAAAGCCATTGAAACACAGTTTGCCCTTATACCCAATACACTACAGTCAATAAAGGGAGTAGGACCTGTGTATGCAGCTGGTATAGTAGCTGAAATCGGCAATATTAAGCGTTTCCTAAACCATGCTGCATTGGCTAAATTTGCGAGTTTGGCGTGGTCCGAACATCAATCGGGTCAGTTTAAAGCCGAGAATACCCATATGATACGTTCCGGCAATAGATACCTTAAATACTACCTCATAGAAGCCGCTAACAAGGTGAGAGTGAATGATCCCGAGTTTAAGCGCTTTTATGAGTTAAAGTATGCTAAAACCCCAAAAACGCCACATAAACGTGCACTTGCCTTGACTGCCAGGAAATTTGTCCGGCTTGTCTATGCACTGCTACATAGCAACCGGCTTTATACGCCACCAAAAGGAAAGTAATTTCCAATTGGTGTTCCATAACTTACCATATTTGTAAATTAAATTTGGTAAGTCTATTAAGGATGGTCTTTTTGTCCCAAAAACCCCTTAAAAACTATTAAATTTTCAAAAATTTTTTCCAATCACCTCTTGACTTTTTACCACTGGATTCCAATAAATTTATTTTTAAAAATTTAAATATTTTATAGTTAAGCACTTAACAATTACTATTATACCATATATTTCACTATATTCAATATTTTTTATTAATTTACACAAATTTTGCATCAAATTTCCAATCAAGCTATTTTCTTTATAGGAAATTTGATGTTTTCTATTTTATTGTAATTTTGGAAGATAAAAAGGCCGTAGTCCGGATATTTGGGTATACCTTCCCCCTCCCCATTATAGCAAGAAACTATATTTCCAATTTTAATTTCGGCTATGCACTATTAAAAATCGGATTGCCCCAATCCTTGATTAATAACATTTCGTCTTTTAAATCCTCTATTATATCTATTTGCAGAAAATCTTTCTTCCGGAATCCTCTAATATTTCTAAAGAAATATAGTTGAGTTAAGTTAAAAGCTATTATCATAAAACCAACTGTAGCCTCTATGCCCGTAGGGCTATGCAAATAGCAATGATCAAAATGACATTCTGTTTTTAATTGATGAAATACGTTATTTTCAATGTCCCATCTTTTATGGATTATCTTCCATAGAGTTTCAGCACAAATACTTTTGTTAGTAGTTACAATCCATACTTCCTTTGATTCTTTTTTATCTTCAACGTCATAGATTTCTTCAACAAACCTTATAAATCGTACCTTCATGTCCATACCAGTCATTTCAACTCCATCAATAGCAGCTACTTTTATATCATCTATTGTTCCATTTCTAAACACCTTATTTTTAAATATAGTTTTTATTATATGATCATGCATATCATGTAAACTGTCTATATCAAAGCTACTTAAGGAACGCCTAATGGCGTCAATATGAGGCAATCTTGTTTTCTTTGGAAATAAATTTTTAAATCTTCCTTTTTCCAACCAATGTTCTAATCTATTAAAACTTCTAAGTCTGCAAATAAATGCGAACAGAACTATAAATGAGATAGTTGAAGTTTCAATTTGCGGACTCAATCTTCCATCTTTTAACCTCTTGATTTTTTCTCCAAGTTGGTATACCTTAGAAAAGTAAGAGAGCATTTGTTTTAAATAACTTTTGTTCATCTGAAAACATCCTTTCTATTGGGTTTATCGCAAAATTTAATTATAGAAAGGATGTTTTTATTTTTAAACCCTAAATTTTTTCCAGTAAAAATCGGAATTTACATATTTCAATCGTAATTCATCTAATCCTTGATATGCCAAAGGCCTACTCCCTATTTATTTTCTTAGATGCGAAACTTCTGATTACTATATGATTTGCAAACATTTTCAAGTTTAATCAGACTCATTTTTTTCCTCTACTTTTGCATTTACTCACCCTTTAGTGCCAATACTGCCTTGTTTCTCATATATTTAGATATCAAAATTCCATGTACAGCTCCTTCGATGAACAATAAAAGCAATAAAATCGGATTCACAACCAAAGCAGTAAAGATGGTACTTAGCCAATTTAATATTATAAATCCACCAATCACTTTCATTGGATATTTTCCAATTAATTTATAAACTCCAAATTCTTTTTTTCGCAATTCCAAAAAAACTGTAACTATCGATACAACGCAGAGTAAAAAAGACAATAGATTGATAGTCATATAAAAAAGTGAGTTGTAAAGCGCCAATTGTTTATTTCCCTTTACAATATCATACTCTGCATTGACAGAATCGATTCTTATACTGTTCGTATCTATTCCAAGACTAAGCAATTCATGTTCAATTTTTTCTGCACTTTCTTTAGTTAGGAAAACTTCACCACTATTTAAGTATAGTACTTTTTTTAATTTGAGGATATTTCATAATTCAAAAATCAAGAATGTGGATAACATTTGCTAAAATAACTGAAAATGTGCAAAAAAGGGTAGACTATCCCTGCAATAGATAGTTATCCACAATTATGAAGTTTCTAAATTAATGAAATATCATCTCCTGTTCTTTGATCATTAAATTATTAAGCTGCAATATTTTTTGATTGTTCTGCTTTTGCAATTCTTGCAGCAATAATTGCAATGCAGGTCAAGTCCACAAATACTTTTGCTTTTTTTAATCCTGCTACTCGTAGATTATTCAAAGCATAGTTTTCTTTTCCATTACCAAAGAAACGTTCAACAGATGTTCTTTCGTCATATAGATTATCCCATGCTTCTGTTCCTCGTAATGGATAAGAAATAAACCTTGGATTGTCTTTGATTTTAACCTTGCCCACATACCCTGATTTTGCAGTGGTACACCAATTTGAACCCATAGGACAATTAGCTTTTCCGCAAGTATGAGGACATAATAACCGAATGGTTCCATTATCATTGCCGCCATTCACATATGGAAAATTCATGGTGCAAACAAGTTGACCTTCCCAGTTGATGCCTTCAGGCGGAATTTTTGTATTTCTCCAATTAATGGATATGATGGCTTGAGCACCAAGCAATATGGCATGCTGATAGATGGCTGGTGTATCATAGCCTGTATCCATAATGTAATATGATGGTTTGAATAAGTTTTCATAATCTTCTTTAAGCTTATTCATGAGTGGTATTGCCATTACCATATCTGCTATATTTGCAGGGGTTATGATATACCCTAATGGTATACCGCTTGTTGTATCAACTACGGCGTGCATCTTCCAGCCAAACCATTTTATCATATTACCGTTGGTATCTTGCTTGGCACCCCAGTGAGGAAACTCAGGATTGTTTTCCAGTATCCTCGATTTTGGTATAGCATGCTCAAAAGCACCAATTTTTGATGCATCAATAGAAACGTGAGTACCATCAATAAGTCCCAAGGTTTTAGCTCTACGTACCATTCGGTGAAAAGTCTTTTCAAGCACATTTGTTTTAGAAAGCTTTTCAATAAATCTTGAAAAAGTTGCTGCACTGGGTGTTTTACCAACAGCATCAAAACCACAGGTTACTCTTAAAACAGGGTCGGTTTTTAACCTTTTAACCAATGCCTTAACGGTAGGAAGTTGTTCAATCTGCATTGCAAGCAAGGCATTGAGCAAGCTGGAATATGAAAAACCTTTAGGACCTCGCTTGCTGGCATCAATTTTAAAAGCTTCAAGCATAATTGAATAATCAACAAATGTTAAAATAGCTTGTAATTTTGTTAATGGTTGAATTTCTAAAATTTGATCTAAAGTAAATAATGTTGTTTGCCGATACATAATTCGTAGTTTACTCCTTTCTGTGGATTATTTGGACGAATTATTTATCGGATTGGGGTAAACTATTTTTTATAACCTTTTCTAATCCTTTGATTTCAAGGGTTAGAAATTATGAAATTAACTCAGTATAATAAAAATATGATAAGAGTAAAATAATGCTACGGAAGGAGTACAATTTATCAATATAAAGCCGTCGGCAGCAATCAGAAAAAACTATAATGAAATTTCGGAGCTGTGCAAAAGATCAGGAGAACCTGTCTATCTTACCAAAAATGGTGAGGGCGACCTGGTTGTTATGGATATTGAAGCGTTCACAAAGCGAGAAAGGTATTTTGGCAAAGAAAAACGGCAGACATAAGATTGCCGTCAAATCTTATCTACTACCGAGTGATGGCCGATATCGAGGGTAATGATAATATCTTCGCCGTCATACCGCCAGAGAATCCGTATATCCATATTCACACTGCATTCAAATAAATTTTGAAAGCCTTGCACTTTTTTGGTGCGAAGCGATGGATAGAATGGATTCTCCATCATCAGCATGAGTTTCTTTGCTACGATTTTCTGCTCTTTTGCTGTTAATCTTTTGAAGTTTTTCTCAAAAGTTTTTGTAGGTTTAATCTTGTATTTCATCGAGGTTTATACCCATGTCGCTAAACATCTTGGAAACATCATCATAAGCCTTAATATTGCGAGATTCAATATCGGTATCCTTGATGAGCTTAGCGATCCTCTCCATTTCTGATTTAGGATAGACAACCACCGGGCATAGAAAAATTCCGCCGTCTTTTTCAATTACCTCAAATTTATCGCCTTCTACAGCCCCTATTTTTTTTAGTATTTCAGCAGGAATGGTAATTTGGGAACGGGAACGAAGCTCTACCAACATTGCAAACAACTCCTTTTCTGAAATTCATACTTTCTGATTTCATTATATGATGAGTAATGCAATTTGTCAACTATAGCGTTCCCGAAACCTATCCGCTTTAAACTGGAGGTGAATAATGTTAATTAAAATCATGCAATCCAAACATGGCGAAGGCTACATTGATGTGGCGGTGCTGGTGCTGTGCGCAATGCTGGTCATTGTTCTTGCGGTCAAGATTTTCCCTCTCTACATTGCCAAAAACCAGCCGGATACCTTCGCCAATGAACTGTGCAGGGAGGCTGAAATTGCGGGACGTGTGGGCAGCGAAACCAGCGCAAGAGCGCAGGTGCTTCGGCTCCTTTCCTATCACTTTGACGGCAAAGGCTAGTGGAAAGGGGGAAGTATATTGGAAATGAATAGAATAAAGTGTATAATAAAGGAAAAGAAAGGCTCCTCGTTTCCGCTGGCGGTTGCCGTTGCCTTTGCATTAGTATTCATTATGTGCGGGACATATGAATACATGCGGCTGATGATTATTGCTTCCGGTGTTCGGGATGCTGTTGTTAGATAGCTTTCAATACTATACTTAAGATATACCCATCCTCTTTTAGAATTCTATTATGCTTTATAAATCTTTGTAAAGCCTGAAATGAACGGGCTTACGCCCGGGCTTGACAAAGATTTAAAAGCACAATTTGTTACAGTTAAGAGGATGGAAAGGGAAAATGTATGGGGGGATGCACTAAAAGCGGCTCAACATACTGATAATACTTAAGTTCGTGCGATTAAGATATAAAAACTTTTGACACTACCGGGAATAATAGACTGGTATAATAATGATTTAAAGTCGGGGGATACATAATGATACCAATTAGAGATACTATACCAAGTAGACACAAGCCTTTAATGATACGTTATATTATAACTGCAAATATATTTGTTTTTTTACTTCAGTTTATTATTCCTGACAATCAACTGAGCGGATTAGTTTGTTATTTCGGGTTTATTCCACGAGAATTTAACGAGTTATTACAGAATCAACCTGTATCAATATTTAGCTATTATCCACTTATAACCGGTGTATTTCTTCACGGAGGATTGTTTCACCTAATAAGTAACATGTGGGCACTGTGGATATTTGGGGATAATGTAGAGGATTTGATGGGACATTCCCGCTTTTTAGTCTTCTACCTTTTATGCGGTATAATTGCTAATTTTGCTCACTTTATATTCAACGCAACATCACCAGTGCCTGCAATAGGCGCTTCCGGGGCAATAGCAGGTGTAATGGGAGCTTATCTTATAATGTTCCCATATTCTCGTATTGTAACTCTTATACCTTTATTCTTTATACCATTTTTTATTGATATTCCAGCAATTATATATCTCTTAGTATGGTTTTTAACGCAAATTTACTCAGGAGCAGTATATACACTTTTTGACGGTAGATTGGCAGGTGGGATTGCATGGTGGGCTCATATTGGAGGTTTTATTGGAGGAGCAGTTCTTCATAAGTTTTTCCTAAAACGAAGAAGTTACAGGTATATATAAAACAAAAGAATTTTAAAAGTTATATTTCAATTTTTTTATAAACTGCATTTATCTTTCTCAATGCAGGAAGTTTTGCAGCAGGCACCCTTTGGTTATGCTTACCACAAAATATTGTTTAATGAGCAGGGTGAGGCCGTAGACTATATCTTCCTGGATACAAACTCTGCTTTTGAAGAAATGACCGGCTTAAAAAGAGAAACCATCCTCGGCAAAACGTATTCACTCAATATACCTGTCTTAAACTTTAAGAAGATAGCTGTATAACTTTATCAGCAAAGTAGTCTGCATCATCTCTATTGTGTGTAACGAGAACAGTAGTGATTTTTTGCGATTTTATAATTTGCTTTAAATCCTTTCGTAATTCATCCACCAGATTTGTATCAAGGTTGCTAAAGGGTTCATCCATTAAAAGAAGCGCTGGCTTTGAAGCAAGGGTTCGGGCTAAAGCTGTCCTTTGCTGTTGGCCTCCGCTCAATTCATGAGGATATCTTTTTTCCAAGCCTTCCAAATGCGTTAACTCCAGCAATTGATGTAACTGTTCAGAACATGGCTTCTTCATACCGAATCTAATGTTTTGTTCAACTGTCATAAAAGGGAAAAGGGCGTAGTCCTGGAACATAAACCCTATGTTCCTTTTTTCAACCGGTACAAAGACTGACTGGTCCTGAAAAATTGTATTTCCAACCCTTATGATTCCTTGCGCGTTCTCTTCCAACCCCGATATTATGCGAAGCAGTGTGCTTTTTCCACAACCGCTGCTTCCTAAAACAGCTAGAATCTCACCCTCCTCAACTGAGAGACTAAATCCGTTAAATATCCTTTCTGCCTTTGTATGGTAGCTGAAGTTTAAGTTTTCGATGACAAGTTTCATTTTTTCTTTATCCCTCCTTTTCTGGAATTTATCCTTACAAGCAATATTACAGCCAGGATACTCAAGAAAATAATTATCAGTGCGGGTACCGAAGCTTCGTGAATTCTTTCGTCATTTGCATATTCATAGACTCTGCTTGCAAGGGTATTATAGTTAAATGGACGCAAAAGCAGAGTGAGTGGAAGCTCCTTTAAGATATCAATAAACGTAAGTATAAAACCGGCGATTAAGGAGTTTTTTAGCATGGGAAGCTCAACCTTCAGCATTGCTTTTGTTCTGCTTATTCCTAAAGTCCTTGCAGCATCGTTATATTTTAGACCGACCTTTGCAAAGGCAGAGTTTACACTATTGTACCCTATAGCCATATAACGGACTACAAATGCAAACACAAGCATAGTAACACTGGTACTAAGCAGCAGCTTTTTAGCATTTGGGTCAAAAAAGCGGTACAGTGGATGCAACAAGCCATCAAAGGCAACGAAAATTGTTATAGTACCTATTGCTATGATCGCGCCAGGCATAGAGTAGCCTAATTGAGTCAGCTTGCTCATAATAAAACCGGATTTTGTACTCATCCATCTTCGGCTGTGAGCAATCAAAATATTGAGTATGAGAATGATTATGGTAGCCAAAGTGCTGTAAAGCAAGGTGTTGAATATTATCTGGCTTAGGTTTGCAAGGCTTACCTTTTGGAAGGCAAGGATTGCCCAGACCACCATTTGACCTACAGGGATCAGGAATGCAACAGTAATAAACAGAATTAAAAAGAAAATCATCGCATATCTTTTGAACCCTTTCAGTTTTATTGCAGTAATTGGCCTTGCACGTCCGCTGCCTAGATTATATTTTTTTCTTCCCCTCATTATTTCTTCTATTACCTGTAGTGCAATTATAAAAATCATTACATAGAAAGAGAGGCGTATAGAAACTCCTGTTTCTCCCATGCCAAACCATGAATTGAAGATGGTGGAGCTCACTGTTTGAATATTAAAGTATTTTATGACGCCATAATCGCTCACAACCTCCATCATAACCAGCATGAATCCACCAATGAGAGGAATGCGAATCAGAGGGAGAATGACTTTCAAAAAAAGCTTTATTGGTTTGTAACCAAGTACTCTTGCAGTATCAATAAAGTTTCCAGAGTGATTCTCCAAAAAAGATTTCACTACTCCATAAATGTAAGGGTACAGTGTGATAGAATAAATAAAAACTGCACCTCGTATATTCATAATATCCAGCCATTGAGGCTGAAGCGATATGTCCCAATCTCTGCATAATCGCTGAATTACGCCTGTATAGCTCAGCATTCCTGCATAAACGTAAGCAGCTATATAGGGTGGAATGGTTATTGGAATATAAAGAACCCACTCAAAAAAACGCTTCAATGGGAAGTCAAAAAGCGCAACAGCAGTAGCTAGTAGTAC
The DNA here is from genome assembly GCF_002252565.1 of Petroclostridium xylanilyticum. Classification (NCBI taxonomy): domain Bacteria; kingdom Bacillati; phylum Bacillota; class Clostridia; order Eubacteriales; family Oscillospiraceae; genus Petroclostridium; species Petroclostridium xylanilyticum. Next base: position 43,162 of record NZ_NPML01000029.1, read on the forward strand.
ACCTATAGTCCCTGAGAGCAATAATGTAATTATAACTAGAAGAAGTGTATTGCTGACTGCATCCGGCAGAAGATATTGCTTAAAATGCTTCCAATTACTATTTGATGAAAAATTAACCCTGCTTACGATGGCTATAATCGGTAGGTTTATTATTATTATTGAGAGAAAAGCCAGCACGGAGCGCATACTGACTTTTCTTTGTATATTCATTTTTCCTTGAATACTCATTATTTCCAACCAACTTCATTCAAAATCTTTACTGCTTTTTCGTTGAGTTCACCCAGCTTTGACAAACTTATCGGCTGTTCTTTAAAGGAACCCCATGACTTCAAGAGGTCGGAGGAGTCAACGCTTTTAAGGACAGGATATTCGTAGTTGGCTTCTGCAAAGGACTTCTGAGCCTTCTCACTTGCCAGGAATTCAAGAAGCTTTACTGTGTTTTCCTTATTCTTTGCACTTTTTACTACACCTGCACCGGATACATTGATGTGTGTACCAGTGCCATTTTGGTCAGGAAAGAATATTGCCAATTTTTCAGCTGCTTTCTTTTCCTCCGGGTCGGATGAATTTAACATATGGCCAAAGTAATAGGTATTCATGATTGCAATATCACCTTCACCTGCAGCTATTGCTTTTGCCTGATCTCTGTCGCCGCCTTTAGGCGCTCTTGCCATGTTTGCGACGATTCCGGAAGCCCATTTCTTAGCATTTTCTTCACCCATGGTCTCGATAAAGGATGCAAGTAACGACTGGTTGTAAACACTGTCTGCACCCCTGACCAGTATTTTACCTTTCCACTTAGGATTTGCCAAATCCTCATAAGTAGATAGCTCTGAAGGCTTTACCCTGTCTTTAGCATAAACGATGACACGGGCTCTTTTAGTTAATCCAAACCAGTAGTTTTCTTTATCTCTTAAGTTTTCAGGTATGTTGGTCTTAAGTACCTGGCTGTCAACAGGCTGAAGAAGCGAAGATACCTTAGCCCTATGTAATCGGCCTACATCTGCTGTAATAAGTAGATCTGCCTCTGTGTCTGCACCTTCAGTTTTGAGTCTTTCAATTAACTCGTCGGATTTTCCTTTGACAACATTTATTTTAATTCCGGTTTCCTCTGTAAAAGCGCTGTAGAGCTTGTCATCTGAGTCATAATGCCTGTCTGTATAAAGGTTAACAACTTTAGGCTTTGTTTCATCAGCTTTTGAGTTGTTTTCTGATGGTCTTTCAGAAGTAGATGAGCACCCTGTAAATAACATGATTGCAGATAGACCCATCGCAAGTAGAGTAGTAGATTTAAAAACTTTCATATGTATGTACCTCCCAAAAAAATGAATTTGATAATCATTATCAATATTAATTATAATCATAAAATTTGAATTGTCAAGTCCTATTGTGTGTAAACCTATAAGAAAACTAGGGATTAATCATAAAAACTTTTTAGATGTTATTGTCCTCGTTATTGCCGGTCTCATTGTAATTAACAGAAGTTTAAAGCGCAGGGCGGTTTGTTCGCGGGTTGAGGTGCTATACGCTTTAAACAACCGTTACAGGACTCGGGGACTGGACATCCTGTCTTGTGCGGTTTTTACAAGACAGAGGACCTGTCCCCGTGTGTTGCCTGTCCCCGTGTGTTGCCCTGCAAGAAATAAATAAAAAATCCCCGGAGTTCTTCCGGGGATTTTTTGCTTAATAAAACGAAGTATTTTTGGATAGATCGATAATTTTCCCATTTTCTAATCGTACAATTGGAAGGTGGGGTGACTCTAAAAAATCTGTAAAGCCAATTATTTCACCTTTTTGATTGTTAGAAAGGAATATTGTTTCACCTATCTTATAATAAGTAGTTCTATAAATAAAAATATTTAAAATCTTTGGATCAAATTTCATATCTTTATTTTCATAAATAACTTTTAAAGCTTCTCTAGGTAAAAGTACCCTACCATCCAAATATCCTCCTACCATTTCATCATAGGATTGAGCAATTGAAAGTATTCTTCCAAATAGACTAATTTGATTACCCTTTTTCCTATTTGGATAGCCTTTACCATTATAATATTCGTGATGATCCAGAATACCGTATATAATTGACTTTTTTCTAAGCATAATAGACTCAGAAGTTAGCTCTGTAAATAGTTCAAGATGTTTCTTTAACAGGTGCGTATGACTATTAATATCTCGTAGGTAGTCTTTAAAGCTATCTTTAGGGACCTCTGTAAAGCCAACATTTGAGAATAGTGAGGCAATTGCTAAATCAATTAAGTCACCATTATTAAGTTCTAAAACTAGTCCAATCATAAGAGAGATACAAGTAGTATTTATACTGTGGATTAGTAGTACATCATTATATTCTTTAATTTTATTTAATAATTTAAGAAAAATATTATCACTGGATAGAGTATTTAGTAAATCATTCTTAATACTAGCTGCCCTAGTTTTGGATACATCTGATTCCAATCTATTATCGAAAGTCATCCATAAAGGTGAAGATGAAAATAATTTTATAAAATAGTTATTTTCTGACGGCATATTTGTTTTTTGCTCCATTTCGTTAGTTTCGACTACAGTCGAGCGTTCTTGCATTAAAGAATCCGTAGATATTGCTATCGAAGCAACACTATTGTACTCCTCCGCTAAATTGCTTAAATTTTCAATAAATTCTGCATTGGAAGACCCTGTGCCTTGTAAAAATATTTCATAATCACTTTCTGATGAAGCAACCAAAACTGGTAAGTCCGGAGTAATATGTCTATGTATTATCTTAATTAGTGATGAAGATAGCTTTTTATATTTATTAATTAGCATTAAGCCATCTGATCGATAAATAGGATGTAAAACAATATCACCGGGCAAAAGATCTTTGATTTGCTTTCGAATATAGTTACTAGGAATTGAATTCTTTATGGGATAAACATCATTTTCGCTAACCATTATAGAATCCTCCTTAAATAATTCAAATATAGTTTTTGGTACTTTCACTTTTGCATTATTATTTATTATTCTATACTAATTTAAAAATTCCTCTTCTTGATGAATTGTTACTTGCCAATATATACGAATATTTACTATATGTAAAAAGATAGTTTAGCATAAAATCAACGAACAAATACAAGAAGGTCTATAAAGGAAACCTTTGAGAAGGTGCAACAGGAAATGGAGCGGAAGCCCAGGCTAAAAGGCGTTACCGATGAAAAACGCAGCAGGCACAGCAACAAGTATGCCTTTTGTGGAAAAATTATTTGCGGCAACTACGGCGCCCATTTTCGGAAAATCCGCTGGGGCAGGCAACCAAAGTATAAAGTACGTGCGGATTTGCAGGAATCGTGATAAAAAAGGGCCGGAAGGCTGCAGTATCAAGGCGGTGGATGGAGAAAATCTGAAGGCAGCTTTCATCATCAGGGTGGTCAACCGCCGGATAAAAGATAAGGATAGATTTATATCAAAAATTCTTGAGAATATTGAAAGAGTCTTTATAGAAAAAATAGAAAAAAACAAGAAGGAATTTTGGAATTTTTATCGAAATTTATTAATAAATTGATGTCCTAATATTAAAAGGGTATCGGTCTATTAATATGTCGAATAGATAATACAAATGTTAAAGATACAAGAACTCTTACTTTCTGCAGTGGAATTTAAATTATAATTATAATAGCAATAAGATCAAAGCAACTGATAATAGAAAAAGTTTTAACTACAACAAAACTTAATTTTTCAACAGCTTGGATTTGGAGTGCAAACATATGACACTACGTAAAAAAACACTGATTATCATTGGCGCAACACTTGCGGGTTTGATGGTAGTCTTATATGCCACATTGAAAGTTATTTTACTGGACAGTTTTATCAAATTAGAGGAACAAATTACCCGTCGGAATGTGGAACGAATTCTGAGTGCCTTGTACGATGAACTCTCAACTTTGAATATTACGACTGGCGATTACGCCGGGTGGGACGATACTTACGCCTTCATTGAAAGCGAGGACAAAGGCTATGTTGAGGCAAATCTCGTTGATGAGACTTTTGCTAAGCTAAGGCTCAATCTTATGCTATTTGTCAACTCTTCCGGCCGGATTGTATTTGGTAAAGGATTTGACCTGAAGAAGGGGAAAGAGTTACCCGTTCCTAAGAGTTTACAGGAACACCTCTCGGACAACAGCCCACTGCTGCGTCACACTGCTACAGAAAGCAGCATAACAGGGATCATTCTCCTACCTGAAGGTCCCATGCTTATTGCTTCGCAACCTATCCTGACCAGTGAATATAAAGGTCCTATCCGCGGGGCATTGATTATGGGACGATATCTGGATTCTGAAGAAATTAAGCGGCTGGCTGAAATAACACATTTATCTCTCACAATGTACCAAATCGCTGATATACAAAGAATACCCGATTTCCAGGCGGCCTTTTCCTCTTTGACGGATGAGAAACCTATTTGCATCCGCCCGCTGGGCAAAGATTCCATAGCGGGATATAGTGTGATCAAGGATATTTACGGAAAGCCTGGTCTTATGTTGAGAGTGGATAGTCCCAGAGCAATATACAAGCAAGGCCAGAATAGCATGCTCTATCTTATTTTATCACTCCTAACATCCGGTTTGGTGTTTGGTTTGGTAATCCTGCTGCTTTTGGAGAAGGCGGTGCTTTCTCGGTTAACTCGTCTTACTGCCAGCGTCAGTAGAATTGGTGTAAACTGTGATCCTTCGCAGCGTGTGTCGATGACTGGAAGAGATGAATTGGCATCTCTAGCCAATTCTATTAATGGGATGCTCACAGCACTGGAGCAGTCCCAGTGGAAACTGCAGGAGAGCGAAGATCGTTACCGCCGCCTAGTGGAACTATCTCCTGATGCAATTGCCGTCTATGACTATATAGAAGACCAGGTTGTATTTGTGAATAATGCAGGAGTAAAACTTATGGGAGCGGTAAGTGATCAGGAGATAATTGGCAAATCATTAACTGATATAGTACACCCGGATTTCCGGGAAATTGCCAGGCAACGGGTTCGGGATATAAGGAAAGAGGGAAAAGAAACGTCGCTGGTTGAAGGAAAGTTTATCCGACTCGATGGGACAGATGTAGATGTTGAGGTTGCGTCCGCTCCCATTACCTATGAGGGTAAGCTTGCGATGCAAGTTATCTGCCGGGACATTACCGGGCGCAAACAGATGGAGAAAAAATTAATATATCTTGGCTTGCACGATTCCCTTACCGGGCTCTATAATCGTGCCTATTTCGAAGAAGAGATGTGCCACCTTGATCATGGACGCCTTGCTCCGGTAGGCATAATCCTGTGTGATGTGGATGGGCTTAAACTTATTAATGATACCCTGGGGCACAAAGCCGGAGACTCCCTGCTTGTGGTTGCAGCCAACCTAATCAGGGAATCCTTTTGCGAAGGAGATGTAGTGGCCCGCATCGGAGGGGACGAATTTGCTGTGCTGCTTCCAAAAAGTGACCAGATTGCAGTAGAAAATGCCTGCCACAGGATCCAGGAGACCGTTGCCAGGTATAACGCGTTAAACCCGGAACTTCCTCTGAGTATATCCGTCGGGTTTGCAGTTAGCAGTGAAACATCTACAAGTATAACTGACCTTTTCAAGGAGGCAGACAACAACATGTATCGAAAAAAACTTTGTAATAACCAAAGTAACCGCAGTGCGATTGTCCAGGCCCTGATGAAGGCATTGGAGGCAAGGGATTTTATCACTGAGGGTCATGCTGATCGTTTGCAAGACCTAATGATAGATATGATTGAGGCCACCGGATTGCCTGAGCACAAGGCAACAGACCTGCGTCTCCTGGCCCAGTTTCATGATATTGGTAAGGTGGGCATACCGGACCGCATTCTCTTTAAAACGGGTCCCCTTACTTCTGAGGAAGCTGCCGAAATGCAGCGACACTGTGAGATTGGCTATCGAATTGCTCAGTCCGCACCCGACCTGGTTCCCATTGCTGATTGGGTCCTCAAGCATCATGAACGGTGGGACGGTAAAGGTTATCCTCTCGGGCTAAAGGAGGAAGAGATTCCGTTAGAATGCCGTATCCTGGCCATTGCTGACGCCTATGATGCTATGACCAGCGACCGGCCCTACCGTAAAGCCATGTCTTGCGAGGAAGCCGTGGCAGAACTTTTAAGGTGTGCTGGAACCCAGTTTGATCCACAGTTGGTATTAATATTTGTACAGATGTTAGAAGACAGGAACCTGCACAGTAAAGTAAAAGCCTGAATGAATAAACTCTATCCTGCTGGAGAAAAGCCTGCAATCAATAGCTTCGAGGTTCCCATATTTTTTGTCATTTTTCAAGTTGTAATTATTGTAAACTTACCATAATGTGGCTTAACTTAACGCTTATGATGGATTAATAAGGTTTTTTCTTAGATATTGTAATAATATAAAAAAATTATAATAATATAACATTTATACTCTATACAGGATGAATCAATAAGAAAATTGCAAACTTCTACTTGACACAAACCCATTCCAGATTCGGGTGGATTTTCTGAAAAGGGCTGTGATATAATATAATAAACAGCACTATAGATACAGTAAAGTTCAAAGGAGGCAAGAGCTATGTCAGCGAAAAAGTATACGATAGAAGAAATCAGGACTATTGTAGAACCGATTGCACGGAAATACGGTGTGGAACGTGTGTATCTGTTTGGCTCTTATGCCCGTGGAGATGTTACTGAAAACAGTGATGTGGATTTACGAATAGATAAAGGGTCCCTTAAAGGGATGTTTGCTCTATGCGGGCTGTATACAGAAATTGAAGAAGCTTTGCAGATGAAAGTCGATATTCTGACAACGGGAAGTCTGGAGGATGACTTTCTTCGTAAAATACAGAAGGAGGAGGTGCTTTTATATGGGGGATAACCGAAACGCTGATGTACTCCGGCGTATCATTTCATATTGCAATGATATTTCAGAGGCAATCCAGCGGTTTGGAGAGGATTATACGGTGTTTGCACGAGATTCCGTTTATAAGAATGCCACAGCTCTTTGCGTGTTGCAGATTGGAGAACTAACCACACATCTCACGGATGATTTCAAACAAACCTATACCGGAATGCCATGGACACAAATCAAGGCATTACGCAATGTGGTTGCTCACAACTATGGTAAAATTGACGATGAGAGCTTGTGGGAAACCATTACAAGCGATATTCCGAAACTGAAAGATTATTGTTCCAGCATTATTCAACAGTTTGATGTTCTAATGCAGGAGAGCACCAATGAACCCGAAGATGAATAAAAAATTACAGGTATTTCAATGGATTAAGCAAGTAGAAGGACACGCTAATCTGAAGTGATTGAGCGTGTTTTTTATTGCATAAGAAAGTATAAAATTAGACTATAGTTATACCAAGCTTTTTAATTGTCTAGGAAAGTGCGTTTTTTGATAAAATGACATCAGTTTAAATCAGTGATAGCAAGGGTTATCAGATATAAATTCGGGCACAGGGTAAGACCTGTCGTAATCAAGGAAATCAAGAAGATATTAGGATGTGGCTCATTTGCGAAATGAAAGGGCATTATCAGTCAGTACCTTTTCCTTAATCTCAGAAAGGGAAAATGCTATGGAATGCCTCTCTCCTACCGCAACTACCTCGACATCCTTAAAGGCTGTGTCCGGAGAGCAGGCATAGACGCCGCAAAAATAAGGACACACAGCGGCCGCAGCGCCGATTCCATTGAGCCATACCGCAACCACAATAATCAAGTGATTGCCAGGGCTGTAAGATTGCCATAGATGAGGGCAGACTCTTCGAGGATTTAAGCAAAACGTAAGGCAATGCACTGTTTGGCGTTTCTTTTTGTTTGAGATGAATGCAACGAATCTCTTGTTTTTCTTTGTCTTTTTTCCAAGTGCATTTTTTATACCCTTATCTCTAATGCCCTTGCTGTTCCTGCATAAAATTCCCTTATTAAAAAATTTTTTAAAATAAAGAAGGATTTTTACAATTAGTGGCGAAATGTAATATGCATATAACTTGTAGAACAACCAATATGTTAATGGAAGAATGAGAAGGGAATAATGGGAAAAATAAAATCAATTCAAAAAAAGAATGTTGTGGATGAAGTATATGCTCAAATGAAGGAACTTATTGTGAATGGTGACTGGGAGCCGGATAGTAAAATACCTTCAGAACACGAATTAGCTAAATCGTTTAATGTAAGTAGAAATACGGTGAGAAGTGCTATTCAGAAATTAAGTGCCATAGGAGTTTTAATTACTAGACAAGGGCAGGGAACATTTGTATGTAAATCGATTATAAATACTATTAAAGAATATGTTATAGGAAGAAGTGCCGGTGATATTGAAGATATATGGCAGGTGCTTTACAGAGGAGGATTTTATCGCGGAGGACCAATACTAACAAGTGCTATTTCAGGAATAGAACAGGCGCTTTGGGATATTAAGGGTAAAGCCCTTGGTGTACCGGTATATGAATTACTTGGTGGAGCTGTAAGAGATAAAATCAGGGTTTACTGCTGGATTGGCGGAGACAGGCCTCAGAATATTGCTGAGGCAGCTAAAGAAAAGATGGAGCAGGGATATACGGCAATAAAAATGAATGCTACTCCTGAAATAGGGTGGATTGATTCGTTTACAGTGGTACAGGATGTGCTGGAAAGAGTACAGGCTATACGTGATGTAGCCGGATACAAATTGGATATAGCAGTAGATTTTCATGGACGTGTCCACAAAGGTATGGCAAAGGTTCTAATGAAAGAATTAGAGCCATATAAATTAATGTTTATAGAAGAGCCAGTATTATGCGAAAACGAAGAGGCATTTGTTGAACTCAAACGATATACAAGCACACCAATTGCAACAGGAGAGAGAAACTATACCCGCTGGGGATTCAAAAAGCTGTTACATGATGGCGGGGTAGATATTATACAAGCGGTATTGTTTCTATAGTAAGAGGAATAGATGAATCAAAAATTTATAAAACAGTGAAGGCTTTATATGATGGAGGTATTAGAGCTATTGAGATTACACTGGATACCCATCGAATTGCTCAGTCCGCACCCGACCTGGTTCCCATTGCTGATTGGGTCCTCAAGCATCATGAACGGTGGGACGGTAAAGGTTATCCTCTCGGGCTAAAGGAGGAAGAGATTCCGTTAGAATGCCGTATCCTGGCCATTGCTGACGCCTATGATGCTATGACCAGCGACCGGCCCTACCGTAAAGCCATGTCTTGCGAGGAAGCCGTGGCAGAACTTTTAAGGTGTGCTGGAACCCAGTTTGATCCACAGTTGGTATTAATATTTGTACAGATGTTAGAAGACAGGAACCTGCACAGTAAAGTAAAAGCCTGAATGAATAAACTCTATCCTGCTGGAGAAAAGCCTACAATCAATAGCTTCAGCATGGGCATAGAGAAAAATTTTTTCATAGTTGTAACAAGATCAGATATATTTACATATTTTATATTATGTAATATTAATAAGGAGGTTAGAACTATGAATATATACAATCCATCTAAAACTGCTGAACGGATGCATGTTCATGAGTTCTTAGGAAGTACCGGGTTTGCCGAGCCGGGTGAAGAAAGGCACAACCATCGTTTTGCTGGAGTTACAGGGGAAGCTATTCCGTTAGGAAACGGTAGGCATGTCCATGAGTTTCGTAGTAACACGGATTTTGTCGAAAATCATATACATGTGGTTCAAGGAAAGGCAGGGCCTGATATTATGGTAGGAGATAACAAACATATACACTTTGTTGACTCGTTTACAACAGTTGATGAAGGACATAGACATAGATTTACCTTTGCTACACTTATTGGTCCTAGTTCTGTTGAATAGCAATAGAGCTTTTAAGGGCTCTTTTATTTTGATTCAAAAATACAACAAACACGAAAAAGCATTGTTTTGTTCAGAAACTATATGGTTCTAAAGACTTAGTACCATAGTCTTTTATTCCTAAAATCAGAAAAATATCTTGAAAAATAGCGAAATTAGTAGTATTATAGCATTAAAGAAATATTTTACTGTTGAAACTTTTATTGGATACATTGGTTTATTATCCTACAAAAGTTCAGATAAGAAAGATTTTTCATTTCCCCTCCTTTTTTATATAGATATAGAATATCCCTTAGCCATTTAAGGGATATTCTTTTGTTTTGATTTTAAAGGAAAGATTTTGTTAACCCAATATATAGTAGATGACTGTTCTTCCACAACAAGTTAACAACAGTATCCACAGAGTTATCCACAGAATTATCAACATATGCGGAAAACAATGTTAATATTTTTAAATAATTCCACATTATGCAAGATTATATAAGGTACATTTAGGTTAAAAATAAGGTTTTTAATACTTGCCAGGAATATGCAGCAAAAAAATAGGATTTTTACACATAAAAATGTAACAAAAATAATTCACATAACATAGAATGTAATATAAATAATTCTATATTCCATGAGATTACCTCTGTTGGTGATAGAGGTAACCGTGCAAGGGCAGAGCGAAAATTCTGCCCTTTAATATTTATACATTTTTTCACACTTTTATCATAATAAAAACCTTTTTTGTTTTCATAGGCAGAAGAATTACCTGTATATATATAAATGAAAGTTCTAGGATTAGGACATGATAGGCGCTGCATATTAATGTAATATAACTATATTTTGTTAAACTTTTATGAGGTTGAAGGACTTAATGTATCATGCAAGCACTTTTTATATATTAACCTGAATCTGATTTTAAAGGAGGCTGTTTATGAAGCAAGCAAGAAGACTTGATAATGCACCGCCGTACCTGTTTGTCGAAATAGAAAATAAGATTAAGGAGGCTCAAAAAAAGGGAGTAGATGTAATCAACCTTGGTATTGGAGATCCTGATATTTCAACTCCTGATTTTATAGTGAATAAAGCAATAGAGGCTATAAAAAATCCTACATATCATTGTTATCCGGAATACGATGGCTGCATTGAGTACCGGAGTGCTGTAGCACGATACTATAAACGAAGATTCGGAGTCGAGCTTGATCCTGAGAATGAAATAGTAGCTCTTCTAGGTTCAAAGGAAGGAATAGCACATATATTTTTTGCCCTTGTAAATGATGGGGACTTTACGCTTGTGCCGGATCCCCAGTATCCAGTATATAGGCTTGCCACATCCCTAACGGGGGGCATTCCCTATCCAATGCCTCTTATCCCAGAAAATGGTTTCTTACCCGATTTTTCAATGATTCCTATCGAAGTATTAAAGAGGACGAAAATCCTATTTATAAATTACCCGAATAATCCTACAGGAGTGGTAGCAAACCTGGATTTTTATAAAAAAGTAATTGAGATAGGTAAGAAATATGAAATACTCATTTGCAATGACAATGCATATTCTGAATTTACATATGATGGGGTAGTTGCGCCCAGTTTACTGCAAGTGGAAGGTGCAATGGATACGGCGATAGAATTTCACTCCTTATCCAAATCTTATAATATGACAGGTTGGAGGTTGGGCTATGCAGTAGGAAACAGTGATGCAATCGCAAAACTGAAGAAGATGAAGCATAATATTGACTCGGGAATTTTTACGGCACTCCAGGTCGCAGGAATAGAAGCTCTGGATAATGGTGACTCTTTTATCAAAAATATGGTAAAAATTTATGAGCGAAGAAAGGATTACGTACTTGGCTGTCTAGATCGTCTTGGGTGGGAATATGTGAGGCCTGAAGGCGCATTCTATATCTGGGTTAAGGCACCGGGGCAGTATTCATCCAGTGAATTTGCATCATTGCTCTTAAAAAAGTATGGTATCGTTGTTGCGCCTGGAAATGGGTATGGAGATTATGGAGAAGGGTATATAAGAATATCCTTAACGATAAGTGATGAGAGGCTTAAAGAGGCTTTTGAAAGGGTTAATAGCAATCCAATTGGTAAATAGATATTAAGCCTTGCAGCTCAGTTCCTGGAATTATATAAGCTATATATTTTACATTAAAGAATTTTCATTGGTGCACAAAGAAGGAATGCGGCTTGGGAACGGTTGGTCTGTCGCATACGCTTTTCATGCGACGGAAGAGTGGGGAGTAAAGCTACTGTACAGGCTATTTTCATCTATATTTGTGATCTGTAAAGGTAGATCGTGGCGGTTAATATAAAAATATTTGGTGAAAATAATACTATATGACATAAATAGTTTGCTACCTACTGTCGGTGCGTATGTAGGACCGGAAAATGGCAGAGATAGAAAGAGGTGCAGTGCATATAGTATTATTTAGTGCCTTGTTGATAGTATTTTCGCCTTACCTGGCATTCGTGCCCACTATTTTTACGACATTTCGGATGTTACAAAAAGGCGATTTTATATTAGTTACTGTTTGGGATATAGGATTGTTTTTTCTTTTTATTTGGTCTTTATTTGTAGGTGTTATAAATACAAATGAAATTTCTGCAGTAGCCTCACTGGCGATACTGTTTTATTTTTTTCTTAGTGTATATTTGCAAAATTACTACAATAATGAGGAAGAAATTGAAAAACTTTTAGGAAATTTTTTATTCGTTTCAATAGGGTCTGCTTTTATTGGAATTATAGAGAGATACACAACAATCCATTATGAGCCCGCATGGTGGAAGCACCTGTTTGGAATTTACCCACTGGTTTCATTCAGGGAAAGCAGTAGAATTTCTGGAACTTTTGGTAATCCAAATGTAGCAGGAATTTGGTATGCGGTCATGACACTTATATGTTATTATTTTTATCAAAATTCTTCTAAACCTAAGAAAGGGTTTTATGTACTTGGAATAGGATTATTTATTAGTGTTTTACTGATGACGGGATCGCGTGGGGCCATAATTGGCTTAATATTAGGATTAGCTGTATATGCCTATTTTACAGGACATAAAAAAAGGATGGTGTTCCTAATACTTCTTTTAATATCAGGGGTAGCGTTAATGTTTATTTTTCCGGAATGGTTTCCCAGGGGGCATAATCTATTTAACTCAGTCAAGGACCGCGGGGCAATTTGGGCAAATTGTTTCAATATGTTTAAGTATAAACCTATTACTGGATGGGGGTTAATGGGAATTTACTTTGCAAACGATAGCGTTTACCATTATTTAAAAACCTTTCACGGGCATAATATTTGGATTACGATAGCAACCACCATGGGGATAGTAGGATTAGGTATTTTTATATATATGAAATATTATTTGTTTGAACAGATTAAAGTACTTAACCAATATCATTGCAGATTGACACCTTTGCTAGCCGGCATAGAAGTCGCAGTTTTAGGACAAGGATTATTGGATTTTACAATAATGAATCCACAGGCAGGTATTATATTCATTAGTTGTTCAGCAATCATCAATGGTTTGGCGTTTCAGTATAGCAATAGAATTATTGGACAATATTTTTATATTCGATAAATTATTACCATTTTTAGGAGGTTATCGGTAACTAAGGTTAAAAGCGTCGGTTATTTATTTTGCTGGAAGTATTGACAATATTTCTATTTGAGATATTATTTAATGGGATGGAAGATAAAATTAGAAGAAAGGTTAAGGGTGGTGCAATGATGAGAGAGCAGACCGGATTGGAACCAGTTCAGGCGTGAATATTATAAAGAAAATAAGATAAGAGGAGGTATATTTTATGCAGCAAGCTATAGAATTAAGATGCGATGGTTTAACTTTAAGAGGTATGATTCATATTCCAGAACTAGGAAAAAGCAAATATCCTTTTGTTGCAATCTATCATGGATTCACAGGAAATAAGATGGAACCTCAGTTTATGTTTGTGCGTCTCTCAAGGGAATTGGAAAAAGCGGGTGTGGGAAGTGTGCGGTTTGATTTTTCCGGTTCGGGAGAAAGTGATGGGTTGTTCGAGGAGATGAGTGTTTCAAATGAAATTAAAGAGGCAAAGCATATCTTTAAATTTATGTCTGAGCTTGAATATGCTGACAAGAATAATTTATTTATGGTAGGCCTGAGTATGGGAGGGTTGGTTGCCAGCGTGGCCGCACCTGAAGTTGATAGGGTAAAGGCGCTGGTCCTTTGGGCGCCGGCAGGGAATATGGCAGAAATTGCAGAATATGCTTCCCAAAAAAATGAATATTATGTAGATGAAAAAGGCAGGATAGACATTGGAGGTTTATGGTTAGGGCCGCATTTTCTTGAGGACGTAAAGGGTATTGATGTATATGGAAGGGCTGTTCATTATAAAGGTGATGTATTGCTTGTTCATGGAACTGCAGATGCTACTGTACCTATACAGGCTTCATATAAATATAAGGAAACTTATGGGGAAAAGGCCCAGTTGATTGAAATTGAAGGTGCCGACCATACATTTCAGAGAATGGACTGGAAGAATGAATTAATCGATACGACTATAGACTTTATAGCTAGACATACATAAGAGAGTATTACAAGGATTATTTGATGCTATTTTTCTTATTACTATAGGGAGATATAAAATAAAGAAATGGGAGGAGTTGCAGTGGGCATTACTTCCATTTCTTTATTTTGGCTTTAGATTACTTGCGTCTCAATTCCTTAATGTTTGATAAGTAATATTGTTCCTCTCTAATCATATGATCTGGAAAAAGAGGTTTGAGCGTGCTCATAGCTTTACATTTTTTTCTTAAATCCCGTATTTTACTTAAAAAATGTATAAAATCTTCAATATTTTTTTCAACTTGCTCATTTAGCCATTCCAGAGAACCATTATTGAGATTGGTCCTTTCAAGCATTTGACCTAACTCTGTAGCCTTAATAAATAAATGTTCAAAAGTATTTTTAAAATTTTCAGCTTCCTTTATAAGTATAGTTTCGGTTGCATCCAGGTCGGATGCTATTGCTGCAGCATGACCGGCAGCATCTGGAAGCCATATTTTATGCAAAAGTATGTTTCCGGCAGTTGTGTTTCTAGGTATATTTGTCTGAATCATACACAGTGTCCGATAAAATTCCATGGCTTCATTGATCATATGGTTAATGAAAGTAGGTGGTAAGCCGAGCTCTATATCACACTCAAGCAGCTTTCTCACAAGCAAGCGTTTATAGTTTATAAAATTTACCAAAACAGGAATAACACGGCTGATGAGTTCTTTTACAGCCGGACAGGTGGGCTTTTCTAATAGCTTTTCCGCTTCATTTCTTAATGAGATGAAGGCATTTTTAAAATATTGCGATGTTATTATATATTGAGGTTCCCTTGAAGATAAAGTAATGAGTTGAAATTCGCCGTGATCTCTCATAATACCTGACCAAAAAAATATCTCCTGAGCAGCATTAGACATAAAACATCCCTCCACAAAATTTTTGTTATATAATACATGATATGTATAAAATGCCATAATTTGTTACTATGCAGGATTAAAAAATCCATTACCCCAATAGTAAGATTTTTAAAAGGAAATAAGTTGACATACCGGAATAATGTGATACAATGAATATATACCCTACCCGGAGTAGGGTGGGTTATCGGTTTTAAAATTGGTTAACTATAAAAAATTAAAAGTATATAACGAAAGGAATGATTTATATGTCAAAGAAAATCTATATTGAAGGAATGAGCTGCGGGCATTGTGTCAGTCATGTTAAGGAAGCTTTGAAAGAAATAAATGGTGTAGGTTCAGTGTCGGTAAGCTTAGAAGGTAAATTTGCAACAGTAGAATTAACCGATGAAGTAAGTGATAATGCTTTAAAGGCAGCTATAGAAGAGGCTGGATATGAGGTTACAAAAATAGAATAGGAGAAAATATATGGTAAGTCAGGATAAACAAATACTTAACCTGTTAAAGACATCCAGAGGCCAGCTGGAAGGTATAATAAAAATGGTAGAAGACGGCCGGTACTGTGTAGATATATCAAAGCAAATACTGGCAGTGCAAGCTCTATTAAAAAAAGCAAATTTGAAAATATTAGACAACCATATTAAAAGCTGTGTAAAACAAGCATTTGCTGAAGGACAAGGTGATGAAAAGGTAGATGAGATAATTGAAATAATAGATAAATATGTAAAATAAGTTCACGGTTCACAGTTATCAGTCCGTAGTAACTATAGAATGGACAATGGCAATCAACTGTGAACTGTTTTTTTGGTCTATATTAGTAATTGTAGGTAACAATTAATCACATAATATTATAGCGGGAATTGCAATTATATTTTCATTATTCCAACTTTATGCTTCCTTGTCCGGTATGATTCCAGAACGGCTCTTGCGTGCTATACATCTGGGATTTGTATTATTACTGGCATTTTTGCTCTACCCTGCTATAAAATCCATGTCAAGAAGAGAAATGCACTGGATGGATGTTGTATTAGGCGTATTAGGTGCAGGGGTTGCCAGCTATATTGTATGGAATTACAGGGCGCTTATTGACAGTTGGCTGAAGCACTGGGGATGCCATATATTGAAGTTGCAAAAGCTGCTGTAATTCCAGCTTTACTGTATTTTACAGGAATATGGATTATGATTCATTTTGAAGCTAAAAAGCTGGGAATGAGAGGACTTAGCAAAGACGAACTTCCTAAGATCTGGGATGTTTTAAGAGAGAGGGCACCTATTTAGACCGCTTATTGCCATTATTTACTTTTTGGTAGAGGGTTCTACGCCAATGAGAGCTGCTCTGTATGGTATTTTGTTTTCTATTATAGCAAGCATGCTTAAGAACAGTACTAGAATGAGCTTTAGGGATTTTATGGATGCTCTTGAGATGGGAGCAAGAAATATCATAGGGGTTGCTATTGCCTGTGCTGCAGCAGGAATTATTATTGGAGTGGTAACTTTAACCGGATTGGGATTAAAGATGGCTTCCGGGCTTCTAGGGCTTTCCGGAAGTATAAAGATCCTCACTCTGTTCTTCACCATGGTGGCCTCTCTTGTGTTGGGAATGGGTGCCCCAACTACAGCAAACTATATTATTACCTCCACCATCACTGCTCCTGCGGTCATGCAGTTGGGAGTACCTGCATTAGCAGCCCATATGTTTGCTTTCTATTTTGGAATTGCAGCAGATATTACCCCGCCGGTAGCTTTAGCTGTTTATGCTGGTTCAGCCATTGCAAAGAGTGATCCTCTGAAGACAGGTATACAAGCCACAAAATTAGCTATTGCTGCTTTCTTGATACCATATATATTTGCGTATAATCCGGCTCTATTGTTAATCAATACCACACCTCTTCAGGTGGTGCAGATTGTTATTACATCGCTCATTGGTATGGTTGGAATAGGGGCAGCTATGGAAGGATATTTATTAACACATACCGGCAAAATTGAGCGTGTTATCCTCCTGGTAGGCGGACTCTTGCTAATCGATCCTGGCTTGATTACAGATATTGCAGGAATTGGTTCCATCGTTGCTGTATTCTTATATCAGATGAAAAAAGTAAGAAGCAGCAGACAGATGACAGTGATAAGTGAATAATAAATATTAAATATTAAATATTAGATAAACCCAAAAATACCATCTATTTAAATAGATGGTATTTTTGGGTTTGCCTTATTTTCTTATTTTATATGTTATGTTGAAAGCTCAAAAACAGTATGATATAATATACAAAAAATACCAAAAGAGGTGTTACAGGTGGGTTTGGGTAAGATTATTCATGATATTATAGGAATGATTAAGAAACTAGTAAAAACCTCTAATGCAATACTTGCAAGTATTTTTAGCCCTGGAAGTTGCATAAGAAATATAAGTATTCAGACAAGGCTCTTGAGTTCATTTTTTGTTTTTTCATTAATTCCACTTTTAATTACAGGTACCTTCTCTTATTACATGTCAAGCAGCGCTATAAAAGCTAAAATAAGTACATATTCACTTCAGATAATGAAACAAATAAGCAAAAATATCCAAAGAGAAATAAACAAATTTGAGAATGACAGTATAGAAATCCAGTTCTCAGATATTGTTCAAGATGCATTAAAAAGATATGACAAGATGGGCCAATGGGAAAAAAAAGATTTGGAAAGTTCGTTGAAGGATATAATTATTAAGAAGTTTTCATCTCTTTATGACGTTTCGGATGTACTGATTTATACAAACAATGTGGACAAGATTATTGCATATGGAAATGATTTATATATTTTAAAACTCAAGCCCGAATATTTAAATATGATTTTAAACGATGCATTAGAAAAAAAAGGAGTACCTGTTTGGACTGCGGCTAATTTAGACCATGAGATGCATTACCTGAATAATATTTATGATAGCAACGAGAGAAATGGTATATTGTTGTGCAGAAGTATAAGGGATATTGCAGATGGCGAACAGATAGGATATATCCTTATGAGAGTACATGAAAAATATTTTTCAAATATCTACAGGGATATTGATATTGGTAAAGATTCGTTAATTTTTGTTTTGAATTCTAATGGGTGGGTAATATCAAGTCCTTATCCTGATATGGAGGTGGCGAAAGAATATAAACATCAGGAATTGTTAAGTGAATTAAAATATCATCAGCAGAAAGGAGAAGGAATCTTTAACAAAAGTATTGATAATAACAACTATCTGGTTGCTTTTTCACACGTAGAAAATACAGACTGGTATGTTGTTAGCTTAATTCCATATGCTTATCTCACTGCTGAAGCGAGAAGGGTTGGGTTGTATACTGTAATTGTCAGTATGGCATGCTTAATTTTGGCTATATCACTTTCCTTTCTAATATCAAAAAGTATATCGGTTCCTTTAAAAAGGCTTATTCACTCAATGAACGAGATGAAGGAAGGAAATCTTTCAATTAGTATTGAAGACAAAAGTAAGGATGAAATTTCAAAAGTTACAAATAACTTCAACATGATGGTTGAAGAGATAAAAACACTTTTAAGAAATGTGGAAATGAAAGAAAGACAGAAAAGAATTGCTGAATTGAAAGCTTTGCAAGCGCAAATTAATCCACATTTTCTATCTAATACGTTAAATAATGTCCGGTGGCTGGCTCGTATACAAAATGCTGATAACATAGAAAAACTTATTACTTCGTTAATTTATCTTCTTCATGGAAGTATGGGGAAAGGTGACGAACTAATAACCGTTATGGAAGAAATCAATTATTTAAAAAATTATATTACTATACAAGAATATAGATATTATGATAAGTTTAAAGTGTCATTTAAGATAGAAGAAGAAGTGCTTAACTATAAAATATTAAGATTTGTACTGCAGCCAATATTGGAAAATTCTATTATTCATGGAATAGAGCCTATGAATGGACAAGGTTTAATTGTCATAAAAGCATTTACAGATGCCGATCATTTGAAAATAACAGTCACAGATAATGGTGTGGGAATTCCCAAAGAAAAATTGGAGGGCACTTTATCTCATGATCCTTATACAAGAAGATCAAGATTTAATGGTATGGGCTTAGCAAATGTTGAAGAAAGAATTAAATTGTTTTTCGGGCCGCAATATGGTATTTTTATCCAAAGCATACCGGATTTCTATACAACTGTAGAAATAATACTGCCAATCATTAAGAAGGAAGGTGGCTTAGAAAATGCTCAAGGTATTAATAGTTGATGATGATATTCTTTCACGTGCCAATCTTAAAAGTCTGTTGGATTGGGGTAAACATGGATTTGAAATCTGCGGAGAAGCAAGTAATGGGCAAATTGCAGTAAACATGATTGATAAAATGATACCCGATATTGTAATTACAGATATAAGCATGCCTGTTATGGATGGTATAGAGCTCATTGAATATATTGAGCGTAAATATGTAGAAATAAAAGTTATTGCATTAAGTGGTTATAATGATTTTGACTATGTAAGACAAAGTATGAAAAAAGGTGCCGTTGATTATATACTTAAACATGAACTTGATTCTAAAATTTTAATTAACGCTTTGGAAATGGCCCGTTACAATATTCTAAGCGGGAGGAGTGAATTACATAGGAAACAACAATTGGAAATTGAGCTTGCTTCTGCCAAGCCCATACTCAAGAATAACTTCATAAAGCAGTTAATCTATGGGGAAATAGTTGATAAAAACAGAATAGAGAGAGAAGTTAAAACACTTGATATAAATATGGAAACAACAAATCTAACCATCATTGCGGTAGAAATTGACGACTACTCATTTTTAGAGGAAAAGTATGCTGCTATTTCTGAAATAAATAAGTTTACCAAAGCATTTTTAGACATATGCCAGGGGGTTTTAAATGACTGGGGAAAGGCTGTAATATCCCATGTGGAAAAAGGAAAATTTGTTATAATTCTTTCTTTGGGGAGAGTATACAGTTTATTATATGTCTACAATAGTATCAATGCCGTAATAGAACAGATAAGGAGTAGCATAAAAAGATATCTAAATATTACTGCTTGTTTTGGCATTAGTGAAATCTGTAATGATATAGAAAAGATACGTATCTATTATAAAGACGCTGAAGAAAAGTTAAAAATAAAATTTTATCAGGGAAAAGACAAAATACTTAGAGAAAAGAGTACAGGGCATGTTGACGACAATTTTACCAACCTTGATTTAAATGATGAGCAAAATATTATTCTTAGTGTTAAATCTTTTGATTTCTTGAAAGTCAAAGAATATATAGATTTGATTTTTAAGAGAATTATAAACAGCAAAATGAATAATAAGTCCACGCAGATGATTGTAATTGAACTTATTAACATTGTAAACAGGATAGCGAGAGAATCGGCAATTGATATCAATCTTATTTATTCACAAAATGACATACCTTATTTAAAATTTCAAAAGTATGATACGATATACGATATAAAAAACTGGATTGAGGATATTTTTGAAAAACTTATCAATGAATTGAAGTCGCAACAGATCGATGAAATATATACTGATATTACAAAAAAAGCGATAGAATACATTCATGCTAATTATCAGAGAAACATTTCTCTTAATGAGGTTGCCGAGTATATTGGTATTAACAGTTCATACTTAAGTAGAGTATTTAAGGAAGATTGTGGGAAAGGTTTTGTGGAATATTTAAATATGCGTAGAGTCGAAAAGGCCAGGTTATTAATTGAAATGGGAAATTTCAAACTAAAGGAAATTGTAAAAGAAGTGGGCTTTAGCAATTATAATTATTTCTTTAAGGTCTTTAAGGAAATCTTAGGTATGACTCCACAGGAATATGAATCTTCATTAAAAAAAATGTAGTAAATGTAAAAAAAATATAATGATTTATGAGTAATATTATAAAAATATTATAATGAATGTAAAAAAAGTTGAGTACGCTACGATGGTCTTATATTGTATAATTTTAACAAAAGATAATGTATGAATTGAAAACAGTAATTTATACATTGTCCATAATAAAATTGTACTTTTTGACGTCAAAGGTATAGTTTTAAGCAAAATAAAAAATAGGGGGCATTTAGATGAAAAGAACTTTATGTGTTATTATGGCTGCAGTACTTTTCTTTAGTATTGCTTTGACAGGATGTGGCTCAGCACCAAAACAGCCTGCTAATCAGGCTCAATCCTCTAATTCTGCACAGCAGGAAACACAACAAAAGAAGGAAGAACTCAAAAAGACAACACAATTTTCTTTTTGGACATTCCAGGCACTACATCAGCAGTTTATTGATGATGCGGTAGCAAGCTGGAACAAGACAAATGAAAACAAGCCTATAGCAATCAAAACGGATGTATACCCTTATGACGAGATGCACAATAAATTGTTGATTGCTTTACAATCGGGAACAGGTGCACCGGATATTGTAGACATAGAAATTAGCAAGTACTCGAATTATTTAAAGGGAAAAAATCCTGCCCTCGTACCATTAAATAAAATTGTTGAACCTGAATTAGATAAGATGATCAAAGCAAGATTTGATAACTATGCAAAAGACGGTAAGTATTACGGGATTGACTATCACGTTGGTGCAGCTGTCATGTATTATAACAAGGAAATCCTAGATAAAGCCGGCGTAAATGCTGATGATATTAAGACCTGGAGCGATTATGTTGCTGCCGGCAAAAAAGTTGCAGCAGCAGCAGGGGTACCAATGACCACCATTGAAGTAACAGATCAGTGGACATTCCATCCGATGATCAGCCAGCAAGGTTCTGATTATTTAGATAAAGATGGAAATCCAATCCTGGATAATGAAATAAATATTAAGACGCTTCAATTTCTAAAAGATATGATCTATACCGATAAGATTGCAATTCCCACTCCGGGTGGGCATCACCACACAGAAGAATACTATGCGTTTATGAATAAAGGCGGCGCCGCGTCGGTATTAATGCCCATTTGGTATATGGGTAGATTTGTCCAGTATATGCCGGATTTGAAAGGAAAGATTATCGTTAGACCATTACCTAAATGGAAGGATGACGGATTCAGATCCGCAGGGATGGGAGGAACAGGTACATCTATCACTGTTCAATGTAAAAATGTTGATCTTGCGATGGAATTTTTAAACTTTGCTAAGCTTTCAAAGGAAGGCGCCAAAAAGACATGGACAGTTTTAGGATTTGATCCTATCCGGTGGGATGTTTGGGAAGATCCTGAAATGAAGGCAGATAACAAATATACTGATTATTTCGGGAAAGGTATTTTTGATATGCTTATGCAAATTAAAGATGAGATCAATTCTATAAATGTTGGTGAGAAGTTCCCGGCTGCTGCTGCGGCAGTGAAAAAGGATGTAATGTTCAAAGCTTTGAAGGAACAAAGCTTAACTCCTGAGCAATCTTTAAAAGCCACAGCGGAAGAACTGCGTAAAAAATAAGATTTCACTAGTGTTGTTGATTAATTAGGAGTAAAAGATTCAACTGGAGTGCCAGTTGAATCTTTTACTCCAAAGGGGGAGTATCAGTGTTGAGTAGTGTACCGCAAACAGACACTATAACAATTAAATATAATAGAAAGAAAAACATATTCTATTCAGATAAAGTAGTACCATATATTTTCGTTTTGCCTTTTATAATCTCATTTTTGACTTTTTATCTTTATTCTATTATATCAACCATTATGATGAGTTTTCAGACCATTTCAGGTCTGAATGATGTGGAATTTGTAGGGCTTAAAAATTATATGAATCTTAATAACCCGCACTTTTTTAATGCTTTAACGGTTAGCGCAAAATATACTTTTTTTACGCTTTTGGTTTTAATTCCATTACCTATGTTGTTAGCGGTTGTCCTAAATAGCAAAATGACGATAGGACGAAATTTCTTCAGGTCAACACTTTTCATACCTGCATTGACTTCAGTCATTGTAGCAGGTATCTTTTTCAGATATTCGTTTGGTGAGCAGGAAACGACTTTGGCAAATGCAATTATTAAGTCATTTGGGATTGGACCAATCGTTTGGCTGCAATCAAAGAGTACAGCTATATTTATTCTCGTTGTTTTGGCAACATGGAGATGGCTTGGTGTAAATATTGTTTATTTTTTATCAGGATTACAGGGAATTTCATCAGAACTCTACGAATCTGCTGAAATTGATGGTGCTAACACCATTGATAAGTTTTTTAAAATTACCATTCCTTGTCTAAAGCCAGTTATCATTTATGTGGTAACTATAAGTGTCTACGCTGGATTCGCAATGTTTGCCGAATCATTTGCTTATTGGCGGTCAACACCTCCGGGAGATATTGGACTTACTTTAGTAGGATATATTTATCAGGAGGGTTTTAACAATAATGACTTGGGATTTGCTTCAGCGATAGGTATAACGCTGCTTGCCATTGTTTTTGTACTGAACCTTATCCAATTGACACTATTCGGATTTTTTAAAAAGGAGAGTGATTAAGGATGAAAATGAAATCAACGCGCAAAAAGAATAGAATTATTACTATTACTAACTTGATCATTCTTTCACTATTTAGCGTTATAGCCCTTGCTCCTTTTTATTTTATGTTTGTGTCCTCTTTTAAGCCCGGTGAAGAGCTATTAAGAAATGGAATTAATGTAAACATTCAGCCTCAAATAATGAGCATCAAAAATTATGTTTTGTTGTTTACCGATGAAAGCAGTTTGTATTTACATTGGTATAAAAATAGTATCATTATAACGCTTCTTCATACGGTACTTGCATTATTTTTAACGTCAATGGTGGGTTATGGTCTTGCCGTATATAATTTTAAAGGTAGAAACCTTATTTTTACGGTTGTTCTAGTTGTAATGATGATTCCTATAGAGATCTTGATATTACCACTTTACAAGCTAATGGTTTCTTTAAAGCTCATTAATACCTACTTTGGCGTTGTACTGCCCTTTGTAGTCTCTCCGTTTGCAGTCTTCTTTTTTAGACAATATGCGGTAGGGCTGCCAAAAGATTATTTGGATGCAGGAAGAATTGATGGGTGCAGTGAATTTGGAATATATTTTAGAATTATGATGCCACTTATGCTGCCAGCTTTCGGGGCAATGGTAATTCTTCAGGCAATGTCTAGCTGGAATAGTTTTATATGGCCGCTAATTGTTTTAAGAACAAATGAGATGCTTACTATCCCTATAGGACTTGCCTCGTTGATTACACCATATGGTAACAATTATGATATGCTGATGCCCGGGGCGGTAATGTCCATTGTTCCTATTTTAATAATATTCCTTCTCAATCAGAAAGCATTTATCTCCGGATTAACTGTCGGTGGAGTAAAAGGATGAAAAGCAAGTACTCTCTTAAAAATGATGAATTCTAATACTATAAAAACTTGGGGGATTGATTATGAAAAATACAAAGTGTATCGTTGATAAAAACTATGTGATTGATAAAATAGATAACCGTATTTATGGCTCGTTTATAGAACATCTGGGAAGAGCTGTATACACAGGAATATATGAACCGGGGCATCCAGCTGCCGATGAATATGGCTTCAGAAAAGATGTAATTGAACTTGTTAAGGAGCTAAATGTGCCAATTGTAAGATATCCCGGCGGCAATTTTGTTTCGGGTTATAATTGGACGGATGGAATAGGTCCAAAGGCAGAAAGGCCGAGAAGACTGGAACTTGCCTGGTACTCAATAGAAACAAATGAGATGGGGATTGATGAATTTGCCGATTGGAGTAAAAAAGCAAATACAGAAATAATGGCTGCTGTTAATTTGGGTACAGGAACACCGCAAGAAGCAGGCAATATGGTTGAATACTGTAACCATCCTTCGGGAACATACTGGAGTGATTTAAGAAGAAAGTATGGACATAATGATCCGTACAATATAAAAGTGTGGTGCCTAGGGAATGAGATGGATGGACCATGGCAAATTTGCCACTTGTCTGCTGATGACTATGGCAAAAAAGCATTAGAAGCAGCTAAAATCATGAAATGGGTTGACCCGACAATTGAGTTGGTTGCTTGCGGCAGTTCAAACTCAAAAATGCCTACATATCCTGAGTGGGATAGAGTGGTATTGGAGCATTTATATGATAAGGTGGATTATATCTCAATGCATAGGTATTACTATGAAGGGGAAAATGGCGGAACTACCGAAGATTTTCTTGCTTCATTTGTTGATATGGACAGATTCATACATACCATTGCTTCTGTTATTGATTATGTAAAAGCGAAGAATCGCAGCAGCAAAACATTAAAAATCTCCTTTGATGAGTGGAATGTATGGTATCAGAATAAAAGGACACGATACCCCTGGGAGATTGCTCCTCCAATTCTTGAAGATAACTATTCATTATTAGATGCCCTTGTTGTAGGTGGTTTGATGTGTACACTGGTGAATAGTGCAGATAAGGTAAAAATGGCTTGCCTTGCACAGCTTGTCAATGTCATTGCACCTATTTTTACAGAGAAGGGCGGTAGGTCCATCAGGCAAACAATTTTCTATCCATTTAAGCAAGTTTCAAATTATGCAAGAGGTGTTGCATTAAAACCGATTATCACAACTCCAAAATTTGAAACGGCTCTTTACGGTGATGCTCCAACTGTTCAAATGTCTGTCACTTTTGATGAAGAAAATGACAGTGTTTGCGTATTTGCACTTAACTGTGATAGAAACGAAGATATGCAGTTGTCACTGGACCTGCGCTCATTCGGAAATATAAAAATTGTTGAACATGTTGTTTTAGATGGAGAGGACCTTTATGCAACAAATACCTTTGATAATCCTGAAAATATAAAGCCTAGAAACATGGAATTACCAAAAGATGATAACAATACATATGATATTTGTTTGCCTAAGACTTCATGGAACATGATAAGATTTTCAACACGGTGATGCTTGTTTTTAATAACTAAAAATTACACATGTATGTTCTTAATAAAAATAAACAGAGGGAATTTTTAGAATAAAATATCCTTCTGTTTAATTCTTTTGTTTCAAGATTAAGGCTATTGTATGAGTCATTTTTAGTAACAAAATGTATTTGAAGCTGATAAGTGTTTAATACATTTCTTTATAGCAAATACAGTTTAGGGGTGAAGGTTTATGATGTAGCGGATAGAGGAGTATAAATATTGGCTGATATCGTATCTCAAAAGGTGATATGCTATATGAAATAATAAAGATATAACACAATGTTTAATATTTAACATTTGGGGTATATAGATAATATGGTAATGTAGAAAATAACTATTGAGATTGAGATGAAGTATGATGAAGTATTATGTATGATAGTAAAAAGGATTTGGTTTTAAATTAATCTCAATCTTAATCTTAATCTGTATCTATGGAGGATATTTTATCATGAAAAAATCGGATATTGGATTAGTCGGATTAGCAGTTATGGGTCAAAACCTTGTATTGAATATGGCCCGCAATGGTTACAGGGTATCAGTATACAACAGGACTCTGTCAAAAATAGATGAATTTATGAATGAGACGGCTCGGGGAAAAGAGAATATCGTACCAGCCTATTCATTAGAAGATTTTGTGGAATCCTTGGAAAGACCCAGAAAGGTTTTCTTGATGGTTAAGTCCGGGGCAGCAGTGGATGCGATGATACAGGTCCTTATTCCTCATTTAGAGAAGGGTGATATCATTATTGATGGAGGAAATTCTTTTTTTAAGGATACCATGCGAAGAGAAGAGGAGTTAAGCAAGCTGGGGATATTCTATCTTGGAGTGGGTGTTTCCGGCGGCGAGGAAGGTGCATTGAATGGCCCTAGTATAATGCCTGGGGGCAATCGATCGGCATGGGACAAAGTAGAAAAGATTTTGACAGATATTTCAGCTAAGGTAGATGATGGTATACCCTGCTGCAGTTATATTGGACCTAATGGGGCAGGTCATTATGTAAAAATGGTCCACAATGGTATTGAATATGGAGATATGCAGCTTATTGCCGAGGCATATTACTTGATAAAAAACCTTCTTAATATGCCGGCACAGGAAATAAAAGATGTTTTTGCAAAATGGAACAGCGAGGAATTGAATTCTTACCTCATAGCAATTACTGCTGATATCCTGGGTAAGGTGGATGAGCTGACAGGAAAACCTTTGGTAGATGTTATTCTGGATACGGCACAACAAAAAGGGACAGGTAAATGGACTTCCCAGGAAGCCTTGGATTTAGGGGTAAGTACTCCTACGATAGCAGAAGCGGTATTTGCCCGTAATATATCTGCAATAAAATCTGAACGGGTGAATGCTTCTAAAATTTTATCCGGGCCTGAAATAGAATTTAAAGGAAATAAGCAACAATTTATAGATGACATTAAAAAGGCTTTATATGCATCTAAAATTTGTTCCTATGCCCAGGGGTTTGCATTATTAAAAAAAGCATCGGAAGAATATTCATGGGATTTAAAACTGGGAAAAATAGCGTTGCTGTGGAGAGGTGGCTGTATTATCCGGGCCAGATTCTTAAATAAAATTAATGAGGCTTTTGATAGGAATCCTAAACTGGAAAACCTTCTTCTTGATCCATTTTTTAAAGAGGTTGTACATGAGTCACAGGACAGCTGGCGAAGGGTGGTAAGTGCTGCAGTAATGAATGGTATAGCTGTGCCCGCTTTTAGTTCTGCCCTGAACTATTTTGATTCTTATAGAAGTGAATTCCTGCCTGCTAATTTACTTCAGGCCCAGCGGGATTATTTTGGTGCGCATACATATCAGAGAATTGATAGGGAAGGCGTATTTCATACTGAATGGGTAGATTTAATATAAAATTACTATTATAAAACTCCAACCGGCGCATATTTAATACAGATTAACTACAAAAATTCCACCCGAAAGGGTGTTTTTTTGTTGCCTATATAAATAACACTAAATATATTACATTCATTGTCACGGGCAAGTAGCATCATGTATGGAATGTTGCAGCCGGAAAATCGCCATGGACGGTGATTTTAGGTTTATCCCGGCACGGATGCCGGTATAAGCCGACGGCAAAACATGGAATACATGATGCTGCTTGTCCTCAATGTATCATTTCAGAACAATAGATGCGTGCTAACGCTTTTTATTTAAAATGACATCCCTAAGTTAATTATTGAAAGAAAATAAAAGAGATATGGATTTAATGCTATAAAATAAAAAAATTAAGGCAATAATATAGAAAAATAGTGAATTATAATGTTTGCTATAGAAAAATAGATTATATATTATTATTAATGTGATTAGCACTCACGAGCGGTGAGTGCTAATAAAAAAGAAGTTAATTAATTATTACATAATTTAATCTAAGGAGGTATATACATGACTATTAAGCCTTTAGCAGACAGAGTAGTTATCAAAATGCTGGAGAGTGAAGAAACAACAAAGAGCGGTATTGTATTACCGGGTACAGCAAAGGAAAAACCACAGATGGCTGAAGTTGTATCGGTAGGTCCTGGCGGTATAGTAGATGGTAAAGAAGTAAAGATGGAATTAGCCGTGGGAGATAAGGTAATCATTAGCAAATACGCTGGTACCGAAGTAAAAATTGATGGACAAGAATACACTATCTTAAGACAGAGCGATGTACTTGCTAAGGTTGAATAATTAATATTTAAACTAGACTATTGAAAAGACTATTGAAAATGATCTCAAATAATTAAGGGAGGGTAATACATATGGCAAAACAGATTTTATTTGGTGAAGAAGCTAGACGAGCTCTTGAAAGAGGCGTTAACCAGTTAGCAGATACAGTAAAAATTACTTTAGGACCAAAAGGAAGAAACGTTGTTCTTGATAAGAAATTTGGTTCTCCGTTAATTACAAACGATGGTGTTACCATTGCGAAGGAAATTGAGTTAGAAGATGCTTTTGAAAATATGGGTGCGCAGCTTGTAAAAGAAGTTGCAACCAAGACGAATGATGTAGCCGGAGACGGTACTACTACAGCTACCCTTTTAGCGCAGGCTCTTATCAGAGAGGGTTTAAAGAATGTTGCTGCCGGTGCTAATCCAATGATTGTTAAAAAAGGTATTGCAAAAGCTGTAGATGCAGCTGTTGAAAGCATCAAAGCCAACAGCGCAAAAATCAAAGGAAAAGAAGATATTGCAAGAGTTGCAGCTATTTCTGCTGCAGATGAAACCATTGGCAACTTAATCGCCGATGCAATGGAAAAAGTTACAAATGATGGTGTTATTACTGTAGAAGAATCCAAGACTGCAGAAACTTACTCTGAAGTTGTAGAAGGTATGCAGTTCGACAGGGGATACATTTCTCCATACATGATTACCGACACTGAAAAAATGGAAGCTGTTCTTGAAGATCCTTATATCCTGATCACTGATAAAAAAATCAGCAATATCCAGGATATCTTACCAATTCTCGAACAAATTGTTCAACAAGGCAAAAAACTTGTTATCATTGCTGAAGATGTTGAGGGTGAAGCTCTTGCTACATTAGTAGTAAACAAATTGAGAGGAACCTTTACTTGTGTAGCTGTTAAAGCTCCTGGATTCGGTGATAGAAGAAAGGCTATGTTACAGGATATTGCTATCCTGACGGGTGGAGAAGTTATTTCTGACGAATTAGGATTGGACCTCAAAGAAACTACTATTGCTCAACTTGGCAGAGCTAGACAGGTTAGAGTACAAAAAGAAAATACTATCATTGTTGATGGTGCCGGTTCTCAAGAAGAAATCAAAAGCAGAATTGCGCAAATCAAAGCTCAAATCGAAGAAACTACTTCTGATTTCGATAGAGAAAAATTACAAGAAAGACTTGCTAAATTATCTGGTGGCGTAGCTGTCATCAAGGTTGGTGCTGCTACTGAAACAGAAATGAAAGAAAAGAAGTTGAGAATTGAAGATGCTCTCGCTGCTACAAGAGCTGCTGTTGAAGAAGGTATTGTAGCTGGTGGCGGTACTGCGTATATTAATGCATTAGCCACGGTTGAAAAACTTCTTGATACAGCAGAAGGCGATGAAAAGACTGGTGTTAGGATCGTTCTTAAAGCTCTTGAAGAGCCGGTAAGACAGATCGCTGCCAATGCAGGTTTGGAAGGTTCTGTAATCGTAGAAAAGATTAAGAACAGCCCGGTTGGAGTCGGCTTCAATGCACTTACTGAGCAATATGTGAATATGGTTGACGCAGGTATCGTAGACCCAACCAAAGTTACTCGCTCTGCATTACAGAATGCTGCAAGCGTAGCTGCTATGGTGCTCACTACTGAAAGTCTGGTTGCTGACAAACCGGAAAAAGAAGCTGCGCCAGCAGGCGGTGGAATGCCAGGCGGAATGGGCGGAATGTATTAATAAAGTGGGTAGTGATGAGTGGGTGGCGAGTAGTGCCGTTCATAGGCCCTACCGTTTATATAAAAAGGAACTCCTGGGGAACTGGGAGTTCTTTTTTGCGTTTAACAGTCATAAATATACTATAACTCTATATTAACTCGTTGCGATAGTTTAAATATGACCTTTCTCATCCAATACCTGCATTCATTTGCAAGTCATATAAAAAGTTATTGCAAAACATATATCCTATGTATTATAATCCCGAGTTTGACACTTGGCGAATACAAAAAGCCTGATAAGGCTTGATATTAAAGGGTTTCAGGCTTTTGATTAAATAAAAAATTTGCGTACTTTTTTAAAATCCTTGCTAATGCTGCATTTGCTGTCATTTAATAAATCGGCAGATATGATTTGAAAATTAAGATTAAAATAATAAAATCACTAGAAAGTACGCATTTTTAGAAAATCAAATTTGACACAAAAATGTGCTATTTTCAAGGCTTCGAGCACTGTTTGAAAAGTTGCAACTGTCAAAGACCCGCGTTTAACAGTCATAAATATACTATAACTCTATATTAACTCGTTGCGATAGTTTAAATATGACCTTTCTCATCCAATACCTGCATTCATTTGCAAGTCATATAAAAAGTTATTGCAAAACATATATCCTATGTATTATAATAAATGCAATAGTGCAGAAACAAATACTGGAAATTATTTGTATGTAAACGAAAGATACAATTTTCAAAGGAGGATGTATACATGGCAGGCAAAAGGGACCAATGGGGGACCAAAATTGGTTTTATCCTAGCAGCGATAGGGTCAGCAATCGGATTGGGCAATATCTGGAGATATCCATATATCGCCTATTCAAATGGGGGCGGTGCGTTCCTTATTCCTTACTTTTTTGCTCTATTTACTGCAGGTATCCCGCTGATGATACTTGAGTACAGTATAGGGCATAAGTTTAGAGGGGCCACCCCTGCAGCGCTTGCAAGGGCAAATAAAAAGTGGGAGTGGCTGGGATGGTGGCCAAGTGTTAATTCAATTGTTATACTCATCTATTATTCAATGATTTTGGGATGGGCGCTTAATTATGTTTTCCTTGCTTTTACAAGAGCATGGGGAGATGATCCTAACAAATATTTTTTTGGACAATTCCTGGGCCTTACCGACAGTCCATGGAATCTTGGGACAATGCAATGGCACATTTTAATTGCTATGGCGGTGATCTGGTTTGCGAACTGGTATATATGCTTTAAAGGTGTTTCCGATGGTATAGAAAAGGCGAACAAGGTTCTTTTACCAATGCTTTTTGTCATCATGATTATTATTGTCATTAGAGGTGTTACGCTGCCTGGTGCTGTTCAAGGCTTGGAAACACTTCTGCATCCTGACTGGAGCAAGGTACTGGATTTTAAAGTGTGGATTGCAGCCTATGGACAGATTTTCTTCTCTCTCAGCCTTGCAATGGGGGTCATGATGACCTATGCAAGCTATTTACCTAAAAAGACGGATATCGTTAACAGTGCTTTCTTCACTGCGCTGGCAAATTCCGGTTTTGAATTTCTTGCTGCTTTAGGCGTATTCAGTATCTTGGGATATATGGCGCATGTGCAGAATCTGCCTGTAGATAAAGTTGTTACCAGCAGTATCGGACTGGCTTTTGTTGTTTTCCCTCAGGGTATGAACATGATGCCAGGAATATTTAAAGTATTACTGGGAGTATTGTTTTTTGCAGGTCTCGTATTTGCAGGTATGACTTCCAGTGTATCCATGGTAGAAGCTTTCTCGGCTCCATTTATAGACAAATTCGGTATTCGCCGCAAGAAGATAGTTACCATTATATGCATAGGTGGTTTTGCTATTAGTACTTTATTTGCAACCGGAGCAGGATTGTTCTTCCTTGATATTATCGATAACTTTATCAACTCATTTGGTGCAGTTATCATAGGGCTTTCAGAAGCAATTGTTATAGGTTGGCTGTTCGGCACGCAAAAGGTAAGAGAACATGTAAATCCTATCTCCCATTATCCTGTGGGCAAGTGGTGGGATGTTACGGTTAAATTTGTTACGCCTGCCGTATTAATCTACATGCTTATCAATAATATCATTGAAAATATTAGCAAACCTTACGGCGGATATCCGATGAGTGCGGTAGTGATACTGGGCTGGTTGGTTGCAGCAGGTACGGTTGCAGCAGGATTGATTTTGGCTTCAAGGCCATGGGCAGAAAATACGCTTAATAATTATGAAGATTATGAAGCTGAGTAGGGCAAGATTAACGTTTATATACCTACTTATATTGTATTTATAAGAATTTTTATAGAAAGGTGATGGATATATGTCAAAAGAACGAGAGCAATGGTCATCTAAAATCGGATTTATCATGGCAGCCATGGGTTCTGCGGTTGGTTTAGGGAATATCTGGCGATACCCCTATGTTGCATACGAGAATGGGGGGGCGCATTTCTGATTCCTTACTTTTTTGCATTATTTACAGCAGGTATTCCTATCCTCATACTCGAGTATAGTATAGGACACAAATTCAGGGGCTCAACGCCTTTAGCGCTTGCAAGGGCAAATAAAAAATGGGAATGGCTTGGCTGGTGGCCCAGCATTAATTCTATGGTAATATTGGTATATTATTCTGCCATTCTGGCGTGGGCAGTCAACTATTTCTTCCTTGCTTTTTCTAGAGGCTGGGGAGATGATCCCAACAAATTTTTCTTTGGGCAGTTTTTAGGCCTTAGCGAAGGATTATGGGAATTCGGGGGAATTCAATGGCATATTGTTGCAGCTATGACGCTGATCTGGGGAATAAACTGGTTTATATGCTATAGAGGAATTTCAGGTGGAATTGAAAAGCTCAATAGAGTCCTTTTACCTACGTTGTTTATCATCATGGTGATTATAGTAATCCGGGGTGTAACCCTTCCTGGAGCGGTTCAGGGATTGGAAAAACTTTTAAATCCCGACTGGAGTAAAGTGCTTGATTATAAAGTATGGATTGCTGCATATGGGCAAATCTTCTATTCTCTAAGCCTTGCGATGGGAATCATGATGACTTATTCAAGTTATTTGCCTAAAAAGACAGATATAGTAAACAGTGCTTTTATTACAGGATTGGCAAATTCAGGATTTGAATTTCTTTCAGCCTTAGGCGTATTTGGTATTTTAGGATACATGGCTAATACCCAGGGCCTACCTGTTGAGAAGGTTGCAACCCAGGGTATAGGGCTAGCATTTGTTGCTTTTCCGCAGGCTATAAATGTAATGCCGGGAATATTCAAGGCATTGCTGGGCGTCCTGTTCTTCCTGGGGCTTGTGTTTGCCGGCCTCACCTCGACTGTATCGCTGGTAGAAGCTTTTTCCGGTGCACTTATAGATAAATTTAATATCAGCAGAAAGAAGATTGTAACATTTACTGCAATTGTAGGATATATTGTTGGTCTTGTGTTTGCAACGGGGGCAGGACTGTATATTCTTGATATAGTAGATAATTTTATTAACTCTTTTGGAATAGTAATAGTAGGTATTTTAGAAGCTATTATTATAGGGTGGTGGTTTGGCACACATAAAATTCGGGAACATGTTAATCCTATTTCCCATTACCCGTTGGGTTCATGGTGGGACATAGCAATTAAGTTTATTACGCCTGCAGTATTGGCTTACATGATTATTAATAATATTATCGGCAATATTACCAAGCCTTACGGCGGATATCCGTTGGATGCCTTGATTTTGTTAGGTTGGACAGTTGTAGGAACGACGTTAATATTATCATTTGTTTTGGCGTCCAGACCGTGGAGAAATAAAAAGCTTGTAAACCATGAGAATGAATAGGCTGCAAATTAACCTTTGGAGGTGAAAGAAGATGTCAGCTACAGCAATATTTTTCTTATTATTTGGTGCAGTAGTTTTATGGGGAGGCTGTGCCTTAGCTCTCTCAATTGAACTAAAGAATCAATAATTTTTTAATATATCGATAACCATATCAAAAATATCGATAACCATATCAAAACTAAAAATAAATTGATGTAGTTATCGATGAAATTAACCAACTTTAAATCACAATATTTAGTTTTAAAGTTGGTCAATTATAAAACCCGGAAAAATTTTTCCGGGTTTTATTTGTACTCGTAACAGTTTTGTGTTAAAATGGTAATAAACAAAAGGAATGAGTAAGGGGGAAAACTATGGATATTTTCATTGAACACATTGTACAGAGGAAGAAGACACCTCAAGACACACTAGTTACAGTAGGGATAATGATTGCGGTATTGCTTATCGCCATGTTTGCTTTAGCACTTCCTTTTGGGCCTATCATCGTGGTAGCTGTGGGTTATGGTGCATACTGGCTCATAACATCCAGAAATATTGAATTTGAATATTCGGTTACCAATGGTGAATTGGATGTGGATAAAATTATTGCGCAGCGAAGAAGAAAGAGAATTCTCAGCATACATTGCAAGGAATTTGATATTGTTGCTCCGGTGCATGATGAAAAATATAAGAGGGAATTTACAAATGTAAACATAAAAAAATCTATTGATGCCATGAGTTCCATGAATGCAGAAAATCTGTATTTTGCTGTTTTTACATTGGATGGGCAAAAAGCGAGATTAATATTTGAACCGACCGGAAAGATGTTGGAAGCCTTCAAGACATATATACCCAGAAAGGTATTTACGCGGTAAACGGTGGAGATTGAGTACGCCTCAAATATTGATAAGGTTTTCAGAAATCAGCTTTGTAAAAAAAGATATAGCCAAGATGTATATATGCTATAAAATTGCCTGAAGATAAGAAAGAGGGAGGAACTTTACAATGGAGTGTGTAGAGGCGGAAAACAGAGGATATCAGAATTCGGCGTCGGCAAAAATATGGAAGACTATCACTTCTTTCAGGGAAGCCAATCTAATGATAGGTATTATCATAGTAGGGTTTATTTTGACGATGTTATCGTCTCATTTTTTAACAAGAGATAATTTAATATCCACCGCTATAGGGCTTACCTCCGATGGTATCATTGCTGTAGGGATGACGGTAGCTTTGGTTTCAGGAGGACTTGACCTTTCTGTAGGTTCCGTCATGGGACTCAGCGGAGTTGTGGCGGGGACTTTATACCTTGCGGGGATAAATATTTGGGTTGCATGTACCGTTGCACTTATGGCCGGTATGTTTTGCGGATTGATAAATGGTTTCTTTATTGGTAAGATTGGTCTGAATCCGTTTATAACTACTTTAGGAATTTCAGGAGTCGCCAGGGGGACGGCTTATGTATTGACGCAAGGTTCACCCATATCTCTTTTCGGTGTTCCACACACATTTGCACTTATTGGACAGGGAAAAATCCTGGGCATACCGTTTATTGTTTTTGTGTTTATTGTGATTGCGGTGATTGGGGATTTTATGATGCGAAGGTCCGAACCTTTAAGAAAGGTATTCTATACGGGCAGTAATGAAAAAGCTGCGGTTTTGTCCGGCATCAATACCTCCAGGGTGAAAGTGGGTGTCTATTTATTAACGGCTACATTGGCAAGTATTGCGGGAATATTAAGTATGGCAAGGTTTACAGTTGCAGCACCAACAGCAGGAATTGGAGCGGAAATGAGAAGTATTTCAGCGGCCATTATCGGCGGTGCAAGTATCAGTGGCGGAGAAGGAACAATATTTGGAGCGGTGTTGGGTGTGATTCTGTTAAATTTTATTAATAATGGTTTGATAATCCTAAATGTACCCGTATATTGGCAGGAACTTGCCAACGGTGTTTTCCTGATTGCAGCTGTTACCTTTGATTATTTGAGTCATCGCAATAAGTTGAAAAATCTTAAGAATAAAAAATAAGCACAGCGTGTGAAATGAATGCAAGGAGGAATAGGTGTGCGAGCATCAAACAAAATGACTGTGGCGTTAATGATGTTATTCGTATTAATACTTGCAGGATGCAGTACAGGTAACAACAATGCTACCGGAGATGCTGCAAAAAGCCTGTTGGAAGGCGATGCTAGTGAAGAATATTATATGATAACCTTTCAAACGGGTTTGGAATATTGGAAAGGCTGCTACAAAGGTTTTCAGGATGCAGGGAAGTTGTATGGTGTAAAAACGGTTTATACCGGGAGTCCTCAATACGATGTCAACCAGCAGGTAACAGTACTGGAACAGGTTATTGCAAAAAAACCTGCAGGCATTGCTATAACATGCATCAATCCTGATGCTTTTGTTGCGCCCATTAAAAAGGCAATGGACGCAGGAATTCCGGTTGTAACATTTGATGCGGATTCGCCTGACAGCGGCAGATATTCTTTTCTTGCCACCGGTAATGAGTATGCGGGACATGTAGCTGCAAAGGTTTTGGATGAACTGATAGGACCCGGTGGAGGTGAGGTTGTAATCATAACGCTTCCGGCACAGTTAAACCATGACCAAAGAGTGGCAGGTTTCAAAAAAGCACTGGAATCAGATTATAAAAAACTGAAGCTTGTCCAGATAGGTAACGGCAAAGGGGACCAGACCGAAGCGGCAAAGGTACTTGCAGGAATGCTCCAAGCAAACCCGAATATAAAAGGAGTTTTTTGTACAGATGCTACCAGTGGTGTTGGTGCGGCAACGGCTGTAAAGGAAGCCAATAAGGTCGGACAAGTGAAAATTGTAAGTTTTGATACCGACAAGGGGACATTGGATGCAATTAAAGCGGGTATCATATCTGCTTCCATTGCGCAAGGTACTTATATAATGGGATATCAGTCAATGAATTTTCTTTATCATCTCAAGCATAATTTGATTAATCCTGTAGAGGATTGGAAGCAAAAAGGAATTAATCCGCTGCCTCCTTTTGTGGATACGGGTGTAAGTATTGTTAAAAAAGAGAATGTAGATGCATTTTACATTAAATAAGTTTCTACAATAAATATATTGGTATTTTATTCAAATCATTGACCGGCTTTGGATTAGGCGTTTTGTTTTCCTCCGGTGGCATAAAAAAGAATTTTTTCACGGGTAGCTTCATTCCTGGGGATAACTGCGGAGACTTTTCCGTCATAGAGTATTAAAATACGGTCGCACATGCCAATCACTTCATCTACGTCAGAAGATATAAGAATGATGGAAGCACCTTTGATCACCATTTCATTCATCAGATTATACACGTCAACTTTGGAAGCGATATCAATCCCTCTTGTAGGTTCATCGAAAAGAAATATTTTAGCTCCCGATACAATCCATTTTGCAAGGACCAGCTTTTGTTGATTACCGCTGCTTAAATAAGCAGCTTTATTGTTAAGTATTCCGGTTTTTATGCCGAGTTTGGCGACCAGGGTTTCGGCGATACTGTTTTCTTTGGTGCGGTCAATAAAAAATTTATTTGATATTTTAGACAGGTTTGTTGCGGTCATGTTTTCGGGAATATTAAGATACATAAAAAGACCTCCGGCATTTCTGTCTTCGGTTACATACCCAATTCCTGCCCGGATGGCGTCGGCAGGAGATTTTATATCCAAAGGGACATTTTCAATCCGTATTTCACCTGTGTCAATTTTATCCAATCCGAAGATGCAATTGGCAATTTTAGTCCTGCCTGAACCTACAAGACCGGTGATGCCAATGATTTCCCTTCTTCTTAATGATAAACTGATTCCTTTCAGGATGTTGTCTGATTGCAGATTGGCAATACTGAAGACTTCTTTGCCAAGTTTGATATTCAGCTTGGGATAACGTTCTTTTAATTCAATACCTGTCATCATGTGAATAATGCTGTCAGTATTTATGTTATTAATGCTTTGTGTGCCAACAATCCTCCCTTCCCTAATAACAGTAATCCTGTCTCCGATTTGTTGAATATCTTCCAGGCGGTGGGAAATATAAATAATGGAGACGCCTGATTTTTTTAGTTCCCTGATGATATTGAAAAGCAACGCAGATTCCGAATCGGTGAGTGAGGAAGTAGGCTCATCCATAATAATGATTCGAGCATTTGACATACAGGCTTTAGCGATTTCAACCAGCCGTTTCTGTGCAATGCCCAGGTTTTTTACCATGGTTTTACTGTTAAGGGGAAAGCCCAGTTTCTTAAAAAGCTGTTGGCAATCGGCATACATCTTTCCCCAATTAATGATTTTCAATGTCTTGTTGCTATAAGGTTTGTTATCCAGGTAGATATTTTCTGCAACAGAAAAGTGTTCAAAGAGACAAGGCTCCTGATGAATGATGGAGATACCCAATTTTTTAGCATCCACGGGAGAATGAATTTCTACGGAGGTTCCATCCAGAAAGATTGTTCCGCTGTCTTTGGAATAGGCTCCCCATATAATATTGATGAGAGATGATTTGCCGGAACCGTTTTCCCCCATAAGGACATGAACTTCACCCTTATTTAATTCAAAAGAGATATCTTTTAATGAAAAAAAATCCGAAATTTTTTTATTTATGTTTTTAAGTTGTAAGATAGGTTTTAACATTTATATACCACCTTCATAAGAATTAAAAGCAGTGAAAAGTTGTATATTGTTTTCAAAAAAGTAATTTTTATACTGATCAGGGATGGAAGGATTGGTAATAACCTTGTTTGCTATCGTAAGAGGGCCGATTTGTGAAAAACCGATATTATCAAAACATTTATAAATGCATACGATAATACGCTCACGGGCAATATTCATCATTTCTTTTATGGCTGAGGCCCGTGCCATGCTTTGAACCGTATAACCCCTTTGCATGCTGACGCCTTCTACTTCAATGAAAACTTTAGAAACAAAAAAGTTTCTCAGATTCTCTTCTGTTAATTTGCCTGCCAGTGTCATGGATGCAGCATCAAGGTCGCCCCCGGGAATGATTACTTTCATGCTTGCATTGGCGGCAAGTTCAGAGGCAATATTTAAGTCATTGGTTAATACGGTTACATTCCTTTTATTTAAAATCTTTTTTGCAATATAAAGATTTGTCAACCCTGGGCTAAGTAGGATAACATCATTATCATCAACCATATGCATGGCAATTTCAGCAATTTCTAGTCTTTGTTCATAGTAGGGGTCATCATCTATATCTATATATTTATCTTGTTCCAAAAAGCTTTCATCATTAATGATGGCACCCCCATGAGTCCGGATAAGAAATTTTTCTCTTTCCAGTTTTTCCAAGTCGCGTCTTATGGTAACCTCCGATACATTTAGCATTGTGCTTAAATCTGAAACATTTATATGTTTTTTATCTAAAAGTATTCCTTTGATAATTCTTATTCGTTCAGGCGCAAACATGCAATCCTCCAAAAAGTGTGTGTAGAATAATTTTTCTGTTAATTTTATTATATATTTATTATATATAAATAAGTTTCATATTACAATTCATTGCTTAAAAAAGTCAAAAAGTTTGTTTGTGATAAATATCGTAAATAAACGTTCATATATTCGAGGAAATAAAAAAACTTATTAATTGATTTGTATATTTTACCTAACTATTCAAAATATAAATAATAAATTTTTATTGAAACTCTTGAATTGTTGTTTTGAATATGATATTATATGTTCATAAACGAAATCATACGAACATATATGATATCTTTAGTAATAATTTTGAAGCTTTTTTCCAGCGGGCGGCTAAGATAAAACCATTCTATTTTATCGCCTGGCGGGAAAATAGTGATATATAGTGATATATAAGGAAAGGGGTAGTTTAAATGAAAAGGATATTGTCACTCATTGTTTTAATTGCCATGGTTTTTACGATGGCAGCATGTGGGTCGAAAACAACAGGAGGTAAAAAAGGTGAAAAGCTGGTAGGGATTGCAATGCCTACCAAGTCATCGCAGAGGTGGATTGATGATGGAAACAATATGGTAAAAGAATTTGAAAAACTGGGCTACAAAACAGATTTGCAATACGCTGAAGACGTAGTGGAAAATCAGATCTCTCAGATAGAAAACATGATTACAAAAGGTGTTGACGCTTTGGTGATTGCATCTATTGATGGAGAATCGTTGTCGGATGTCTTGAAAAAAGCCGCAGATGCAAAAATTCCGGTTATTGCGTATGACCGTCTGATTAGAAAGACACCCAATGTAAACTACTATGCAACCTTTGATAATTTTAAAGTAGGAGTCCAGCAAGGTTCCTATATTGAAAAAGCACTGGGGTTAAAAGAAGGAAAAGGTCCTTTCAACATTGAATTGTTTGGAGGGTCTCCCGACGATAATAATGCATACTTTTTCTATGATGGCGCCATGTCGGTTCTAAAACCGTATATTGATTCCGGAAAGCTGGTTGTAAAAAGCGGACAAATGGGTATGGACAAAGTCAGTACATTAAGATGGGATGGTGCAACTGCACAAGCTAGAATGGATAACTTACTAAGCGCATATTATACGACTGATAAGATACACGCAGTACTATCGCCTTATGATGGCATCAGTATCGGTATCCTGTCTTCATTAAAAGGCGTGGGATATGGCACGCAAGGTCAGCCTATGCCGGTAGTTACAGGACAGGATGCAGAGCTGCCGTCAGTTAAATCCATCATTGCCGGTGAACAAACACAGACAGTATTCAAAGATACAAGACAATTGGCTAAAAAAGCCGTTGAAATGGTGGATGCCGTTTTAAATGGAAAAGAACCCGAGGTTAATGATACAAAAACGTATAACAATGGTGTGAAAGTAGTCCCGTCATACCTGCTGGAACCTGTTTCGGTTGATAAGTCAAACTATGAGGAAGTATTGGTTGGCAGTGGTTATTATACCAAAGAACAGCTTGAAAAATAATTCAAACCATTATGGTTATGCGTTAAAATAATTTAGTGATGGCCATCAGCCATCACTAAATTATTTACTACATTGTAAGGGGTTGGATAAAATGTCGGATACCATTTTAGAAATGAGAAATATAACCAAAACATTTCCGGGTGTTATTGCGCTCAATAATGTAAATTTAAAGGTCAAACAAGGGGAAATTCATGCACTGGTGGGTGAAAACGGTGCGGGAAAATCCACACTGATGAAAGTTTTGAGTGGTGTGTATCCATATGGAACATATTCCGGAGACATTCTTTTTAGGGGAAAAGTGTGCGAATTTAAAGATATCAAACAAAGCGAAGAATTGGGTATCGTAATCATTCACCAAGAATTAGCACTGATTCCGTATTTGTCAATTGCTGAAAATATTTTTTTGGGAAATGAACAAGCAAAAAACGGGATTATTAATTGGAATGATACCATTACTAAAACCAAAGAACTGCTTAAAAAAGTTGGATTGAATGAATCGCCGAATACGTTGATTACAAATATTGGCGTAGGTAAACAGCAATTGGTTGAAATTGCAAAAGCATTGTCTAAAAAAGTTCAACTGCTGATTTTGGATGAACCTACCGCAGCGTTGAACGAGGATGATAGTGAAAATCTTCTAAACCTGTTGCTGGAGTTTAAAAAGCAGGGCATTACATCAATTCTTATTTCACATAAACTAAATGAGATTTCCAAAGTTGCAGATTCCATTACAATTATACGGGATGGGCAGACAATTGAAACTTTGTATAAAGGCAAAGACGAGATTACAGAAGACAGGATCATCAAAGGGATGGTAGGAAGAGAATTGGTAGACCGTTTCCCAAAACGGGAACCAAATATCGGAGAAATTATTTTCGAGGTAAAGGACTGGAATGTATACCATCCGCTGCATGAAGACCGCAAAATTATTGATAATGTCAGCTTTCACATCCGGAAGGGAGAAGTAGTAGGTATTGCAGGCTTAATGGGGGCTGGCAGGACAGAATTGGCCATGAGTATTTTTGGAAAGTCATATGGGAAAAAAATAAGCGGCCGGATTTTTAAAAACGGAAAACAACTGCACATTACCAATGTAAGCAACGCCATTAAAAATGGATTGGCTTATGTAACAGAAGATAGAAAAAATTACGGGTTGATTTTAATAGACAATATTAAGCGAAATACGACGTTAGCGAGTTTGAATAAAATATCAAAAAATTTCATTATTGATGAACATCAGGAAGTACTGAAAGCAGAAGAGTTTCGTAAAAAATTAAATATTAAAGCTTCAAGCATACTGCAAAAAACTGTAAATTTAAGCGGTGGAAACCAACAAAAAGTCGTTTTGAGCAAATGGATTTTTGCTGAACCCGATATATTGATTTTAGATGAACCTACCCGGGGAATAGATGTTGGTGCAAAATATGAGATTTATACAATAATCAACCAACTGGTAAGGGAAGGCAAGGGAATCCTGCTTATTTCTTCGGAATTACCTGAAATATTGGGAATGTGCGACCGGATCTATGTGATGAGCGAAGGGAAAATTACCGGAGAATTAAATGGCAGGGATGCATCTCAGGAAAAAATAATGAAATATGTCATTAACCAATCGCAGGAGGTACAGTAAATGGAAACTTTAAAAAATATATCTAAAAATATAAATAGACAAACCGGTACGGAAACACTAAAAGATATGTTTAAACACAACATCCGGCAATATGGCATGTTAATCGCACTGGTTTCAATCATGCTGTTTTTTCAGGTTGTTACCGGAGGTATTCTGTTAAAGCCATTAAACATCACAAATCTTATACTGCAAAACAGTTATATATTAGTATTGGCCATTGGCATGTTGCTGGTCATTATTACAGGAAACATTGACTTGTCCGTAGGTTCGGTGGCGGCCTTTGTAGGAGCTGTTTCGGCCATATTAATGATTAACATGAAGGTTTCATTTCTTACTGCAATGTTTGTCTCCTTGTTAATTGGCGGGATTATAGGTGCTTGGCAGGGATATTGGATTGCATATGTGAAAATACCTGCTTTTATTGTTACGCTGGGGGGTATGCTGATATTCAGAGGATTAACGATGGTAACGTTAAAAGGAATGTCCATATCACCGTATCCTGAAGCATTTACAAAAATAAGTTCAGGTTTTATTACTGACTTTTTTGCTGGAACGCAGTACCACATTACAACTATTATTGTCGGAATTCTCCTATCTGCAGTTTATATACTGTTTGAGTTAAGGCAGAGGAAAACGCAGATAAAATATAATTTTGATGTCATACCAAAAGGATTTTTCATTGCTAAAATCATTGCAGTTGCAGCTGTAATAAATGTGTTCTGCATTGTTCTTGCGGGTTACAAAGGAATTCCAAATGTTTTGATATTATTATCCGTTTTGATTCTTATTTATTCATTTATAACCAGTAAAACAGTTGCGGGCAGACATATTTATGCGCTGGGTGGAAATGAGAAAGCAGCAAAATTATCCGGAGTAAAAACCGAGCGTGCATTATTCTGGGTTTATGTAAACATGGGAGTGCTTTCTGCACTTTCGGGACTGGTTTTTGCTGCCCGGTTAAATGCAGCAACCCCAAAGGCCGGCAATGGATTTGAATTGGATGCCATCGCTGCCTGTTTTATTGGTGGAGCATC
Organism: Petroclostridium xylanilyticum; assembly: GCF_002252565.1. NCBI lineage: Bacteria > Bacillati > Bacillota > Clostridia > Eubacteriales > Oscillospiraceae > Petroclostridium > Petroclostridium xylanilyticum. The sequence goes on from NZ_NPML01000029.1 coordinate 87,086, forward strand.
TGCTTCGGGAGGAATTGGGACTGTTATTGGCGCCATTATCGGAGGACTTGTAATGGGCGTTATGAACAACGGTATGTCAATCATTGGACTGGGGATTGACTGGCAGCAGGCAATAAAAGGTTTTGTGCTGCTACTTGCTGTAGCTTTTGATGTTTTTACAAAGTCTAAAAGCTGATTTATATCGATAACCAATATTAAAGTTAAAAATAAATTAATGTAGTTATCGATGAAATTAACCAACTTTAATATCTAAATCTTTAGTATTAAAGTTGGTTAATTATAAAAGAATATGAAAATAGCTCGGAGCTTGGAGTTCGGAGAGATGCATTAGTTCTAGGTTTGGTGCTATTTTCATCGGTATTTGTGTTCTGTAAAGGCAGGTCGTGACAACTAGTATGAGACTTGGGGACATTCCGTGAGGTATTAGCGGTGTGTCCCTATTATTTTGTATAATAAATATAAAATTTAGGGAGGAATTTTGTAAAATACGTCGAATATATAATAGCAACATAACAAGGAGGAGATACGATGGCCAGATTATCCATGAAATATTTCAACAAAATTAATATGAGCAGGAAAATATCTAAAATGCCCATCAAGGTTAAAATAATTGCAGCCTTCATAGTGGTCATCCTGTTCATGGGATGTCTTAATGCCTATCTGATGATCAGCTTATCAAGCTATAACAGGCAGTACAATACCATTCTTACAAATATCATCTATGCCAATCATATAAATGAAAAAGCGGAACAGATCCCTAAGGTCCTCTCAGATATTATTTTTAAGAATGTCAAATTAGAAGAATCCGGGCACAGGGATATGATTAAAGAAGTGAATAACTCTATACAAGCCATTGGGAAAGAATTAACAGAGGCAGACAGCATCAGCAAGCTGAATTCCGTTGAAAGACTGATGGAGTCGCTGAGTGAGGAGAACAGCAAGGCTGAAGAGCTTATAAGGCAGAAGAAGACCGTTGCGGCGCTTGAGCATGTACAAAATGTGGCCAAAATTTCAGGCTTTATTCGAAACAATATCCAGGAATTCATATTAATGGAACTCAGACATAGTGATATGGTCAAGCAAAGGATCGAAAATAAATTTAAAACAAGTATTACAATGAATATTGTTGTGATGTGTATTGTTGTAGCATTTTCAGTGGTCAGTGCATTAATGATATCCAGAAACATTGCTGATCCAATCAAAGATTTGTGTACCAAAGCGACTTTAATTGCTTCAGGGAATTTAACAATAGATAGATTGCAGGTTAAAACCCGGGATGAATTAAGGGAACTTGCCGATGCTTTTAACGGAATGGTAGATAATCTCAAAGAAATTATTCGAAAAGTTTATGATGTAAGTGAGAAGGTACATACAGCATCAACGCAATTAAGCGAAAGTGCTGAGCAGAACAGCAGGGGAGGGGAAGAGATATCTGCTGCTGTTCAGGAGATGGTTGCAGGAATACATACTCAAAATAGCGAATCACAAAATACCATGAAGGCTGTAGAAAATATGTATAATATTTCTCAGGATATAGCAACCAGTTCCGAAAGGATATTAAACAATGCAAATCAATCGGTTGAGCTGGCCAGTGAAGGAACTCAATGTATTAATCGTTTTATATCGCAGCTAAAGGCCATAAACCAGGTGATTCATGAAACATCAGAAGTTACTGAAAAGTTGAATCTGAGTTCTAAGGAAATGAATAAGATACTTAATACAATATCCTCTATTTCTTCACAGACTAATTTGCTCTCGCTCAATGCATCTATTGAGGCAGCCAGGGCAGGCGAAGCAGGTAAAGGATTTGCGGTTGTTGCCCAAGAAATAAGAAAACTGGCAGAAGAATCTGCATCATCGGCCAAAAGGATAGGAGATATCATCAAAAGTGTCCAGACAGAATCGGATTTAATGAACAGCAAAATGCAGGAAAGCCTGACGCAAATGCTAGCTGGTAACCAAATTGCCGAACAGGCAAGAAAATATTTTGAGTCTATTGAACATGAAAACAAAGTAGTGAACAAGGATGTACAAGCAATATCCAGTGAATTGAAGCATCTGGTTGCAGGAATTGAAAATGTAAACAATAGTATGATACAAATAGAAAAAATCCTTAACGCAAATGTAGGTGTAAGTGAAAGTATTTCTGCAACAGTAGAACAGCAAGCAGCAAGCCTTGAAGAAGTGTCAGCATCTGCCACAGTTTTATCCGAATTGGCAGGAGAATTGGATATAGTGGTTAAAAAGTTTAAAATATAACTAATCACGGGGCTTATATGATCAAGCTCCGTTATTTTTTACACTATATAGTTCACAGTTAACAGTTCTCAGTTCACAGCAGCAAACGATTTAATAGTCTTTACTGTAAACCGTGAACTGTGAACTTATTGACTTTATCTGCCATGTAAAATCATTATCAGTAAATATATAAATAAATATTTTTATTTATTCACCCGAGGTTTAATCTTCCAATGAAAATTTGCAATAAAACATGTTATACTTATATCGATAACCAATATAAATTAATGTAGTTATCGACGAAATTCGCGAAGTTTGTATTAAGGAAATAAGGGTTGATATGTATGAAGAGGCTATTATTTATTCTTTTATCGATTACTGTATTAGTTACCATAAGTGTAGCTTACTTTATGTGGCCGAACAATATGAGTGTCCCTCCTAATGATTCAGACCAGCCACGTTTGATTGTAGAAGGAGAAATCGCTAAGGGAAAAGGGGCACCCGTTATAGAAAATGGAGATATCCTGTTATCGTTACCTGTTATTAAAGAGTATATTGATCCAAAAGTTTACTGGGATAAAGAGAATAATAAGATCATTTTTACAACAGCTGATAAAGTTGTTAAAATGAAAACTGATCATCTTACTGCAATGATAAATGCACGTCCCGTAGATTTAAATATTCCTGCAAGACTAATTGATGGTGTACCCTATATACCGATAAAATTTCTAAGTGATATATTTGGCGTTGAAGTGAAATGGATAGAATCCACCAATGTAGTAATGATGGACTATGCAGGAAGCTTTAAGCTGGTGGCGGAAGTAGTGGCTGAAGGAGCAAAGATCCGTAAGAACCCGTCCATCAAATCACCTATACTTGTAAAGAATTTAAAAATAAACCAGACAATGCGTGCTTTTGATGAATATGAAAAGTGGTATAAAGTTAGGACCGAGGATGGAATCGTAGGGTATATTGAGAAGCGTTTCATAAAGGTGACACCGGTAAATGTAAAGGACAGTATGACGGAAAATATACCAAGGCAATCCTGGAAACCTGAAAAAGGTAAAATTAATCTAGTTTGGGAGTATGTGCACAAAAAAACACCGGATATGTCAAAGGTGAAAAAAATCAATGGATTGGATATAGTATCACCCACCTGGTTTACTATAGTAGATAAAAAGGGGACTGTAGCAAACAGGGCAGATGTTAAATACGTAGAATGGGCGCATAATAACGGCTACAAGGTATGGGGACTGCTCAGCAACAACTTTGATCCTGATCTTACTAGTGAAGTACTTAACAACACTGAGCTAAGAGAAAAGATTATCCAGCAGGTACTGTTGTATGCACAAATCTATAATTTGGATGGAATAAATATAGATTTTGAAAATGTTTATTTGAAAGATAGGGATATGCTTACACAATTTGTGCGGGAATTCGTTCCTATATTAAGAGAGCAGGGCCTGGTTGTCTCCATGGATGTCACTGTAAAGTCTGGAAGTGAAAACTGGTCTATGTTCTATGATAGGAAAGCCCTGGCTGAGGTTGTAGATTATATTGCTGTTATGACCTATGACCAGCATTGGTCTTCCAGCCCTATTGCAGGATCGGTTGCACAGTTAAAATGGGTGGAGAACAGCATAAAGGGAATATTAAAGGAGGTTCCGGCTCATAAGCTGCTGCTTGGGTTGCCCTTCTATACAAGGGAATGGAAAGAAGAAATAATAGATGGGAAGAAAAAAGTTACTTCTAAAGCTCTATCTATGGAAGCAGCACAGAAAATTATAAAGGAAAAGAAAGCTGATGTTACCTGGGATGAAGAAAGCGGGCAGTACTACGCCCAGTATCAGGAAGGACAAGCTGTCTATAAAATCTGGCTGGAGGATGCAAAGTCCATTAATTTAAAATCTTCCCTGGTGCACAAGTACGATCTTGCCGGTGTAGCTTCCTGGAGGAGGGGATTTGAAAGTGAAGACATTTGGGCGGTATTGTTGGACAACCTGAAAGAAAAGCAAAATTATACACAATGGGCAAGGGCAAATGGGTTTGATGATAAAGTATTTGATTAGTATTTATAATATTGGCACAAGAAAACCTCCGTTGTTTATCTCGGAGGATGAATTGTGCCTTTAATTTTTAGGCTAAATGCCTAAAAATTAAACATTCTTGTGTATTTTTCAATGACATATTTCATACCTTCTTCGATTAAGTCGTTAGCATTGACTTTTAATTTAATAGCCAATATTTTAATTTCAGTATATAAATCTTCATCTATTGTTGTATTAATATTTTTTCTTGCCATTTTAAGCACCTCCTAAATAGTATAAATTAATTTTACCACATAGTTGACCATGTATCAATGACATGTTAAGATAAATACATAGATAAAAATGTAAAGGAGGTGCAAAAAGTGAAATTAGCATTCAAATTTAAACCTAAATTAAACGAAGAACAATTAAAGATTATAGAAGAATTATCATTTCATACAACAAAACTCTATAACATAGTTAATTATGATTTAAGAGAAAATGGATTTAAGCCTTATGTTGAAATTGAAAAGATATATAAAAATAATTGGCACTGTGATTATTTGCATAGCCATACAAGACAACATTGTTTTAAAGTGGTAGAGCAAAATTGGAAATCTTATTTTGCAAGTATTAAAGATTATAAGGAGAATAAAAGTAAATATAATGGAGTTCCAAAACCTCCAAAATTTAAAAATACAGATAAAAGAAAGAATGAGATTATATTTACCAATCTTGCTATAAGATTTAAAGAAAATAGGCTAATGCTATCTCTTTCCAAAACAGTTCAGAAAAAATTTGAGGTAGAGAGTTTAAATTTTGAGGTTTCAGATAAACTTCAAAGCCTTATAAATTGGGAAGAGATACAACAAGTAAGAATTAAGTGGGATAATTCTTTAAAACAATGGTATTTAATTATAATTTACAATAAGCAAGAATTAGAAAAAGCAAAAGAAACTAATGTTATGGCTATAGATTTAGGTTTAGATAATCTTGCAACGGTAACATTTAAAGAAGGTAATCAAAGTTACTTGTTTTGTGGTTAAAAACTTAAAAGTATAAATGCTTTTGTAAATAAGAAAATTTCTTATTATCAAAGTATTGAAATGAAAAAAATAGGTTCTGATAAATTCAAAAATACTAAAATGATTAATTCATTAAGAAGATACAGAGAAAATTATATCAATGATTATCTTCATAAAGTAAGTAAAAATATTATAGATAAAGCAATAGAGCATAATGTTTACAAAATTGTTATAGGCAAAATTGAAGGACTTAAACTAAATATGAATTATAATAAATCGTTTGTTCAAATACCTATACAAAAATTAGTAGAACTAATTAAGTATAAGGCTAAATTACAAGGGATTGAGGTTAAATTTAAGGAAGAGAGTTATACAAGTGGATGCAGTGCTTTCGATTTAGAACCTATAAATAAAAAATACTATAAAAAAACTCGTAGAGTAGTTAGAGGACTTTTTAAATCAAACTTTGGATTAGTAAATGCAGATGTTAATGGAAGTTTAAATATACTAAGAAAAGAAGAGAAATGTATTCCCGAAATAGTAAAAACTATGAGGGATAAAGGGAGAGTGTCCTCCCCGTTGAGAGTAAGGGTTGCCTGTTAAGGTGGAAACTTAAATACCAAACCTCTCACGAAGTCACCGTTGCTTGTCTCGGTGGCAGTTCACAAAGCAGTCCGTATAAGCAATTACATTGAAGGGTATATCAATGAGCTCTTTTATATCAGTTAAAGCGAGGGCAGCTGGTCTTATAACCGTTTGGTGAATCAAGCAAGGATTATGAAAATCATAACTTTTGTCAGCATTCTTGCCATATTTTTGTTATGTCTTGCATTTGGGCTGGCATTTTCCAACTATCCATAATATGATCATATATGCTGTGGCAGCCGGAGGTCTGTCGGTAGGAAAGTTCTTCCTGGGCGGATTTGTTCTTCTATTTTTTATGGCACAGTAAGGCGATGGAGGGAGGAGAAAGGGGAATAGTAACTTATTGCAGACTGGTACAAGATTATGGTATTATAATTACAAGGTAATCGGATTTAAGCAGGGTGTGGTTGCCACCTCATTTCACTAAAGAAAGGAGGTGGTGCGGTATGACTACATATGAGGCAATATCTTTAATGATACAGTTTTCGGTTTTAGTTATATCGCTGATCTCCTTAATAATTGTTTTGGTTAAAACGATTATAAGGACAAAAAAATAATCACCCTGCCGCTAACAGGATGATTATTTTTAAATAATCCGTCTTGTGGCAACCGCACTTTGCGGTATTCCGATTGCCTTACTTATATTATAGCATAAAAGCTATAAAAGTAAACATCTGTTATCAGGCCTAAAAACCTATTTTTGCTTTAAAAAGAGCATTTAAGTTTATCCTTCTTATTTTTCTTTTCTTTTGTGCGTAAATAAAGCAAATAAGCAACCAATATCGTGTTTTCCACTTGCAATAAGAAAAGAAGATTATATTAATACTATCTTGTCTTTATCTGTTGCAAACCTATGTTTTTTATATAGTTCTTTCAGTTAGTTTGTTACATTGATATAATAAAAGTATATTAAATCACTGTAAAGAACTATAACAGTACTGTTCAATTTTGTCGATAATAATATCGTATAGATAATGTTTTATGAGGGGTTGCGTAGTTTGAATTTATTGAATATGTTTGCCAAGAAGAAAAAGATTGAATTTGATAAGAAAGTTTTGAGAAAGAATGATATTTCTCTTTTAATTGTTGATGAAAGATGGAATGCTCTTTTTAAAATTGAGGAGAAAACCAAAACAATTATAGAGCGTGAAGAAAAGTTAAAGGATCTATTAAAGGAGCAGTCACGTCTGTTCAATGAGAAAAAAGAAATCACCCATGCAAAAAAAATGTGTATGGATAGAATTATAAAGCTTACCGATGAAGCATACGAAAAAAATAATCCCTCAGCTTTAAAAGAAATGCAGGACTGCCAAAAAGAAATAACCCGGATTAATGAGCGGCTGATTGCTATAGAGCGGGAAGAAGAAATTATCCCGGACAGAATTAAGGAAGCAAACCTTGAGCTTTTGGAAGAAACGGTAAAAGCAGTCTATGTAAAAATCAGGACGGGTCAGAAAAGAATAGATGAGTTGGAATTAGAAATAGAAACGCTGAGAAACAGGTTAAAACAATGCATCAGCGAAAAAGAAGAGTTATCTGAGTTAGTTACAAATGCTTACTCCTACTTCCACGACCTACTAGGAGGAGAAGAACTGGAGCGGCTGGATAAGGAGTTCTTACCATAGCATAAGGAGTTGATTGAACATTGATAGTTGGTACTGGTATAGATATTGTCGAAATAGAGAGAATTTCCCGGGCAATACAGAGAAATAATGGATTTATCAGAAGATTTTTCACAATAAAAGAACAGCAGTATTTTGAAAGCAGAAGAAACCGCTACGAGGTTATAGCGGGTAACTTTGCTGCCAAGGAAGCCTTTTCAAAAGCATTAGGGACAGGAATAAGAAACTTTGCACTAAGGGATTTAGAAATATTAAGAGATGCTTTGGGGAAACCGTACATCAATTTATACGGTAGTGCCCTTAAAGCAGTCCAACAAATGGAGATAGGTAAATTTCATATTTCAATATCTCATTGTAAAAATTATGCTATTGCAAGTGTAATAGCCGAAAAGGGGTGATAATATGAAGGTGGCAGACTGTGACCAAATGAGAGAGATTGATCAGGCGGCTATTCATGAAATTGGAATACCCGGTATTATTTTAATGGAGAATGCGGCTTTAAGAGTGGTAGAAGAAATAAAAAATATTTTAGGGGAAGTTAATTATAAAAGTATAATCGTATTCTGTGGAAAGGGCAACAATGGCGGTGATGGATTTGCGATTGCCAGACATTTATTCAATGCAGGTGCTAATGTTTTGGTTGTACTAATTGCAGACAGAAATGAAGTAAAAGGTGATGCATTGACCAATCTGCAGATTATCGAGAATTTAGGTATAAAAATTGTACAGGTAGTGGACGAAGTTCATCTGGAAGAAATTGCTGCCAGCTTATATCTATGTGATTTGATTGTAGACGCTATTTTTGGGACGGGAATAAAAGGGAATATTTCCGGAACGGTAGCAGATATTATCCAGCTCATTAATTATTCAGGAAGATATGTTGTTTCAGTGGATATACCCAGCGGCATTAATGGTGATACGGGACAGATTTGTGGTGTATGTGTGAATGCAGATACAACGGTTACTTTTGCGTTGCCTAAAGTCGGTTTATTGAACTATCCGGCAGCAGATTATGTAGGTAAGCTTGTAATTGCAGATATATCTATTCCTGGTAGTATAATTGAGAGGCAGAATATAAATATTAATATCATAGAGAAAGAATATATTAAAGGGCTTATTCCGGCAAGATATAGCAATTCGAATAAAGGGGATTATGGAAAAATCTTTATTGTTGCCGGGTCAACGGGAATGACGGGAGCAGCAACGCTGGCAGGGTTGGCTGCTATAAGAAGCGGTTCTGGATTGGTTACCGTAGGGATACCTAAAGCTCTTAATGCAATAATGGAAGTAAAACTGACGGAAGTGATGACCTTTCCATTGGAGGATGAAGGGCGAGGAACCCTTTCTCATTCCTGTATCCATCAAATTATTGAAAAAATGAATAAGGCGGATGTAATGGTATTTGGTCCTGGCCTCTCAACCGATGCAAGCATACCGGATATATTAAAGGATGTACTAAAGCAGTCGGATATACCTATAATTATTGATGCAGATGGTATAAATGCACTGGCGAAGAATATAAATGTATTAAAGGAGTGTAAATGTCCTGTAGTGATAACGCCACATCCAGGGGAAATGTCCCGTCTAACGGGGCTGGGCATTCAGCATATACAGGCAAATAGAATTGAAACCGCCAGAAACTTTGCAAAAGATTGGAATATCACTGTAGTATTAAAAGGAGCGAGGACTGTGGTTGCCTTACCGGATGAAGAGGTATTTATCAATTGTACAGGAAATGCAGGTATGGCTACAGGCGGAACAGGGGATGTCCTTGCCGGTATTATCGCATCGTTGGCAGGGCAAGGTCTGGGTGTTAGTAAAGCTGCAATTGCCGGTGTATATATTCATGGACTTGCAGGAGACATCAGTGCTGAAACTAGAGGAGAACATGGACTCATAGCAACGGATTTGATAGAAGCATTACCCAGCGTTATTCGACAGTTGGTTGCCGGAAATTAAGCCTCTTAGGAGGAGAAAGTATTTGAAAGTTAGAGAAATTATGAAGAGAGATGTTATAACGATAAGAAAGGATGCCACTATAGAAGAAGTAGTCCATACATTGGTTGATAACGGGATAACAAGTATACCGGTTGTAGATGAAGACAACCGTGTTATTGGAATTATTTCAGAGAAGGATTTGATATATAAGGATATAAACCCTTCCATGCCGGCAAATGTAGAGTACTTAGGAGGAATTATATTCCTGGATGGGGTGGATGAATATCAACAAGAGCTAAAAAAATTAACAGCTACCAAAGTGGAGCAAATGATGAGTATGGATGTAATAACTGTAAATGAGGAAGATAGTGTCAACGAAGCAGCACGAATCCTTGCACATGAACATATTAGCAGTGTACCTGTTGTGCGGGGGGACAAATTGGTTGGAATAGTGAGCAGCACTGATATTGTCAGGACATTGATTCAGTAATAGTGGGCAGTGGACAGTGGGCAGTAAAAATAATAGCGTTATTGAGAACATTCAATTAACTCCTCACTCCCCACTAATAAAATAGTACTATCAGCAACACACGGGGACAGGTCCTCTGTCTTGTAAAAACCGCACAAGACAGGAGGTCCAGTCCCCAAGTCACATTCCTTCTTTCGTGCTCTTATGTAATGTCTTTGATGCAACTTATATAGAGGTATATTATTTAAGTAAAATTGAAGGAGGTAAACTATTGGAGAAGTGTAAGTATCTTCTACTATTACTTACACTAATGACAATCCTGTGTTCATGCAGTCAAAAAGAAAAGAACGCAGATGCATACACAAGAATATATGAAAAATATAAAGACATCAAAAGCTACCAATGTATTATGACAATAAACATATCAAGCAACAAAACAGTAAAACAGTATAAGATTAAACAATATTACAAATCTCCCGATAATTATAAAGTTGAGGTGTTGGAGCCGGAAGAAATCAAAGGGCTGGTTACCGTATATTCAAATAGCTGTGTTACTACTATCCAGCCTGAAATTGAGGGTAAATTTACGTTATTGAATTTTAACCCGGTTGGTGAATCCTACATTTTTTTACCGGACTTTTTGGAATCATATTATAAATCAGAGCAGACTTCGGTGATGACAATGCGGGAGCAAGAAAGCAGGTATACGGTGTTAAAGGCGGATATCCCGGGTAATAACCCTTATAGGTTCAGCCAGAGCATGTGGATTGATAATCAATCCCTTCTGCCTGTAAAAATGGAGGTATATGATATAAAAAACAAACCGGTAATTTCAATACGGTTTGATGAATTTGAATTTAATGCAAAACTTGAGGATGAAGTTTTTCAAATAGACTAACGGGGGTTAATCGATGTCAGATTTTTTAAAACGAGTATGGGCTGAAGTCAATTTGGATCATATTGCCCATAATATGAAGGAAATTAAAAGAATAACTACAGAAAGTACAAAAATATTAGCAGTGGTAAAAGCAGATGCATATGGACATGGTTTTTTAGAGGTTTCCAGAACCCTATTAGCAAATGGTGCTGACAGGCTGGCTGTTGCTTTCCTCGATGAGGCTAAACAATTACGTAATCATGGAATTGACGTGCCTATACTGATATTGGGGTATACACCGGAGCAATGGGTGAAAGATCTGGTTGAACTGGATATAACCCAAACAGTTTACAATTTTTCTTTGGCAGAGACAATCTCACAAGCCGCAGTATCAAGAAATAAAAAGGCGAAGATTCATCTAAAAATTGATACAGGCATGACGAGATTGGGATTTGCGTGTGAAGATAATACAATAAAAACCATTTTGGATATTGCCCGGCTGCCGGGAATAGAAATTGAAGGAATATTTACTCATTTTGCTTCCGCCGATGAGAAGGACCCGGGTTTTACCCGATATCAATTCCAAAAATTTATGTTTATATGCAGCAAGCTGGAAAATAACGGCCTTTATATACCTATTAAACATGTATGTAATAGTGCAGGCATCATGCAATTTCCGGAGATGCATCTGGATATGGTAAGGCCGGGAATTATCCTATATGGGCTATATCCATCTGATGAAGTGGATAAACAAAAAATACTTCTTAAGCCTGCAATGGCATTAAAAGCAGCTGTTACTCACCTGAAAGAGGTGAAGGAAGGAATTCCTGTAAGTTATGGAAGGGTATATACAACAAGGAAAAGAACTTGCATTGCAACCGTGCCTGTAGGATATGCAGATGGCTTTTCCAGGGCATTGACAGGTAAAGTAAAAATGATAGCAGGTGAAAATATTGTTCCTGTTATAGGAAGAATATGTATGGATCAGTGTATGATAGACGTCACAGATGTAAAAAATATTAATATTGGTGATGAAGTTGTAATATTTGGCAGCAGGAATGGTTTGAATATACCTGTAGAAGACATTGCAAAGGTATTGAATACAATAAACTATGAAGTAGTGTGTGCCGTAGGAAAACGGGTGCCAAGAGTATATATAAAAAATGGGGAAATTGTAAAAGTACTTAATTATATTATATAGAATGAAAGAGTGGGGAGTGGACAGTGGGGAGTTTATTAGAATTTTTCCCGTACTCCTCACTAAAAATTTTAAATTGACTTGTACTATAAAGAGAGTATATAATATTATATATCCGTGTGTATATAGTTTTATATCTGATGGAAAATAGTTAGTGAAAGCAATTAATAATTCTTAATTATTAACTGCTTTACTGATTTCCCTTAAGTAATTTCGAGAATGGGGGCTTGGTTGTTTTGGCACATCTGAAAAAAATATTAGTAAGTCTTCCTGACAGTCTTTTGCAGGAAGTCGATTCGATTGTAACGGTGGAAAAAATTAATCGCAGTGAACTGGTTAGAGAAGCTATGAAACTTTATATTAGGGAAAGAAGAAGAATTGAAATGAGAGATAAAATGAAAAAAGGCTATCAGGAGATGGCAGAGATTAACCTAAAGTTAGCGGAGATGTGTTTTGATGCGGATAGTGAGTTGCAGTTGAATTATGAGGAAAAACTAGCGGAGTGTGAATAAAGTGATTGTTAAAAGAGGAGATATTTATTATGCCGATTTAAGTCCTGTCATTGGTTCGGAACAGGGTGGTATACGACCTGTACTCATTGTACAGAATGATGTTGGCAACAAATACAGTCCGACGGTTATAGCAGCGGCCATAACTTCTCAAATCAATAAAGCTAAATTACCCACACACATAGAAATAGACGCGCAAGAATATGGTCTATCCAAAGATTCCGTTATTCTTTTAGAACAAATCAGGACCATAGATAAAAAAAGATTAAAAGAAAAAATAGGCCACCTGGATGATGAACTTATGGAAAAAGTCAATGAGGCACTAAGTATTAGTTTTGGTTTGGTGGACATATAAAATTTAGATTAAGATTAAGAAAAACTAACCTCAATCTTAATCTTTTAGGGAGTAAGAGGGGGATAACAGATGAAAATGTATTTGAAAGGTACAAGGAAGATGGTTTTATTTATATCAATTATTGTATTAGTTATGATAGGCTTCCAGGTAGTATACGGAGTAGGTGCAGAGCCTGGTTCTCAAGATGATCCTGTTATTACTCAAAGTTATCTTGAAGAAATTGTCGTACCACTCATTAGAGAAGATATAGATGGAAAAATAGCTGCTTTAACAAAGAGAATAGATGAACTGGCAGTACAAAAACCAGGCCAGTCGGGGCAACCAGATAAGTTTATGGTTGTTAGTGTTAAACCAGGGCAAAAGTTGATCGGAGGGGCTGGTACAGAACTAATTCTGCGTATGGGTAAAGCTACAATAATTGCTACGCAGAAAGGCGGATTGGCAGATACTACTACGGGTGTTGACCTTCAAAACGGAGCACCAATGCCGGCAAACCACCTGCTAATTGTTCCTGTAGATGATGGAAGAGGATTTACTGCAAATGAAGATGTTTTAGTAATGGTGAAAGGTACATATACGATTCAGTGATACATAGAAATAGTAGTACATACTTTAAAAGTTTTAGTAATAGAATATTGCTTAATGATAAAAAGAGTCTATGTAGACTCTTTTTTTGTGTTTTTGAACATGAGAATAATTTTAAATAAAGGAATAGTACCAATCGGGTCAATTAACAGTCAATTTTTTTGACAATCTATTTGCAAAACAAAAAACATATGCTATAATAAACTTGTACGTACAACATTATCTTGTTTTTAACAAGGAGTATTATATGCAATTATCGGATACACCTAAATATTTACAACTCAAAGAATTTATTAAAGGCCTTATTCAACATAATCAGTTAAAGCCGGGAGAAAAAATTTATTCTGAGAATGAACTGGCAGAGAAGTTTAGCATCAGCCGGCATACTGTCCGTCAGGCAGTTGGTGAACTGGTGAATGAAGGCTGGTTATATCGCTCGCAGGGTAAAGGCACTTTTGTGGCAAGGCAGCCTAATATTCAAAAAGAAAGAAGCAAGATTATTGGTGTAGTGACAACATATCTGAATGATTATATTTTTCCCAGTATTATTAAAGGCATTGATGTCGCCCTTAGTTCTAAAGGTTACAGTATAGTGCTTGGGCACACCAATAGTGAGATAGAAAAGGAAAGAGCATGTTTAAACAACTTGCTGGATAAAAATATTGATGGATTGATTGTTGAGCCAACCAAGAGTGCTCTTCCTAACCCCAATCTGGATATTTACAGGGAACTAAGCGCGAAAGGAATACCCATCATATTTATTCACGGATATTACAGTGATTTGCACTATTCATATGTTATTGAAGATGATATACTGGCAGGGTATCTGGCAACTAAACATCTTATAGATCTTGGACATGATCACGTGGTTGGTATTTTTAAGGTTGATGATATTCAAGGGCATGGCCGTTTTAAAGGTTTTACAAAAGCCTATAAAGAGAAGGGCTTACCTATACAAAACCATTCTGTGATCTGGTTTTCAACTGAAGACAAGGATACAATGTTTGACAGCAGCAGGTATGATGAACTATTGATGAATAGGCTGGAGAATTGTACTGCCTTGGTATGCTATAATGACCAGATTGCTATAAAAATAATTGATATGCTTAGAAAAAGGGGGATAAAAGTTCCTCAAGATATTTCAATTGTGAGTTTTGACGATTCGGACATTTCTACGGCGACAGAAGTCAAACTGACAACGGTAGCCCACCCTAAAGAGAAACTCGGGGAAAGGGCAGCAGAGCTTTTGGTAGCCATGATTGAAGGTAAGGAAATTCATGTAGAAGAAATAATGGAACCAAAATTAATTGTAAGAGAATCTACCAGACGGTGGATGAAATAAAAATTTAATTTAAAGCAGGAATTTTACATGTGCATGTAGAATAAATATATTATAAGTTGTACGTACAAGTATGTGATAAAAGTTTAAATTTATTAACGAAAATTCACTTTAATAGTTATTTTTTAAATTTCAAACAGATAATGATAAAACTCATTTAAAAATTTAAAGGAGGTAAGCAAATGGGAGAAAAGAAGTATAGTATTGGTGTAGACTATGGTACCCAATCAGGAAGGGCGGTACTGGTGGAGGTAGACACCGGAAAAGAAGTAGCAACAGCTGTAAAACAATATACCCATGGGGTAATGGACGAGTACTTGCCGGATGGAGTGACAAAGCTGGAGCCGGACTGGGCATTGCAGCATCCTGCTGATTACCTGGAGGTGCTTGAGGTAACTATTCCTGCGGTATTAAAAGAGGCAGGAGTAAATGCAGAGGATGTAATAGGAGTAGGCATAGACTTTACAGCATGCACAATTCTTCCTACAGACAGCGAAGGTACTCCTCTATGTTTTAAAGATGAATACAAATCCAATCCTCACAGCTACGTAAAGCTGTGGAAGCACCATGCGGCACAGGATGAAGCCAACAAGCTTAATGAGATTGCAGAAAAAAGAGGGGAAAATTTCTTAAAAAGATATGGAGGAAAGATCTCATCTGAATGGCTCGTACCAAAAGTATGGCAGGTATTAAACGAGGCTCCTGAAATCTATGATGCAGCGGATAGGTTTATGGAAGCTACTGACTGGGTTATCCTGCAGCTTACCGGTGAAGAAAAGAGAAACAGCTGCACCGCAGGGTATAAGGCCATCTGGCATAAACAGGAAGGATATCCTTCAAAAGAATTCTTTAAGGCTCTGGATCCAAGATTAGAGAACCTGGTAGAAGAAAAGCTCAGCACCGATATTTATCCTCTGGGAGGGAAAGCAGGAGAAATCACAGAAAAGGCTGCAAAACTTACCGGGTTAAAACCAGGAACAGCAGTAGCCATAGCAAATGTAGATGCCCATGTAGCAGTTCCTGCCGTAGGTATTACGGAACCGGGTAAGATGCTTATGATTATGGGTACATCTACCTGTCATATGTTACTTGGAACAGAAGAAAAGATGGTACCGGGTATGTGTGGGGTAGTAGAAGATGGAATCATCCCGGGTTATAAGGGTTATGAAGCCGGACAATCCTGCGTAGGAGACCATTTTGAATGGTTTGTGGAAAACTGTGTACCTGCCTCCTATACCAAAGAAGCTGAGGAAAGAGGCATCAATATTCATAAACTCCTAAGAGAAAAGGCAGCAGCTCTAAAAGTAGGAGAAAGCGGCCTGGTAGCACTGGACTGGTGGAACGGTAACCGTTCGGTACTGGTAGATGCGGACCTTACCGGTGTTATCGTAGGATGCACATTGCTTACAAAGCCGGAAGAAATCTATCGGGCACTCATAGAAGCTACAGCTTATGGGACCAGGATGATTATAGAAACCTTCCAGCAAAATGGGGTACCTATTACCGAACTTTATGCTGCAGGAGGTATTGCAGAAAAAGATGAACTCATGATGCAGATTTACTCTGATGTAACCAATATGGAAATAAGGATATCGGCATCACCTCAAACCCCTGCATTAGGATCTGCAATGTTTGGAGCAGTAGCCGCAGGAAAAGAAAGAGGCGGATATGACAGCATTGTCGATGCGGCAAAGATAATGGCAAAAGTAAAAGAAAAATATTACAAGCCAATTCCTGAAAATGTAGCAGTCTATGACAAGTTATATGCTGAATATAAGAAGCTCCATGACTACTTCGGACGTGGAGAAAATGACGTGATGAAGAGATTAAAGGAAATAAAGAAGGAAGTTGTAAAATAATTAACAGTTTTGCTGGGCAATTCAATAATTTATATAAAACGATTATAGGAGGGTCTAAGATGATAAATGTACCTGAAGTAAAACTTGGCATTGTAGCCGTTAGCAGAGACTGCTTTCCTGTTACACTGAGTGAACAAAGGAGGGCAGCAGTTGTAAAAGCTTGCAGCGAAAAAAACATTTCAATTCAGGAGGTCAAGACAACCGTTGAAAATGAGAAGGATGTGTTGAAAGCGCTGGATGAATTGAAAGAAGCTGGTGTCAATGCACTGGTTGTATATCTTGGGAATTTCGGTCCGGAAGGTCCTGAAACCATGATTGCACAAAAATTCGACGGTCCTGCAATGTTTGCTGCTGCTGCAGAAGAAACCGAGAGCAATCTTGTTAACGGGCGTGGTGATGCATACTGCGGTATGCTCAATGCTTCATATAATCTGGCATTGAGAGGACTAAAACCTTATATTCCTGAATATCCTGTAGGAACAGCAGATGAAATCGCAGATATGATTTCTGATTTTGAAGATATTGCCAGGGTGATTCTTGGTCTTAAAAAGCTTAAAATCATCAGTTTCGGACCAAGACCACAGGATTTTCTTGCATGTAATGCGCCAATAAAGCCGCTGTATGATCTCGGAATTGAGATTATGGAAAATTCCGAACTGGATTTATTTGAAAGCTTTAACAATCACAAGGATGACCCCAGAATTGCTGAAGTTGTTAAAGAAATGCAGGAAGAGCTTGCCGACGGAAACGGGTATCCTGGAATATTGCCAAAGCTTGCCCAGTATGAGATAACGCTTAAAGATTGGATGGAAAAAAATCTTGGCGCTTCCGAGTATGCAGTATTTGCAAATAAATGCTGGCCGGCTTTCCAGACACAGTTTGGTTTTGTACCGTGCTATGTAAATTCAAGATTTGCTTCACAGGGCATACCTATTGCCTGTGAAACCGATATCTATGGAGCATTAAGCGAATACATCATCACTTGTGCTACAAACCTCCCGGCAACGCTTCTTGACATCAATAATACCGTGCCGAAGGATATGTATGAAAACAACAAAGAAATAGCAGGTGCTTATAAGGCCAATGACCTGTTTATGGGATTCCACTGCGGGAATACTCCAAGCTGCTGTATGAAGAATTGTTCAATGAAATACCAGTTAATTATGCATAGATTGCTGGAGCCTGACAAGGAGCCCGATATCACAAGGGGTACCCTGGAAGGTATGATAAGACCTGGCGATATTACTCTCTTCAGGCTGCAAAGTACTGCTGACTGCAAGCTCAGAAGCTATATAGCCCAGGGTGAGGTTCTTGACATAGATCCAAGATCTTTTGGCGGCATAGGAGTTTTTGCTGTCAGTGAAATGGCCAGATTCTACAGGCATGTTTTAATCGCCAAAAATTAT
The DNA here is from genome assembly GCF_002252565.1 of Petroclostridium xylanilyticum. NCBI lineage: Bacteria > Bacillati > Bacillota > Clostridia > Eubacteriales > Oscillospiraceae > Petroclostridium > Petroclostridium xylanilyticum. The sequence continues at coordinate 105,178 of NZ_NPML01000029.1, forward strand.
CCTCATCATGCCGGGATTGCATTTAAGCACGCGGGCAAAGTGTTGTTTGCAGCAATGAAAATGCTGGGCGTAGAAGATGTTGCTTTCAATCAGCCTGCGTCAATGCTCTACAAGGATGAAAACCCATTTAAGTAAAGTGGATAGTGAGGAGTGGGGAGTAAATCAGTAATCAGACTGAAAAACATGCTCCCCACTATCCACTCCTCACTCCCCACTATTTTGTAATCGAGGTGGAAAAATGTTAAAAGAGTTAAAAGAGCAAGTGTGGCTGGCAAACCTGGATTTACCCAAATATAGCCTGGTAACTTTTACATGGGGAAATGTAAGCGGAATAGATAGAGAAAAGGGTTTAATTGTGATCAAACCAAGCGGTGTACCCTATGATGAATTGAAAGTGGAACATCTTGTTGTCCTTGACATGGAAGGAAACCAGGTAGAGGGAAAACTAAGGCCTTCGTCTGATACACCTACCCACGTAGTACTTTACAGGGCATTTTCTGACATAGGCGGTATTGTACATACCCATTCACCGTGGGCCACAAGTTGGGCACAGGCCGGAAGGGGAATTCCCGCATTGGGTACTACCCATGCCGATTATTTCTATGGAGAAATACCATGTACCCGTAAAATGACAGTACAAGAAATCGAAGGAGAATACGAAAAACAAACAGGCAATGTGATCGTAGAAACCTTTAAAGATATAAATCCTTCCTATATTCCAGGAGTCCTGGTGAATAACCACGGGCCGTTTGCATGGGGAAAGGACGCCCATGAAGCGGTTCACAATGCTGTAGTGATGGAAGAAGCAGCAAAGATGGCATTCCATACTTTTGCTTTGACGCCAGGAATTAAACCAATTGACCAGGTCTTGCTTGATAAGCATTTCTTAAGAAAGCACGGCGCGAATGCTTATTATGGACAAAAATAAATAATAATTATAGCCTTGTAAGGCATTTACTAGTAAAGACAATAGTAGATGCCTTATATTTATTGTTAACTTATTTGATTACCAGGTTTTTTAATACTATATAGTAATAAAGATATAAGTTTTTATTAAAGGACTCTGATGAAGTCTACCCTGCTTTAAAAAGTCTTATTATATTGGCATGAATAGCAGGTAGTATTTTACTTATCTCTTTAAAAAGCATACGGGTGTGACATCCGTGGAATACCGGAGAAAAACAGACAGATTTGTAGGGTTTGAAAAATAAAGTTAGAATTTTATGATGATACATAAAGGTGGATGCTTTATGAAGTTAAAAGAAACTATTATTGACCGGGTACTACAAACTTTAGCCCTTATTAGAAATCAAAGCCTGCAAAATAAAATTATTATTGTGGCTATTTTGCCTGCAATTATTTCTATGGTTATACAAAGTATCGTTTCTTTTAAATCATCCGCATATTTGATGTATAATGAAACACTCCTAACAAATGATAGAATGATGGATGATTTAAATGAAAAAATATATCAATATTTGCGTAATTTAGAGATGAACTTAGTTTCTATTTATAATTACGAAAATGAAATGAGTTTTCTTGAATCATTATCGGAAGGAAGGAGTAATGAGAAGGAATTTTTAGCGAATCTCGCCCAGAAATTATTTTTAGATAAGTTTGATTATAATGAAAATATTCTTGGAATATATATCTATTTAAGTAATAGAGAACTGGTAAGTTCATATAAACCAATTCACCGTTATTATTTTACCGACATTATTAGTGAGGCTAAAGGTATAAAATCAGACTCTATTCTTCAATATATGTCGGCTCCCGACTCGCAAGTTTTTATTGATTCATACTTTAACGAAAAATTAAATAAAAATATCTTAAGGCTGGGTGTTAAAATCAATCAAATATTCAAAAACAAATCTTTGGGTATTATGCTTGTAGATATTGATGATTCAAACTTAGCAAAGATTTTTAACAGATATCATATATACAGAAATCAGGCCATATGGCTACAACATTCTAATCATACCATTATCTACAGTACTGATAGTTCTCTTTATAAAAATCATACCGCCAATCCGTTGGCAAAGATATCAAATAGTAATGATATGGGTAAAAGGTATAAAATATCTGTGGTTAAGAAAGTCCCTAAATACGAGCTTGACTTGGTTAACTACTTTTCTATGCAATCTATTCAGGAGAATCTTGGACATACTACTAATACGCTTGTTTTAACAGTTATTTTTCTTAGTGTAATAGTATTGGTGTTATCTTATTTTCTGTCAATTACGGTGACCGCACCTGTTAAAACACTAATGGATACAATGGAAAAAGTAGAAAAAGGGAATATATCGGTAAGGGCAAATTTAAAAAGTAATGATGAAATTGGCAAACTGGCAAATAGCTTTAATTCAATGCTTGCAAAAATTGATGATTTAATCATCAGGGAATACAAAGCTACATTTCTAAAAAATGAGGCAGAGTTAAAGGCTCTTCAAGCACAAATCAATCCTCATTTTCTCTATAATACGCTGCAGGTGATGGGAAGTATAGCAAGGTCCCAGAAGATAAACAAGATCAGTGATATGTGTGCTGCCTTATCGGATATGTTTCGGTACAGTATAAACATGAAAGGAAATCTCGCTACAATTTATGAGGAAATAACACATGTTAAAAATTATCTATACATCCAGAATATCAGATTTAATAAAGAATTCAACGTTAGAGTATGCTGCAATATAGACCTGTATGAGTATGCAGTACCCAGACTAATTTTACAGCCACTTGTAGAAAATTCCATTGAGCACGGCTTAATGAGCAAAGCTGGAAAGAAATTAATAAAGATACAGATCTATGCCAGGGAAGATAAAATATACATTTTGGTTATTGATAATGGAATTGGGTTGGAAGAAGGTAAACTTAAAAATATAAAATTTCTTTTATCAAACAAGGATTCTACTACACTAGGTATGAATGGTTCGATAGGAATACTGAATGTTAACAATAGGATGCGTATACTATTCGGAAATGAGTTCGGTCTTAATATTTACAGCAAAAGAGGGAAAGGTACCCTGGTAAAGATGAAATTACCAATCCAGTCTAAAGATAATATTTCAAATTCAAAATCTTGAGAATAATTTCAACTGATGGAGATGAAAAAGATGTACAAGGTGTTGATTGCTGATGATGAATATTGGACAAGAGAAGATATAAAACATATTATCAACTGGGAAGAGATGGGGTTGCAAATAGTAGGTGAGGCGGAGGATGGCAGCCATGCAATTCAACTAATTGCTGAAACAAAACCTCACATACTTATTACTGATATCAGAATGCCTTTTATGGACGGCATAAAGCTGCTTGAAGAGATAAATAAAAATAATTATAAAATCCAAACGATTGTGATTAGTGGATATGATGAGTTTGATTATGTGAGGGGTGCTATGATTTTAGGAGCCTCTGATTATCTCTTGAAACCGATTAAAAAGATGGACTTAATCAATGTATTAATTAAGGTGGTAGAGAAAGTTGACCGTAGCCTGGTTGAACAAATCAATGAAATTGATACAAGGTCAAAATTAACTCAAGCAGCTTCCATCATCATTGATAGTACCCTGAGTCAGGCAATCTATAATGGGGTGATGGATAACACTGAGTTATTTGTTAAATTAAAAAGTTTTGGATTGACATTCAATTATGCCAATTATATCCTGGCTGCCGTAAAAATAAATGATTATAGATTTATTGTATCACAATATTTTAAAGATGATATGCACTTGCTGGTGTATGGTATTAAAAATATTGTTAATGAAATATTCAATGGTAAGGGGCATCTAGTGTTTCACAATCTTAACAGCATGAATGAAATTATCATTGTCCTGGACAGTGCAGCAGACAGTGAACAGTCTCATTTGTTTCACAAGCTTTTGAATAATTTGCGGTGTTTTATAGATGGAGAAATAGATATTGGTATAAGCAGTATAATGAATAATTTGAAAAATATTAAGAAAGCTTATGAAAGGTCAAAAATATCCCTAGATAACAAACCTTTCCGGAAATCCGGCATTATAATGAGATATGATAATGTATTTAAAGATAATATAAAAAAAGGAATTGATTTTGATAAAGAGAAAATTTTTGTGTATTCCCTGGATTCGTGTAATGAAAAAGAAATGCTAAAAACTTTCAATATGATTGTTTTTGAAAATAGAGCGCCTGAAAGGATAACTTTGGGAGAAGTTAGGCATAAGGTTTCCAGGTTGATGTCTATTATAAATAAAAAAGTAAGCGAGTTTGGTATCAATTTTGATGAAACATGCGCTGAAGAGCTAAGCGAGGTTCAAAATACAATTGAGAACTGCGATTATGACGGTTTGAATTCAGCAATGCAAAACCTGCTAAAAAATATAAAGAACTTTACTGCGCTAGAGAAAAGCAGTAAAAATATAAGAGCAGTCGTAATGGATATCAAGGAGTATATTGATAAAAATTTCTTTTTTGATCTGTCTTTATCGTCGCTGGCGGATATTTTTCATATAGAGAGTACCTATTTATCCAGGGCATTCAAACAGGAAACAGGGGAGAATATTACAAATTATATTTCAAAAATAAGAATGGAGAAGGCTGTAGAGTTAATAAAAAATCAAAAGATAAAGATAAGTGAAGCTGCTGCTCTGGTAGGTTATGAGGATTATGCTTATTTTAACAGGATTTTCAAAAAGTATACAGGAAAAAGTCCAAGAGAATTTTTCCTAGACATTTCAAAATAGTACAAGTATTATTCACAAAATAATCCTATTTTTAAGAGATATTTTGCTGTTATAATAAAAACATCACTAGAGTACTCTAGAAAATTAGAAATAGGAGGATGAAAGATGAAAAAGTTTCTATGTATTTTAGTAGTGTCCATGCTTGTCTTAAGTTTACTAGCTGGATGTGGTGGTCAAAAACAATCTGGTGAAACTACCAAAGCGACAGAAGAGAAAAAGGAAGAGCCAAAAAAGCAGGCAGAACCGGTCACCATTAAATTTTTTAATTGGTACAATAATGAAGGTGTACCTTATGCAGATAAATTGGTAGAACTTGTAAAAGAAAAAATGCCAAACGTAACGCTTGAACTTGAAATGGTTAACTGGGATACTATGCACCCGACTTTACAGACAAGGATTGCAGCAAATGAGGTTCCGGATCTAATTGATTTTAAAGGACAGGATATACCTAAATATGCAAAGGCCGGACATCTTATGGAATTAACGGGAAAGCCGTTCATGCAGGACCTGCCCAAAGCGGCTACTGAAGCGATTAAGGTAGAGGGTAAAGATTACGGTATTCCATATACTGCACTCTATCAGGGTGTTCTATATAATAAAAAAATATTTGCTGAGAACAGTATTGAAATACCCAAGACTTACGATGAATTAATGCAGATTGCAGAAAAATTACAGTCAAAAGGTATCACGCCGTTTGCTACTCATTTTAAAGATAACTGGAATATTGGAAACATCACAATGCAGTTTGCAATGTCTGAAGTATTTAATAAGAATCCAAGATGGGGCTACGATTTATACGAAGGAAAAGTTTCATTTGCTGAATCACCAGAGTATAGAGCCGTGTTTGAGCATGTTAAGGATGTATATAAATATACCTTTAAAGACACATATTCTATAGAATTAACAAAAAGTGATGAACTCTTTGCAAAAGGCAAAGCTGCAATGAACATAACTGGTACATGGAGCATAACCAATATAGAAGCAGTAAACCCGGAATTGGATTATGGTATTTTCCCATTCCCGGGTAAAGATCCAGGTGCAAAATTAATATTCGAACCTGATCATACATTTGCGGCAAGTGCTAAAACAAAGCACCCTGAAGAAGTTTTAAAAGTTCTTGAACTAGTAGCTACTGATAAAAAACTCGCCCAATTTTGTATAGATAACTTAAAAACTCACAGCCTGTTAAAAGATGTTATGCCAAGCACAAAATCTCCAGTCCTGAAAGATATAGATAATTACAAGAATAATAACCAGATTGTAGATGTCAGCATTGGCAATACACAGATTCTATGGCCATATCAGGAAGAGTATTCAAGGTATATTACAGAGTGGCTATTTGGTAAGAAGACCCTTGATGAAGCTTTAAAAGCTGCAGATGCATATAAAGATAAGGTAAAACTGAATTAAGAAAAAAGTGTATTTATTCAATGAGGGAATATATTTCTAAAGGTATATTCCCTCATTACTAAAATAAGGGAGTGTGAAATGAGGAATGAAAAACAATTCCCTGCGTAAATACTCTATTGTAAACGAATTCCAGTATATGATACTGCTGATTCCTGCCATGGTAGTTTTTACAGTAGGTATGATCATACCAACATTAATAGGAATTTATTATTCAATGACCGATTGGGATGGATTGGCCCAGGTGAAAAAATTTATTGGTTTTTCTAATTATATCAATATATTTAAAGATGGAAGATTCTATGCTTCATTAAAATTTACCGTACTTTTTACAATTTTTAATACTATTGTTCAAAATATTTTTGCGTTGTTGTTTGCAATAGCCCTTGACAGCAGCATTAAAGCTAAAAAGTTTTTTAGGACTATTATATTTACTCCTGCATTATTAAGTCCGATACTGTGCGGATTTATATGGTCCAGATTATATTCAGAGGTATTACCGGCTTTAAATGATATTTTAAAGACCAATATAAATTTTAACCTTTTTGGAAGTCCTGATACTGTTTTAATGGGATTAGTGATTACTAATAACTGGCAGTGGATAGGATACTGGATGTTGATTTATCTTGCAGCACTGCAGTCTATCCCAAAGGAGCTGTATGAAGCAAGTACTGTAGATGGTGCAAGAGGATATCATAAATTTTTGCATGTAACACTGCCACTAATAGCCCCTGCAATTACAGTATGCATTATCGGAATTACAACGGGTAGTTTAAAAGTATATGACCTCATTCTATCGGCCACAGGAGGAGGACCGGGGCACACATCGGAGTCTATCGTAATGTATATCTATAAATCGGCATTTAGTGCACAGCGGTCCGCATATGCTTCAGCCCTCTCTGTCATATTACTTATCGGTTTGCTTTTAATTGCAGTTATTCAATTAAAAGTGTTAAGAGAAAGAGAGGTGCAGTTATAGATGAAAGAAAAACAGAAATATACTGCCAACACTTTGATTCTACAAGTCATAATGACTGTTGTTATACTTTTTTACTTTGTACCTACGTATATAACCATTAATTACGCGTTTAAAGACACACAGGATAAATTTAATACTTCGCCCATTGAATTACCCACTAAATTGTTTTTTGGGAATTTCCTTACTGCTGTTAAAAAGATAGATTATTTTAGAAGCCTGGGAAATACTTTTATCATTACTACTTTTGCAGTAATTTTAATTATAATACTAAGTGGTATGGCAGCTTTTTCGCTTGCAAGAAGAAACAGCAAAATATATAAAGCATCATACTTATATTTTATATTAGGGATATTAGTACCATATCAGGCAATTTTAGTTCCACTTTATATCGTAGGAAAAAGGCTGGGGTTTGTGAATAATCTTGCGGGTGTAATATTTCTCTATACAGCGACCGGATTACCTTTTGGAGTATTTATGATGACCGGCTTTATGAAAACTGTGCCTATGCAATTGGAAGAAGCAGCTTTGATAGACGGGTGTTCTGTATTTGGGAGCTTTTGGCGTATTATATTTCCACTATTGAAGCCGGCAGCTGCAACCCTTGCGATACTCCAGTCTTTTCAAATCTGGAATGATTTTTTAATGCCTTTCCTGTTTTTACAGAAGATGGCTTTAAAGACACTAACTCTCAGGCAGTTTCACTTATTTGAACAATATAGGAGTGATCTTAGCACTGCATTTGCGGCAATTATTATTTCAACCCTGCCAATTATTATTTTCTTTACCGCAATGCAAAAATATTTTATAAAAGGCATTTCAATGGGGGCAGTAAAGGGGTGATAAGACAAAGGCAAATACCATTTTAGGTTTAAAAAAAGTTAGAATTTCTGACATTTATTTTTGAGAAAAGTAAAGATTCTTAAAATGTTCTTTCACTTTTCATATTTATAGTATTAGAATTAAATTATAAGGAGGGGGAACAGGCATGGCAAAAATTGCTATGATCGGTGCAGGAAGTATTGTTTTTGCAAAAAATTTAATAGTGGATATTCTTTCTTTTCCTGAATTATCAGGAAGTACTATTTCTCTTATGGATATCGACGAGGGAAGATTGGATATGATTAGCAAGCTGGCCCATAAAGTAGTTGCTCAAGAAGGCTTTAATGCTACTATTGAAGCTACTACTGACCGGAGACAGGCGCTGGAAGATGCAAATTACGTTATCCTTATGATACAGGTAGGAGGTGTCAATGTATACGAATATGATGTGGCCATTCCTATGAAATATGGCATCAAACAAGCAGTTGGAGATACGCTGGGCCCCGGAGGCGTTTTCAGGGCACTGAGAACCATTCCGGTATTTCTGGATATTTGCAAGGATATCGAGGAATTGTGTCCTGATGCTTTGATTTTAAACTATGTCAATCCGATGGCAATGAATTGTTGGGCATTAAATGCTGCTACCAATATTAAAAATGTAGGATTATGCCACAGTGTACAGGGTACATCGGAGGATATTGCCCGGTACATAGGTGCGCCTTACGAGGAGATTTCCTATAAATGTGCCGGAATCAATCACATGGCATGGTTCCTGGAATACAAGTGGAATGGCAAGGACGCCTATCCTTTAATTAAGGAAAAATATAATGACCCTGCCGTGTATAACCAGGATATCACCAAGTTCGAATTTTTAAAGCATTTTGGATATTTTGTAACCGAATCCAGTTATCATATGTCCGAATATGTGCCGTATTTTAGAAAAAAAGATGCATGGATTGACAAGATTAAAGGAATAGATTCATGGCTAAAGGATGATGAAGGTTCTTATCTCCATCGATGCCAGAGGTTAGCTAGTACTTTTTATGAAGATATGAACAAGATTGTTGATGCAAATAAGGTAGAAGTTAACAGGACCCATGAATACGGTGCATACATTATTCATGCAATAGAAACAGGAACACCTACCGTAATCAACGGTAATGTTGAAAACAAAGGATTAATTACCAACCTGCCCCAGGGTTGTGTGGTAGAAGTACCCTGCCTGGTGAATAAAAACGGTATACAGCCTACAGTGATTGGTGAACTGCCACCGCAACTGGCTGCCTTGAACCGCACCAACATCAATGTACAGGAACTGGCAGTAAAGGGATGCCTGGCCGGGGATAAAGAGCTTATTTACAATGCCATTATGACGGATCCCTTAACTTCAACCATCCTGGATATGGACGAGATTCGTGCTATGGTTGATGAGATGTTTGAAGCAGAAAAGGATTATCTGCCTCAGTTTAAATAAAATTTGATAATGCTTTTAGCTATATAAATAGGCCGTATACATAAATAAAATTATTTATGTATGCGGTATTTTTAACGAAACTGTAAATTTTGATAAAAGTTTTTACCAAACATCTTGTGTTATCGAAGAAGCAAGAGCATTGATTTAAAAAGTTGAAAATTCCTATAAAAAAGAGTATTTTAGCCTATTGTGCAAGCTTAAATATGGTGGAAAGAACGGTGCGAAATCACTGAAAAGCACTACGAGCGTCATCTGCATGAAAGCTACAGCAATTAAATCATTATTAATCAATTCCTGCACTTTTTCCGGTACACCTTCCCAGCGGTAGTCTTCATTAAAATCAGGGAAAGGATATTCAAGAACTTCTTCAACCGTCTCAAATTTCGCCATAGGATGGAGCATTTCCTGAAAATGAGCGATAGAGCCCTGGATGCCCATTACACCCCATTCGGGGTTCCAGTTTAACGGTTCTGCATTAGGTGGAAGGCTGTCATAGTATTTTGAAAAGTCAGTTTTCTTTTTGGTTTTATTTAACGCTACATAACGGATTGGAAATCCGAAATACTCCAGGTAATCCTGTGAACCTGTCTTTCTTTTAAATTCTTCAATATATGACGGGCATAAAACAAATTCAAAAGGTACACGTTCCGGGTTATCCCTCCGTAGGGCCCGTAAAACATTTTTTCTGTTTGTCATGGTAAAGTCCCCCTTTGTTTCTTTAATAAATTCGAAAAACTACAAGTTTTTTTGTCATTAATTATCTTATACAAAACATCATGGAAGAATTCAAAGCTCCATATGCAGGCTATCCTCAAAGTGCCCTGATTGCCTTTGGACGGTCGGTAGCCATAGGTATATTTGTAATAGTCATATACCTCAACAAGAGGCCCTGGCTGGATGAGAGCGTCTTAACAAGAGTTGATGAAGGCGGTGATGAGTAATGGAAATGGGTGCAAAATGTAATGAAATGGTACATAAAAATTTTCATTACATTTTACTCCCATTTCGTTACAAAATTATTGAAAAATGGGAGTGGTGTGATATAATAAGCAGAGTACTAAACTAGTTTGGTATTTAGAACTTAATTACAAGGAAGTACTAGGATTATCCTGCGCTTTGGGGTGTAATAAGTTAAATTTAAAAAAAACCAATAAAATCAAAGGTTAGAGGTTAAAAGTATACTAATACTTTTGACACTAACTAAAATATGACGGGGGGAAATGCCATTGGCTTATTAGTATGACGTTATTACGATTTAAAAAAGTAAATTTAGGGAGAACTACTACAGCAAGTAGGCAATGGTGCTAGTATAAAAAATAACTGATGAAAGGATGATACAATTTATGAAATTTAGTTTTAAAATAATAAAATTTTTATCACTGGCTACAATGTCTTTTATATTTCTAAATTCAGTTGCTTTTGCTAGTGTAAATATTGATAAAAAGGATAAAGATGATAAAGATGATAAAGATGATATTAGAAAAGCTGCCTCAATCATTGAAAAAGCAAAAAAAGGTGATAAAAAGTCAATTGAAATTATCAAGAATCTTGAAATTTTTGATAAAAATAAAGTGGAAGAAAAAATTACATCAAATAATCTAGAGCTTTCAAGTAAAAATCCTGTAGTTGTAATTAAATTTGGTGATGGTAGCGAAATAGAGTATAAATATGAATCAATTATTTCTCTGAATGATGAAAAATCTGTAGCAATAACGACAAACAGTTCAAGACGTACTGAAAGTGTTTCTAAAACATATAGATATCTTGGAGTAACAGTGGCGAAGTTATATTGTTATGCAGACGTTACTTATGTGAGTAGATATAAAGTACATATTAATTCTTGCTGGCATGACGCATGGTCTACTGGTAGTTTATCAGCCCTCGGATCATCCATTATTGAAAATGATGCAGCTGCTGCAAAATGTGAAGTACATGGGCAGTATGCATTAGTTGGCGGAATTGCATGGTCTGAATGGATGAGTATTAGAATGAATATTGATTCTGCTGGCGTAGTAACTTATCGGTAATCTTAATACTATGTTTGATATGTTTGATACTAGTAGAACCGTTGCGCAGATAATTTCAGCGGCATGTTTTATAGCATTAGTAGTATTCGTAGTGTGGATATTAGATGGATTAAAAAACAAAAGGTAGGATATTTAAAATATTCTACCTTTTATAGTTAAAAAATAATTCAACTTTTATATCCTTCCTCATATATATACTATAGAAGAATAGAAAAGATCGGAATTTATGAGGAGGGATTTTTTTGATCAAAAACTCGAATTACAATAGATTATTTATTATGATGCGGGAAGAGGATAAAGGATTTGGAAAGTCTGGAAAACCGACAGGATATTTAAAGCTGGAGATAAAAGATAACAAAGGTAAGGCTCTGGTACATGTTCAGAATATTGGACTAATCGAAGAAAGCAAAGTCTTAAAAGCTTATTTGCTTTCCAGTTTGCAGCCGAAAGCAGAACCTTTATATTTGGGAACTATAGAACTTAAAGGCGGCAATGGAGATCTTACTCATGAATTCAGTAAGAATGACTTGCAAAAGATAGGGGTGGATCCGGCGCAACTTGATACGGTTGTGGTTATCTGTAAGGATACTATAATGGAAAATGGATTGCAAACCTTCCCACTGGCAGGATTCAAAACCCAGAGTTGGAACTGGAAAGGCCTATTTATGAAACAGCCTGGACAACAGGATGAAGAAATGCATGAGAAGGGTGAGGCAGCGGATGAACCTCCTTTACAGAAAGAAGAACGAAAGAAGTTTCCTATAGGATTTGTATGGAACACTGGACAAGACTCAGATTTAGATTCAGATCAGGATACACGTGTGGATACAGATAAAGATAAAGACGCAGCTGTAGTGGAAGGCATAGGTCTAGATTCGCATCGGGAAGCTGGTAACGATTTAGGACAAAATAATCCAGCGGAAACATCTGTGGATGAGGTACAGTCAAAGAATGAAGATATGAAGCTAGAGACGGGTAATTCTGAAATTGATACGGAGCATGCAGACAATAGCCAGAAAGATGCCGGATGGGAGGCTGAACAGCAATATATAGAAAAAACTCTCCAGGCTTTCAACGAAAATTACAATGTTTGCAATCAAGAAAATAGGGTGGATAATGCAGCTCATAGGGAACTCAGCGGTATCATCAAGCAGCTATCCAGATATATGAAGCAGGAAGAGCCTTTTGCAAATGGAGATATGGGGTATAGATGGTGGATATTAAACGATTGTTCTTTTATTCTCAATAATATTTATTCAAATTATAATACAGCTTTTTTCCTTTACAATCCCTATGTAATGAATACAGTTCACAGATATGGTCACTATCTTTTCGGCGTAAAGGAAGATAAGGAGCGTTGTGTACAGTACATTTCTTATGCTATACCTTCAAGATACGGTGTTGAACCCCATCCCTTACTTTATGCACAAGCTTATGCCTACTGGATTCCTAAAAAAGGGGAAAAATCTGCTATAGGGGCACAGGGATATTGGGTTATAAGTATAGATGTTAAAAGTGGCGAGATAGTATCTGTAAAAGATTAAGATTATGATTGAGATTGAACTTAAGTGATAAGGATTCACTTTAGTATCAGTCTCATTTTTTTTATTGTCCAAGAAGAAAGTATATAAAAAATATCTTTTATATTAAGACAAAATAAAATAATATGCGTATAATTAATTAACATGTAAGTTGTACAAAGGTTTTTTAAAAGTTAGAGGTGGGAAATGATGAAGGGGACATATCAAATTTTTGACTACTTTAAGAAAGCTTTTCATATCAATAGACATAATAAAGATCTCTATAAGCCGCAGATTATACTTATCATTATAAAATTATTAATGATTATCGGTATAGGCGTAGAATTATTTATATGGCTTGGTAGAGATGATTTCTATAGGTTAATAAGAGGAGATATCAAACTTACACGAATATTTCCGGTTGTATTTTCTGTTGGAGCGGGACTTATTGCTGTAATTGCAATATATATTATTCTTTCACATATTGTTGAAGCAGGCCTATATAACATGTACAAACAATGTGTAACGGTTGGCAGTAGTGTGCAAGAGGATTTTTGGGAAGGCGTGAGAAAATACTTTTTTAACTTCCTGTTTGGTGACCTTTTAATATTCGCTGCCTGGATTGTATTTTTACCTTTTTACTTTATTGCAGGAATGCTTACATTAACCGTAGGGTTTGCAGTAATACCCATAATAATAAATATATTTCTCACCATGTGGAAAGTTTCTCTGGTAATGAATGATTCGACACTATTTACTGCCATCGGTGATAGCTTTAAATTTGCAAAAAAGCATTTTTTCCCGCTTACAGTCCTACAGTTGATTCACTGGTCCTTTATAAAAGCGGGTGGAGGCTTTGGAGGGAATATAGGCAATACGTCCCGTTGGACACAACGTGCCGATAAAATTTCACCCCCTTTTGGACCAGATAATGTCCCACCATCCTTTGATTCTGGTTTTATTCCTAATCAGCAGGAAGTTCTGGAGAATGTCATAAAAGTTGTTAGAATCGTTATAGCGGTTCTTACTCCTGTTATTGCTGTTGCTGCTGCGATAGGCGCTTTAATCAAGATGATTTTTGAAATATTTTTCTCGCTGGTTATTTTTATAGCATATAATGATGGGTTTAATCAATTGCAGCAGTTGGCAGAAGGGGAGGTGCTTCCATAATGTGGTTTGATGAAATAATGGATGATTGTAAAAAAGGATTGGAAATTGCAAGTAAAAATAAAGGTGTATTTATACCCATACTTGTTAATGCCGGAATTAATATATTATTCTTTATATGTTTGTTTGTTATAACAGTAATTTTTTTCATAAGACATGGCAGAGATTTAGAAAATGTGTTCAATAATACAAATAATTTTCTGGTAATTATATTGCCTATTATTATAGGCGGGATAGCGATATATCTATTTTTTACAATAGTAGGTGTGATGATAGAGGTAGGTAGTGTTAACCTCTATAAGATTGCAGCAGAAGGAATTAAACCAAGGGCATCATATTTTTTTAACGGAATTAAAAGGTACTTCTTTAGGGTTTTTGTTGGTACACTGCTTTTTCATATAATTCTTTTTGTTTTATCAATTCCTATACTGGTGCTGCTCATATTATATACCTTTACTGTAGGGATTCTCACAGCCGGATGGGGGTTGATTTTTATCGGGGTCCTGGCTGGAGTATACTTTAATGCATGGACCATCGCAGTAGTGGTGGATGATATGGGACCACTGGAAGCAATAGGAACCAGCGTGAAATTAGGAAAAAAGTATTTTTGGGGACTATTCGTTCTTACCCTTGCGGCGTTAATGATCAGTCAGTATCTCGTAGCTGCATTCGGTCCTTTGGTGTCTATGATCGGAGGATGGTTTATCAGCGGAGTAATATTGGCATATTTTAAGCTGGTAACTTTACTGGTGTATAAGCGTAAGAGACACGAAGTGAGAATATAAAAGAATATAAAAAACGTGCATTTAATTTAGTTGATGAATATTATGGAAAGAACGTTGCGAAAAGGCTTAGAGCCTGTTAATAATATTCTTCAACTAAAAAATATACGCCCTTCCCATATAAAAATATTGCATTTATAAAGGAAAAGTCATATAATATAATTGTTAATTGTTTGTCAATTTCATACTATCCTGACGGGTTAGAATATTCTGTCCCGGAGGGAGTTTTGCCGTTATAACCTGACGTATGGGAATAAGTCTTATTCGGAGGGGAAGGAGGTAATATTGTATTAGGGATATTATGCGCTCTTTCTGCGTCGTCAGGGGGAGCGCTTTGTTTTTAATCGAGAATGCAGAATGGAGAATTACAGACTGGCAATGAAAGGAGATAATTATGGAACTTATTAATGAAGGTAAAATCAGTAAATTATTATCTGAAAATAGTGTCACAAGTAAAGAAGAAATAAGCGAGTTGATTTTAAAAGCAAGAGAATGTAAGGGGCTTACTTTAGAGGAAACAGCGAAGCTGCTGAATATAGAAGAAGACAGTTTACTCGAAGACTTGTTTAAGGCTGCAAAATATGTGAAGGAAAAAATATATGGAAAGAGAATCGTATTGTTTGCACCTCTATATACAAGTAATGAATGTAACAATAACTGCTTATACTGCGGCTTTAGAGCTGCAAATAAAGAACTTCACAGAAAAACGCTTACAGTTGATGAAATTGTCAATGAAGCTAAAGAGATTGAAAAACAAGGCCATAAGAGAATATTGATGGTGTGTGGAGAAGATAAAAATAAAACACATATCGACCATATTACCGACGCATTGGCAGCCATTTATGCAAGTTGTGATATAAGGAGAATCAATGTAAATGCCGCCCCCATGACGGTAGAAGAATTCGGAAAACTCAAAAAAGCCGGAATAGGCACCTATCAGCTTTTCCAGGAAACCTATCACCGGGATACCTATAAGAAAATGCAT
Organism: Petroclostridium xylanilyticum; assembly: GCF_002252565.1. Lineage (NCBI taxonomy): Bacteria > Bacillati > Bacillota > Clostridia > Eubacteriales > Oscillospiraceae > Petroclostridium > Petroclostridium xylanilyticum. The sequence goes on from NZ_NPML01000029.1 coordinate 121,059, forward strand.
CCTGCAGGGAAAAAAGCTGATTATGAATGGCGGTTGACTGCAATGGAGAGAGCGCTGGAAGCAGGTATCGATGATTTGGGAATTGGAGCCTTGTTAGGTTTATATGATTATAAATTTGAAGTACTGGCAATGCTCGAACATTCTGATTATTTATTAAATAAATATGGTGTCGGTCCTCACACAATATCTGTACCCCGCTTACGTCCTGCGCTTGGTTCAGTTTTAAAAGAAGCTCCTTATCCGATGAATGATAGGGATTTTAAAAAGCTGGTGGCCGTATTAAGACTAGCGGTGCCTTATACAGGAATTATCCTATCCACTCGTGAAAGTGCTGCATTAAGGGATGAATTACTCAGTCTTGGGGTATCTCAGATAAGTGCCGGATCGAAAACCAGTCCCGGAGGATATGGGCATGAAGAAGAAAAGTCCGATCAGTTCTATACTACTGACCACAGGTCACTTAATCAGATGGTGAAGGCCATTTGCAGTTCCGGATATATTCCCAGCTTCTGTACAGCTTGTTATAGAAGGTGCCGTACCGGAGAACATTTTATGGAATTAGCAAGAGAAGGAGAAATACATACCTTCTGCCAGCCTAATGCTGTTTTAACATTCAAAGAAAATTTAATCGACTATGGGACACCGGAAGATAGAGCAATAGGAGAGGAGATTATCCAAAAGGCATTGGAAGAGATTGAGGATGTAGAACTGAAACAGGCTACCGTTGAAAAGCTCAAATTAATTGAAGAGGGACAGAGGGATTTGTATTTTTGAATTCTGCATTTGATTGGTGGAGGGAGAGAATGGATTACAGGATAGAACATGATTTGCTTGGAGAGAAACAAGTACCGGCTGATGCCTATTACGGTATACACAGCCTGCGTGCCTTTGAAAATTTTTACTTAACCGGAAGGGGTATTCATAAGGAATTAATTAAAGCTCTGGCAGTTGTAAAAAAAGCAGCGGCAATGGCTAATATAGAGACGGGGCAGTTGGATAAGCATATCGGGAAAGCTATTGTCCATGCCTGTGAGGAGATCATGGAAGGACAATTACATGATCAATTTGTAGTAGATGCACTACAAGGTGGAGCCGGAACATCTGCAAATATGAATGCAAATGAGGTTATTGCCAACCGTGCTATTGAGTTATTAGGTGGTCAAAAAGGAGATTACTCCATGGTGCATCCCTTAAATCATGTGAATATGAGCCAGTCTACCAATGATGTATTTCCGACAGCTGTACGCATAGCTGCGCTTAAATTACTTAAACCGGTAAGTGAGAAGTTTGCCGAGCTTCAAACTGCCCTGCAGAGAAAAGAAGAAGAATTTTCCGGCATCATTAAAATGGGACGTACAGAGCTGCAGGATGCCCTGCCGGTCATGATGGGGCAGGAGTTCGGTGCATATGCCCAGGCCATTTCGAGGGACCGCTGGCGAATATATAAAGCAGAAGAGCGCCTCCGGCAGGTCAATATGGGTGGAACGGCCGTGGGTACAGGGCTTAATGCAGAAAAGCGATATATATATCTGGTGATCGAAAAACTGGTGGATGTAACAGGTTTAGGATTGGCCCGTGCAGAATATATGATGGACCCTACGCAGAATAACGATGTATTTGTAGAAGTATCCGGTATGCTAAAAGCAGCAGCAGTGAATCTGGCTAAAATAGCCAATGATTTACGTCTCCTTTCTTCAGGACCTACTGCCGGTTTTGGAGAGATCAGACTGCCGGAAATGCAGGCAGGGTCAAGCATCATGCCGGGCAAAGTCAATCCGGTAATCCCTGAAGCAGTGCGGCAAGCAGCCTACCAGGTAATGGTAAATGACCATGCTATAGCCATGGGAGCTCAGGGGGGAGAATTAGAACTTAATGCCATGCTTCCATTTATAGCAGATAATCTTTTTGAATCTCTGGATTTGCTTTACAGAGGGGCTGCAATTTTTATTGAAAGATGTATCAATGGAATAACCGTAAACAAAGAACGATGTAAACAAATGGTAGAAGAAAGTTTCGTATATGCAACTGCTTTAAGTCCTCATATCGGTTATGATAAGGCTACTGCCGTTGCACAGCAGGCACGCAGTGAGGGAAAGACGGTACGGCAGGTAGCGTTAGAAACAGGACTTTTCACAGAGAGCGATTTAGACAGGATACTAGATCCGTATCAGCTTACCAAACCAGGAATTCCTGGACGACGTTAAATTAAAGCTTTTAAATGTCTTGTTAGGAGGGCAATAATCATGAGCAATATGAATACAACCCCGACATCATCCCGGCTGCATATAGCCATATTTGGCCGGCGCAATGCGGGGAAATCAAGTCTTATCAATGCGCTGACCAATCAACCTATTGCTTTGGTTTCAGATGTGCCGGGGACTACCACTGACCCCGTATCCAAGGCGATGGAGCTTCTGCCTTTAGGTCCGGTAGTTATTATAGATACTGCAGGAATTGATGATGAAGGCACTCTGGGTAAGATGCGGGTGGAAAAAACTTATGAGGTGCTCAATCGTACCGAACTGGCAGTGTTAGTTATCGATGGACAGACAGGTGTTACCGATTTTGAGCTGGATATTATGCAGCGTATCAGGGAAAAGAATATAGCAGTAATAGGTGTGATCAATAAGAGTGATATATATGAAGTTACAGGGGTACAGCAGCAGGAATGGGAGAAAAAGCTGAATTTAAATCTAATAAAAGTTTCTGCCAGGACGGGTAACGGTATTGAGGCATTAAAAAAAGCAATTATACAGGCTGCTCCCTCTGACGAGCGGGAAATGTCACTGCTGAGCGGATTAATCAACCCGGGTGACTTTGTGGTGATGGTGGTACCCATCGATAAGGCAGCACCTAAAGGAAGATTGATATTGCCCCAACAGCAGGTCATCCGGGAGACTCTTGAACATGATGCCATAGCCATCGTTACCAAGGAGTATGAACTGAGGGAAACCCTTGAATACCTGGGTAAAAAGCCAGCGATAGTAATTACCGACTCCCAGGCATTCCTTAAAGTTGCAGCTGATACGCCCCGGGATATACCTCTGACTTCTTTTTCAATATTAATGGCACGTCACAAGGGCGATTTGATTGAACTGACCAAGGGGGCTAAAGCTATACAATCGTTATCTCCAGGTGATAAAGTGCTTATTGCAGAAGCATGTACCCATCACCGCCAATCCGACGATATCGGTACTGTAAAAATTCCCAGGTGGCTGCGGCAGATGATAGGAGGGGAACTGCAATTTGAATGGTTTAGCGGGACGGGATTTCCTAACAATCTTCAGGACTTTAAACTCATTGTGCACTGTGGTGCATGTATGATTAACCGCAGGGAGATGATGCACCGTCTGGCACTGGCAAAGGAGCAGAATATACCTATTGTAAATTATGGAGTACTGATTGCCTGCGTTCACGGAATATTACCTAGAGCACTGGAACCTTTTCCGGCTGCCAGAATGATATTGGAAGACTGAATTATTTTTAAAAGAGTGATTTAAAATATAAAAGATATGGGCAAAATATAATTAAGGAAAACATAAAAAGGATGAGTTTATTAAAATGCTGCGTATTAGTAAACATCAACTGTTTTGTCTGATTATGCTTTTTGAAATAGGGAGTACCACTCTGTTTGCACTGGGAATAGACGCAAAGCAGGACGCTTGGATTGCTATTTTAGTGGCCATGCTTATTGGGTTTGTATTGTTATGGCTCTATACCGGGTTGCAAAAATATTTTCCAGAGAAAAATTTTGCCCAAATTATTATTGCTTTACTTGGAAAAGTTATAGGTATGCCCCTTGTTTTTTTTTATGGACTATATTTTATTTATATATCCACCCGGAATTTTCGTGATTTTGGTGAACTACTTGTCAGCACGTTCCTTGTGGAAACGCCGCAAATATTTATACTCATCATTTTTATGCTGGTTGTACTATACATTCTTTTTCTAGGTTTGGAAACCATGGGACGTACAAGTGAAATTATGCTGCCTACTATTTTGTTTTTTATTATAGGTACATACATAATGATTTATTTCTCTCTCTATAACTTTTATTTGTTCTTTTTGTATTTTCTCAAACATTTCGACCTTTGAAACATCTGTCTTGTCTTGCTGTTCAGCTATATTTCCTTCCTCTTTTACCTCGATGGCAAAAGAAATTTTCCCATTATCATCAATTGTGGGCTTTATTTTGCTGTTTGCCCTTTTTATCTCAATAGCAATCAATTTATCTTTTTCAGTAAGAGCAGGGACATTAATAATCCCACTCTTAACCTTTCCGGTTACCCAGTTAAGGCCTCTTGTTTCGGTATCATCGAGGTATCCCACCAGTTTATCTTTTTTGAATACAGCTGTACCTGAAAGTCTAACCCCTTTAGTGGCATTACCCTTTTTTTCTTCTGCTGGAAGATTGGTTTGTTCTACAATTTCCATTACCCCGGTGATAGGATTGATACCGCTGCCCGATACTTTTTTCAAAAATTCCAATAAATTAACAGCAGTTACCTCAGAATTTGTTATTCTTCTCTTAATGATATTGTCCAGGTAAGTTGCCTGTACATTTTCTATGCCGTGTTTTACACCCAAAATTTGTTTTGCAGTTGTATTTTTTGCCACCATCACCCAAACCAGGCGCCGCATTTCCTGAGACCTTTCAAAAAAATCGAGAAACGGGTCAAGTCCGCTTTTGGCAAGCTGTTCATCAATAACAAGTACTTTATTATGGGCATAGTAGCCTCTTCTATCAAACTGTTTTGTAATATTTCTAATTGCTTCAAATACCGTATCACCTTTGGCTGTAACAAGTTCAATGGGAGGCTCTTCACTTCCGCCTTGCTTTTTTAATGCTCCCGGTCTTACTACCTGGGCAGTTATAGAAATCTTTCCTGTATTGTTATCCTTATCCAAACCGGTTGCAAGCACCAGCCCAAGCTCATTTAGCTCTTTCCTGTCCCAACAACCTGTTAGAAACAGGATACAAAATATAAAGGTAAGAAGTTTTATTTTCAATTATCTTCACCTTCCTTTTAATGCTGTATTGGTCCGGAGTGTTTCGGTAAATCCCTCACGGGACCCCCGGACAACTGCTTCGGTATCCGGTTCATCGATATTTCTTTCGGCCCAGCCCCTCATGCCTATTACAAACACGGTATCATAGCCGTCTATAAATAAAGCAACCCCTCCGGCTAAAATTTCAATTAAAACTTCATCAAAGGATTTTACTTCTCTCACTTCAATCGCGCTCAATAAATTATCCTTTAGTATGGTCTGAATATCCTGAGACAATGATTTTTCATCATAATCTGTAATATAGATATCAACCATTAAAGTTCTTATAATATGCTGATTAACTTTATCTTTATCAATCAGTCCATCTATACAACATATAAATGCTTTTATTTGCTTTTTGGTGCCAATTTTAAATTCCCTAAAAACAACATCATTACTTCTTCCCAGGACACTTCTCAGATTTGTTAAATTGTTTTCTATTTTTTTATGGATAATATATTGCTCTCCAAAATACCTTTCTTTTCTGTTTGCAGATTTTTGTTCTGCTTGCAGGTGATTCAAGTATTTTATGCGTTTTATTATTTTCTTAAACATAAATTTTCACCTTTTGACTTTTGTTTTGGTTATAGTATTAGTATTTTGGGAGCTTTTTATGATTTTTATTTTGCAGCACAAATTTCATACTATACGGTTATTCTCATCTACAAAGACCACTTTAGGTACATGGTTGGCCGCTTCTTTTTCATCCATCCACCCATAGGCGATAATGATCACCACATCGCCTGGTTGTACCAGGCGGGCAGCAGCTCCATTCAGGCAGATAATGCCGCTATCCCGTTCTCCGGGAATCACGTAGGTTTCAAACCTTGCCCCGTTGTTATTATTTACCACCTGAACCTTTTGATTGGGGAAAATTCCTGCAGCTTCCAACAGTACGGGGTCAATGGTGATACTGCCCACATAATTGAGATTGGCGTCGGTAACGGTAGCACGGTGAATTTTTCCAGTCATCATTTCAACAAACATTTTCATACCTCCACAATAATATTATCGATTAATCGGGTGGATCCAAATTTGACAGCTAGTGCAATTAAAACTCTATTTGTAATGTGATGGATATCTTTTAATGTTTGGGCATCTACAATGGAAACATAATCAATTTTGGCCAATGGTTTTTGAGTAATCTTATCTACTATGGCAGCCTTTATCTTAAAAGCATCTCTTTCGCCTTGGATGATAAGTTTTTTTGCCAAGGCCAGAGATTCGGAAAGGACCACAGCCTGCTCTCGTTCTTGGGGATTGAGATAGACATTTCGCGAGCTCATGGCCAATCCGTCTTTTTCTCTCACAATGGGGCATACCATAATTTCTACATCCATATCCAAATCTTTGGTCATTTGTTGAATTACAATTGCTTGCTGTGCATCCTTTTGACCAAAATAAGCCCTGTCAGGACGTACAATACTAAATAATTTAGTAACTATGGTGGTAACTCCACGAAAATGGCCGGGCCTTGAAGCACCACAGAGGGTATTGGTTATTTCTTGTACCTCCACATAAGTTTTATATCCTTGGGGGTACATCTCGGCAACATCGGGTGTGAATATTACATTAGCTCCGGCTTGCTGTGCAAGATTAACATCTCTTTGCAAGTCTCTGGGATACCGTTCAAAATCCTCAGCAGGACCAAACTGAGTAGGATTTACAAATATACTAACTATAGCCATATCATTTTCGTTTGCAGCTCTTCGAATCAAGGACAGATGGCCCTCATGAAGATATCCCATTGTGGGGACAAAACCGATGATTTTTCCATTTTTCTGCTCCTTTCTTAAATAGTTTTTTATTTCAGCAATATGGTTAAATATCTGCATTAATTTCCGCCTCCATATAATTTTTCTACAATTTCAGCATCCATATGAAAACTTTGGTTTTCACCGGGGAAAAATCCCTGTTTTACTTCCTGTATATATTGAGATACTGCTTTTTCCATCGTTATTCCTATTTCAGCATACCGCTTGACAAAACTGGGACTTTTCCCTTGATAGATACCCAGCAGGTCATGAGTGACCAGAATCTGTCCGTCACAGCCTTTTCCGGCCCCAATACCGATGGTGGGAATGGAAAGTTGAGAGGAAATAAGGTCGGCCAGCTCTGCCGGGATACATTCCAGCACCAGTGCAAACACACCGGCATCTTCCAGGGCTTTAGCGTCCTGAATAAGCTTTTGGGCCTGTTCAACCGTTTTACCCTGGATAAAATAGCCTCCTATGTTATGAATAGACTGTGGGGTTAATCCAAGGTGACCCATGACCGGAATCCCTGCTTTGATAATGGCTCTGATATCATCTAAAATTTCCTGTCCTCCTTCCAGCTTTACTGCCTGGGCACGTCCTTCCTGGATAATACGTCCTGCATTGCGGACACTTTGCTCTATTCCCATATGATAGGATAAAAAGGGCATATCTCCTACCACCAGAGCTCTTTCTACGCCACGGCTTACTGCTTTAATATGATGGACCATATCCTCCATGGTTACCCGGGTGGTATCCTCATAACCTAATACTACCATACCTAAGGAATCTCCAACCAGAATCCCGTCTACCCCGCTGGCGTCCAGGATTTTTCCAGTAGGATAGTCATAAGCTGTCAACATGGATATCTTTTGTTTATCCTGCTTCATCTTTCTAAATGCTGCTGTAGTGACTCTTTTATGCATATAAAATACCTCCAAAAACAAAAATACCTTCCGGACATAAGTCAAGAAGGCATAATTATAGTATTCGCTATAGATTTCATGCATCGTCCGCACATTCTTGATTCTGTCCCTGTCCCCATGGGCTCAAAGCAGAAAATTATTCACATGAAAATATAATACAAGTATGGCTCTTTCGATACCATCTTATGTATTTAAAATATCATAAAAGCAATGATATTGCAATTTTTAGCATAAAAATGCAGAGATTTAGCTTCACTTGACGTTTGTAAGCATAAAAATTATAATTGATATCAATTATTATACTGGTCAAAATATCTATACAATGATATATTGGAGGAGATGACATCCATATGAGTGAGGTTTATATAGAAGAGATTCATACATCTTTATCTGCCTTTGACATCTATAAGCTGTTTTCCAATAAAGAGTATAGCTTTTTTCTGGATAGCGGTATGGACCCTAATAGATTGGGGCGATACTCCTTTATCGGTGCAAACCCATTTTTACGTATAGAAGCCAAAAACAGCAGCATTACTGTATGGGAAGAAAATACCCGAGAAATTTATACAGGAAATCCTTTTTTAAAGCTCAAAGAATTGCTTGGCAGATATCATATAGAAAACAACACAGAGTTGCCTTTTGTGGGAGGGGCTGTAGGTTTTCTGGCCTATGACTTATGCCATCATATAGAAAAACTGCCACGGACTGCGGTGGATGACCTTCAGCTGCCGGATATGATTTTAGGCTTTTATGATGGTATTGTAGTCATTGATCATCTAAAGAATAAAATCTATGCCGTTTCTGCAGGGTTACCCCAACAGGACAGGAATATGGCTTGGCAGAGAGTGAAGGATATAAGACGGCGCATAGAACAAGGTACAATAATAAACATTGAACATTTAGACCAAAGCTATACCCAAAACCATGTGGAATTGGTTTCCAACTTTACAAAAGAGGATTACTGCAAAGCCATAGAGCGTGCCCGTGAATATATACGCTGCGGCGATATTTTTCAAGTGAATATGACCCAGCGTTTTACTACATATATCAATAGGCATCCGCTTAATATCTATAGTTATCTCAGAACTATCAATCCTGCCCCTTTTGCAGCATATATGGATTACGGCGATATGAAAATAGTGAGCAGTTCTCCCGAACGTTTTATTCAAAAGAGAGGAAACATGTTGGAAACACGGCCTATAAAGGGGACTATTTCAAGAAGTAAGAATGAAAAAGAGGATATTTTGAATAAAGAAATATTACAAAACAGTATAAAAGACAGGGCGGAGAATGTAATGATAGTAGATTTAATGCGTAATGATATTGGACGGGTATGCAGTTTTGGCAGTGTGCAGGTGCCCGAATTATTTTGTGTGGAAACATATGCTACTGTACACCATTTAGTATCTACAGTAAAAGGCCGGTTGAATCCGGAATATGATGCGGTAGACTGTATTGCAGCTGCTTTTCCGGGAGGATCAATTACGGGGGCGCCTAAGATACGTGCCATGGAAATTATTGATGAACTGGAACCAACATGCAGGCATATATATACCGGTTGTATAGGATACATAGGTTTTAATGGGGATATGGATTTAAATATTGTCATCCGTACTATGCTGGTAAAAGGCAATCGTGCGTATTATCAGGTGGGGGGAGGAATTGTATGGGATTCGGTTCCTGAAAAGGAATACCAAGAAACGCTGGATAAAGGATTAGCCTTAAGACGGGCTCTTTTGGAAAGGTAGGATATTTAGATGTCAGAGAATAATTATATTAACGGTGACCAATATCTATCAAAAAAAAATCTTGTATATGTAAACAAGAAGATTATATCGCTTGAGCAGGCCGGAATACCGGCAGCCGACCAAGGACTGTTGTTTGGATGGGGATTATTTGAAACCCTTCGCATCTATAACGGGATGGCCCATATGCTGGATGAGCACATTACACGTATGATATTTTCGGCTAAAACTTTAAATATATCAATGCCTATGAATAAAGAAGAGATTGTCGGGCAGGTTGGTCAGTTTATAAAAGCAGCAGAAATAGAAAATAGTGTGTTAAGGATAACGCTTACCAAGGGGGTGAATAATATTTCCAATATTATTTTTACGCATCGTCCCATAGTGTATACTGCCCAAGATTATAAAAGAGGTTTTACGGCAAAAATTGCATCCATAAGGCGTAATGCCACATCACCATTGGTTTTTATGAAAACGCTGAACTATATGGATAATATGCTGGCTAAACAGGAGGCCAATCTTTCGGGATTTGATGAAGCGTTGCTGTTAAATACCCAAGGCAAGCTGTGTGAAGGCAGCATGAGTAATATATTTTTTGTAAAAAATGGCCGAATCCATACTCCCGCTGTAAAATGCGGTCTTTTACCGGGTATCATCAGGCAGTTGGTTATAGAAAAAATTGCTCCCTTTATGAACATGGAAGTACTGCAGGATGAATACGGTGAGATGCAGCTTTTTGAAGCTGACGAGGCATTTATTACCAATTCTGTGATGCAGATTATGCCGCTGGTAGCGGTAAATGGTGTAAATATAGGAAACGGTATGCCGGGATCGGTAACGTTAGCGGTGATGCGTGCCTATGACGATTATGTAGAAATGGGATTTTTGTTCAACTAAAAAATATACACCCTATTATTACCTTATGTTTTTAAAAATGAATGGGATATAGTATAATTAAATATACAATAAAAAATCATAAGATAATTTGTGGAGGGAAGATGGTATAGAATGGATACTAGAGTAAAGAACAATATAGAAATAAAACAATTATATAGTTCACAGTTAACAGTTTTCAGTTCACAGTAGTAAACGATTTAATAGCTTTTACCGTGAACCGTAAACCGTGAACCGTAAACCGTGAACCGTGAACTGTGAACCGTGAACTATATAGAAAAGAAATTGTTGAAAAAAATTTCGATATTGACGAATTGAATGCAGCGAAGGAGAGTTTTTATTACAGGCATATTAGTTTTGATGAAATAGAGAAATAAAAAAGCATTGTAGAAAACAATATAGAGGTGTGAATTATGAGGGTAACCATAAATGATATTGCAAAAGCAGCAAATGTTTCTCCATCTACAGTCTCAAGAGCAATTGCAAACAATCCCAGAATTAGTAAAAAAACCCGTCAAAAAATATTTCAAATCATGAAAGAAATGAACTATCATCCTAATTTGATAGCCCGTTCGCTAGTAAACAGGTCAACAAGGATAATTGGTCTAGTGGTCCCGGGTAATACCGAAAAGGCATTTCAGCATCCTTTTTTTCCTGAAATACTGAGGGGGATTGCTTCAGTTGCACATAAATATAAATATAATATTCTTATTTCAAGTGTAACGAATGTAAGAGATGAAAAACAGATGATTAATGAACTTGTAAAAGGTGGTGTGGTTGAGGGAGTTGTTTTAATGACTTCCAAGGTTAAGGACCCGTCCATTGCCGAACTTGTCAAAACGGAATTCCCTTTTGTTGTAGTGGGAAGGCCGGTAAATGATGATGGGATAAACTGGGTTGACAATAATAATTTTGCAATCGGGTATGAGTTAACACAGCATTTTATAAAGCAAGGGCATAAAAAGATAGCTTTTATTGGTGTATCACAAGATCTGGTTGCCACACTTGACCGCCTTGAGGGATATAAGAAAGCATTACAGGATAGTAATCTGCCTGTTGATAATAGTTTGATAATAGAAAGCAATTATTTGGATGACAATGGATATGATCTGGTACAAAAAATTGATTTTTCTCAAAAAAAACCTACTGGTATAATAGCATGTGACGATTTTCTTGCATTTGGAATTATTAAATTTTTAAATGAACATGGGTTTAAGGTACCCGAAGACGTAGCTGTAGCAGGTATCAACAATGTGGCGCTGTCAGAACATTCTGTTCCGCCATTAACTTCTGTGGAAATCAATGCTTTTCAACTGGGTGTGAAAGCGTTTGAATTATTATTTGAAAGTATAAAAAGTGATTTTAAGAGCATTAATAGGGCAATAATACCCGCAAAATTAATAATACGGGAGTCTACATCCGTCCATATATAATTATATTCAAAGGATTTTTATATAGATAGTTTTTAGACAAAAATAACAAAAAATCGGTACTTGACAAATCACAAAATTGTGGTATATAATAAATTAAGAGCAAGCGATTGCGCAGTTTTCCTAAATAAAATGTTTTATTTTTTGCATATTTGAGCAAGCGATTGCGCAATCCCTATTTGATGTTTTTCGACAAATCAAGGCAATTTCACATAGATTTATTGTAATTTAATTTATGAATGAATTATTTCTATAATATATATAAAACCCTAAATATATCGTATACATGATACTATATATTTACTGATAATGATTTTACATGGCAGATAAAGTAAATAAGTTCACGGTTCACAGTAAAAGCTATTAAATTGTTTGCTACTATGAACCGTGAACCGTGAACTGTGAACTGTGAACTATATAATTATCCAAATACAAAGATTAAATGGACTTTATATAGACTCTTAGTATTGCTAATTATCGTATGAAGAGATTATTTGATTTTATTCTAAATAATATAAAAATTTTAGCTTTTATGACAAACGTATGCACACTTTAATTTAGATAGAAAGACTTGTGCATAAGTCTTTTTATAAATAAAAATTAGAGGAGGAATCTCAATGAGCAAGAGGTCGAAAAAAGTATTGACAATCATGTTAGTTGTTGTGCTAACTACAGTAATGACATTTGGTATGACAGGGTGCGGGAAGAAGGCAGAGGTTGAGGCTCCAAAGGAAAGAGCGGAACAAACTCAAGCTGCGGCAACAGCAGAAAAAACTGCTGGTGAAGAAACAGGTCTTAAACCGGAACCTGGTGCAAAACTAAAAGTATGGGATTCAGAAGGTCCTGAAGGTGAATGGCTGCAAGAAGCCATTAAAAAGTTCACAGAACAATATGGTGTTGAAGTTACATATGAACCTGTCGGACACACAGATTCTACCGGCAAGTTACAGACCGATGGTCCTGCAAAACTGGGTGCGGATGTTTTCTCAGCTCCACATGACCATGTTGGTAAGCTTGTTGCATCCGGATTAATCTATCCTAACGATGTATTAAAAGCAGAAGATTATATGGACGCTGCTGTACAGGGTACTTCCTATCAAGGCAAATGGTACGGCTATCCTATGGCAATTGAAACATATGCACTTTTCTACAATAAAGACCTTGTAAAGGAACCACCAAAGACTTTTGACGAGTTAATAGCATTTTCAAAACAGTTCAACGACGTTAAAAATAGCAAGTATGGTTTCATGATGGAAGTAGGAAATTTCTACTTTGTATATTCATTCTTAGCTGGCTATGATGGATATGTATTCGGTAAAAACGGTACCGACGTAAATGATATTGGACTAAACAGTGCAGGTGCTGTTGAAGGGGCTAAATTCCACCAGAAACTGAAAGAGATACTGCCGTTGAATACAGCCGATATTAACTACGATATCAAGAAGGGATTATTTAACGAAGGTAAGCTTGCATTCAACATTGACGGTCCGTGGGCAGTCAAAGGACACAAAGATGCAGGTGTTAACTTTGGCGTTGCTCCGCTGCCATTATTACCTAATGGTAAACATCCGGCATCATTCTCAGGTATCCGTGCATTCTATGTAAACTCTTATACTAATTATCCGAATGCTGCAAAATTACTTGCTCAGTTCCTTTCGTCAAAGGAAATGCTTACAGACAGGTTTAAATCAACAGGTCAAATACCACCTCGTAAAGATTTGTTGAGCGATACAGCTATAACAAGCGACCCAATAGCTGCTGCCTTCCTGGAGCAGGCTCAATATGCACAGGCAATGCCTAACGTGCCCGAAATGGCTTCAGTATGGGGACCAATGGGTACAGCACTTGAAGAAAACTGGAACAAGGGCGGAGACCCAAAACCTATATTAGACAATGCAGTCAAATCAATAAAAGATGCCTTAGCTACTCAAAGCAAGTAAATCTTTTACAACTTGGATATAGACAATGGCAGACCCGCCATTGTCTATATTAGTGCGCCCGGCATGGGCGATAACTAGGCGGTGAAAGTCCGCTGTGGGCTTGGTAGTGGGAACCACTAGCTGAACCGCAAGGGTGTCCATCGCGAGGTGGAATCTGAAGGAAGTGGTAGGCAAAATCTCGGTCTGATGAACAAAAACCAGATAAGAGGCTGAATTGGGGCGGACGAGTTTGCTAAACAAAACGAAGTCCAACACTACCCGAACTCCATACAGTAAATCTGGCAGATAGACGAGATGAAGGTTATCGTTCTTACCCGGGGAGGTCTCAAGGACGAGTCATTAAAGTGAACTCCGAAATGACAACCCATACAGTGATGTATGGCTGAACCTTGAGAAGTCAGCAGAGGTCATAGTACTTATCTAGTCATGAATAGATAAGGAAGGACCGAACATTAGGAGGTTTTGGAAATCTTATGAACTCGAAAGATATGCAAAGACTGCAGACAACTCAACAAAGAGGCTATCCGCTCAATCAAGAAATGGAATTTCAAGAGACAGCGGAAGTGCATAGTATATCATCGGCGTCAAAAGATAGAAGAAACAATGTACAAAGATACACCAGTAATCTGCTTGAAATGATACTAGACCGAGAAAACATGAAAGAAGCATACAAGCGAGTAGTTGCAAATAAAGGAAGCCATGGAGTCGATGGGATGGAAGTAGATGAACTTCTACCGTATCTCAAAGAAAACTGGCCGACCATAAAGCAACAATTACTGGAAGGAAAGTATAAACCACAACCAGTGCTGAGAGTAGAAATACCAAAACCAGATGGAGGAACAAGACTACTAGGAATACCTACAGTACTAGACAGACTAATACAACAAGCAATAGCCCAAATACTAAGTGGAATATACGACCATACATTCTCGGAAAATAGCTATGGATTCAGACCAGGACGCAGTGCAAAAGATGCAGTAACAGCCGCAGAAGTATATATAAACGAAGGATGCACATGGGTAGTAGATATAGACTTAGAAAAGTTCTTTGACAGAGTAAACCACGACATACTGATGACTAAATTAGAAAAGCGGATAGGAGACAAAAGAGTACTGAAGCTGATACGAAGATACTTAGAATCAGGAGTAATGATAAATGGAATCAAAGTAGCAACAGAAGAAGGGACACCACAAGGAGGGCCATTAAGTCCGCTATTAGCAAACATAATGTTAGATGAACTAGACAAAGAACTAGAAAGAAGAGGGCATAAATTCTGTCGGTATGCAGATGATTGCAACATATACGTAAAAAGCAGGTCAGCAGGAAACAGAGTAATGAAAAGCATAAAGAAATTCATAGAAACCAAATTAAAACTAAAAGTCAATGAAGCAAAAAGTGCTGTAGATAGACCATGGAAAAGAAAGTTCTTAGGATTCTCGTTTTACACAAAAGAAAACGAAGTAAGAATAAGAATCCATGAAAAATCCATCAAAAGGCTTAAGGAAAAAGTAAGAGAAATAACCAATCGAAACAAGGGAATAAGTATGGAATATAGAATACGTAGATTGAATCAGATAACGACAGGATGGGTTAACTACTTTGGATTAGCAGATGCGAAAAGAATAATGAAAGCCCTTGACGAATGGATAAGGCGTAGACTAAGAGCATGTATATGGAAACAATGGAAGAAGATAAAAACAAAATACGATAATCTAGTAAAATTAGGATTAGAAAAACAGAAAGCCTGGATATACGCTAATACGAGAAAAGGCTACTGGAGAATATCCAATAGCCAAATACTCAATATGACTCTTACAAATAAATACTTCGAAGACATAGGTTACAAGAGTTTATCAAAGAGGTATCTAATTGTACATTAAATCTTAATGAACCGCCGTATACCGAACGGTACGTACGGTGGTGTGAGAGGACGCTGAATAAAATAATTATTCAGCTTCTACTCGATTATATGACTGATACAGAACTATACATCTTCTATCTTAATCAAAAGTATATATGAATAAATATTTAACAATACAAAAATTAGATATGCAGAAATTAAATTAAAACGCTACTTTTAGAAGGGTGTGAATAAGCGTGAACAATCATTCAGAAAAAGCAGGAGTCTTGTCCATCCTGTTCATGGGGTTGGGACAGTTATATAATAAGCAGTATTTTAAGGGGTTTTTCTTTGCACTGATAGAGATATTCTTCATTATATTGATGTTACCATTTACAGTAAAAAGTTTAAGAGGGCTTATTACCCTGGGAGATACACCTCAAAAAATGGTAAATGGTAAAATCATACAAGGTGACCATTCTATTTTTTTAATGGTTTTTGGTATAATTTCTTTACTGGTCCTTTTTATATTTGCAGTAATCTATGTCATTAATGTAAAAGACGCGTTCAGAGTGGGCATGTTAAGGGATGAGGGCAAAAAGCCGAATAATATCAGGGATTCCCTGCATGTTTTATATGATAGAGGGTTTCCTTATCTTTTACTAACACCTGCAGCTATCTTTACCCTCTTTTTAACGGTATTGCCTTTAATATTCGGAATAATGATAGCTTTTACAAATTATTCTAGCCCCAATCATCTTCCGCCAAGGTCTCTTGTTGATTGGGTAGGTTTTGAAAATTTTATTAATTTATTCAAATTGCCATCTCTTAGCCGTACTTTTTTTGGTGTGGCATTGTGGACAGTTACATGGGCAGTACTCGCAACGGTAACAACATTTTTTGTGGGATTGTTCTTTGCTGTACTTATTAACTCAAATGGCATAGTCTTAAAAAAATTCTGGCGTACCATATATATACTTCCCTGGGCTGTACCGGGATTTATATCTATTCTCATCATGCGTAACATGTTTAATGGACAGTTCGGTCCCATAAACAAATACCTGCAGGCAATAGGTATTAATCCTATTCCCTGGTTTGCAGACCCTACATGGGCTAAAATTACCTGTATATTGGTAAATTTATGGTTTGGCTTTCCCTATTATATGGCATTAATGTCCGGGGTTATAACAGGCATATCAAAGGACCTTTATGAAGCAGCATCAATCGAAGGTGCCAGTGCTAGGCAGCAGTTCTGGAAAATAACCTTGCCTATGGTTCTGTTTGCTACAGCTCCTTTGCTTATTATGGGTTTCGCATATAATTTTAACAACTTTACACTTATTTATCTGTTAACAAGTGGAAATCCCACAAATGCTACCTATAATTTTGCCGGACATACTGATATACTTTTGTCATGGCTATACAAGCTGACTCTTGAACAGAACCAATTCCATATGGCATCAGTAGTTTCAATTTTAATCTTTATAGTAATAGCAATTATCTCAGTCATAAACTTTAGAAATACAAGGTCTTTCAAAGAGGAGGATATGATACAATGAGTGCTAAAGGATTTAAAGGCAGGTTTGTAAGAGTGTTTATTTATATTCTGCTGACTTTGACAGCTATAACATCTATTTATCCCATTATCTGGATTATTATGTCATCCTTTAATCCTGGTACGGCATTGTATTCTACAACACTTATACCCAAGAAATTCACTCTTGCCCATTATACCGAGCTTTTTGTCAAGAAGCAGTTTGGATTATGGTATATGAACACTTTGAAAATTGCCTTTTTTACCATGCTTTTATCTGTTATTCTGGTTGTTGCAACTGCTTATGCGTTGTCACAGTTCAGGTTTAAAGGACGCCGTTTTGGACTTATGACCATGCTTGTACTCCAAGCATTTCCGGGATTTATGACAATGATTGCAGTTTACCTGCTGCTTCTTCAGCTCAATTTGCTTGATACTCATTTAGGATTGATTCTTGTCTATTCAGGAGGTGCCATACCAGGAGGTGCCTGGCTGGTAAAGGGATATTTTGACGGTATCCCCCGTTCGCTGCCCGAAGCGGCTAAGATTGACGGTGCCGGCAATATGACCATATTTCTGAAAGTGATGATGCCATTGTCTATGCCTATCCTTACCTTTATTGCATTATCGAATTTCATAGCTCCCTGGATGGATTTTATACTGGCACGTCTTGTGCTGCGTTCTGCTGATAAGAAGACGCTTGCTATCGGACTTTATGAAATGGTTACGGGCAGGATGAATACAGAGTTTACAATGTTTGCCGCAGGTGCGGTTATGGTTGCAATACCGATAACTATACTGTTTATGTTCCTGCAGAAGTACATTATCCAGGGTCTTACCGAAGGTGCGTCAAAAAGTTGATGCAGCTCACCCCCCAATATAATGTATTAAATGCGATATATAACAGTAGATTATTTTAAGGAGTGTATTTTAATGATAAAAGAAGCAATTTTCCATAGATCTGACATACCTTATGCCTTTGCGGTAGGTCCCAATCAGCTTAAGGTACGAATAAGAGCAAAAATTAACGATCTAGTACAATGTTTTATACTTTATGATGACCGTTATGAGCCTGCAGGAACTGAAGAGATGATACCTATGCGCAAGGTAGCTTCAGATGAGCTGTTTGATTATTTTGAAGCAATTATTGAGATATCTACAAGGCGTCCTCGGTATCAATTTTATCTAAGAGATAAAGAGGGGTTTGATGTCTGGTATGGAGAAAAGGGGTTTGCTTCTGAAGCAAAGGATGCAGGAGTTTTCCAATTCCCTTACATTTGCGATAAGGATATTTACACAATTCCCGATTGGGTCACAGATGCTGTTGTATACCAGATATTTCCCGAACGCTTTTATAATGGGGATAAAAAGAACGACCCTGAGAAAGTCCATAAGTGGGGTGAACCTCCAAAGGCCGATACCTTTTTTGGGGGGGACTTAAAAGGCATTATTGAAAAGTTACCTTATTTAAGTGAGCTTGGAATCAATACAATATACCTGACACCTGTTTTTCAGTCTCCATCTACCCACAAATATGATACTACCGATTATTATATGATTGATCCCCATTTTGGAGATATTGAAACATGTAAGGAATTAGTAAACGAATGCCATAAAATAGGAATTCGTGTAATTTTGGATGCTGTTTTTAATCACTGTGGATATGATTTCTTTGCTTTTCAGGATGTGATTAAAAACGGGAAAAAATCAAAATATGTAGATTGGTTCAATGTTTATAGTTTTCCGGTGAAGAAGAGCCCTAAACCCAATTACGAAACCTTTGCCAAAGATGTCTGGAGCATGCCGAAATTAATGACACGGAATCCTGAAGTCAGGGAATATTTGCTGGGTGTGGCAAGGTACTGGATAGAAGAAGTCGGAATAGACGGCTGGAGGCTTGATGTATCTAATGAGATAGACCATGACTTCTGGAGGGCATTTCGTAAGGTGGTGAAACAGGCTAACCCTGAAGCACTAATCATAGGAGAGATCTGGCATGATGCTGGTCCATGGCTTCGTGGAGATGAATATGATTCAGTGATGAATTACCTATTCCGGGATGCAGTAATAGATTTCTTTGCTAAAAAGTCAATTGGCATTAGTACCTTTGATGCACGTTTAGCCAAAACACGAATGATATACCCGGACCAGGCAACTTATGCAATGTTTAATTTACTTGACAGTCATGACACAGAACGTTTTCTTACTACATGTGAAGAAAAAGAAGAACAACTTCGCCTTGCAGTCCTTTTTCAGATGACCTATATTGGAATGCCAATGATTTACTATGGGGATGAAATAGGAATGGTAGGTGAAAATGACCCTGACTGCCGACGTACTATGATCTGGGATGAGAAAAAGCAAAACAAGGAACTATTACAGTTTTATAAGAAACTGTTGCAAATTCGAAACAAGTTCACAGCTCTCCGTAAAGGGGAGTTCTATACCTGGGTGAAAGACCCTTTAACCAATGTATATGGATATTTACGTAAACATGAAGATGAAACTGTGGCAATTCTTATAAATAATGGATTGAAAGAGAGGACTGTGGAAGTAGACGTAGATTGGCTGCCTGAAAACGTAGTTAACTTGAAGGACCAACTTAGTGGAGAGAGTTATCCGATAAAGGGGAAAAAGTTGTCGCTTGTATTACCTGCGTATGGAGCCGTGATATTGGCGTAAGAATGTTCATTATAAATTTTTTAATGGAGGGAATTGTTTTGATTGATAAATTTATAGCTGACGAATGGAAGATTATAGAAGAAGGATTTGATCCAAAGACAAATAGATTTTCCGAAAGTATATTCAGTCTTGGCAATGAACATATGGGTTTAAGAGGAAACTTTGAAGAAGGCTATTCCGGAGATAGCCTGCAGGGAACCTATGTAGCAGGAATTTATTATCCTGACAAGACAAGAGTAGGCTGGTGGAAAATTGGGTATCCGGAATTTTTTGCCAAGGTCATTAATTCAACCAATTGGATTGGAATAGATGTTGAAATTGATGGAAATAAGCTTGATTTGGCCCATTGTAATGTAAAAGACTTTAAAAGAGTATTGGATATGAAAGAAGGGACGTTAACCCGTACATTTACCTGGATAGGTGATGAAGGTAAAGAAACTTCTTTTGTAATTAAACGATTTTTAAGTATGGCAGAAAACAATATTGCTTGTATCTCAATTGCTGCCACACCATTAAATTACAGCGGGACATTCTCTTTTACTCCTTACCTTGATGGTGACGTATCCAATGAAGATTCCAATTATGGGGAAAAATTCTGGGAAGAAGTAAACCGAAATGTAAATAGCAATGAAGCATTATTAACCATGAAGACTAAAAAAACCGGGTTTATACTTTCAACAGCTATGGATACAAAATTGATACTGGATCCAGAAGAGATAACTGTAGAAAAAAAATTAATGTCGGAAAAATTAGCCTCAAAAGAAAAATATGTAGGTTATAAGTTGGAAATTCCGGTTGAACAAGGTTGCAGGATTGAAATTCAAAAATTTGTCTCTGTATGTACATCTAGGGACTATGAGGAAGATATTTTGGAAAAAATAACACTGGATAAACTTAGATCAGCCACTCAAAAGGGGTATGAAGAACTATTCAAAGAACACTGCGAGGTAATGGAAAGAAAATGGGAAGATAGCGATGTAGTAATAGAAGGGGATGTCAAAGCACAGCAGGGGATTCGATATAATATTTTTCAACTCAATCAGACCTATACGGGAAAAGACCCAAGACTCAATATCGGTCCTAAGGGTTTTACAGGCGAGAAATATGGTGGAAGTACCTACTGGGATACCGAAGCATTTTGTTTCCCGTTTTACTTGTATACCAATGAAAATGTTGCAAGAAACCTTCTGTACTATAGATATTTGCATTTAGAGAGGGCAAAGGAAAATGCAAGAAAGTTAGGGTTTAAGGGTGCACTCTATCCAATGGTGACTATGGATGGACAGGAATGCCATAATGAATGGGAAATTACATTTGAAGAGATACACAGAAATGCAGCCATTGCTTATGCAATTTACAATTATACCAATTATACCGGAGACAGGTCATATCTCTTCCAGTATGGAATAGAAGTCTTGGTTGAAACCAGCAGGTTCTGGGCCGACAGAGTAAATTATAATCCTCGTAAAGATAAATACATGATTTTAGGAGTAACCGGTCCAAACGAATATGAGAATAATGTCAATAACAACTGGTATACCAACACCATGGCAGCATGGAACCTTGAATATACATTGGCATCTCTGGATGAAATAAAAAAGAATGATGAAAAGAGATATCATGAATTAATGACAAAATTACAGTTGAAGCAAGATGAATTATCGAAGTGGCAGGATATTATTGAAAAGATGTACTATCCCTATGTAGAAGAACTCGGGATATTTGAGCAGAATGATTTATATATGGATAAGGAACAAATGCTTGTAAAAGATTTACCACCGGAGGTGCTTCCTCTTAACAAGCACTGGTCATGGGATAGAATATTGCGCTCATGCTTTATTAAGCAGGCCGATGTCATCCAGGGAATTTATTTTTTACCGGAACGGTTTGATGTAGAATGTACAAAAAGAAATTTTGATTTTTATGAACCAAGGACGGTACACGAATCATCCCTTTCACCAAGTATTTATTCCATTGTTGCAAGCCGAATCGGGTATGAAGAAAAAGCATATGAACTGTATTTGAGAACAGCGAGGCTGGACCTTGACAACTATAATGACGATACCGATGATGGTGTCCATCTTACCAGTATGGCAGGGACCTGGGCTGCTATTGTACAAGGGTTTGCCGGAGTGAATGTAATAAATGGAAAACTTTGCTTAAATCCGTATGTACCGGAGCAGTGGGAGTCTTACTCTTTTAAAATAACTTTCCGAGGAAGAAAGCTAAAAATATATGTTCACAAAAAACAAGTTATAGTTGAACAACTCTCAGGAGAGCCTGTGTCAATAAATGTATTTGATAAAGAATATCTGTCTCAAACAGGTAATGATATATCGGTGAAAATATAACTAAAAGGAAGAAGTGAAATGGGATTACAAGTGGAAGAAGTATTAATTACTGTCATATTGCTATTTGACACAAATATTGTTGAATAGCCAATAGGAGGTAAAACATATGTATGCATGGATTAAAAGAGTGCTGTGCCTGGTTGTGATTGCAGGGCTTTTGACAGGATGTAATGTACAAAACCGGACCTGAACTATGATAATCCGAAGGTAAGAGAAGAGATTAAAAAGATTGCAAAATTCTGGCTGAATAAAGGAGTTGACGGCTTCAGGCTAGATGCTGCCCTGCATATTTACGGTGCCTTTGAAAATCCGTTGGGGACAAATCTGGGAGAGAAAAACCAGCAGTGGTGGAAGGAGTTTGGGGCTGCGGTTGAAGAAGTTAATCCCAATGCATACCTTGTAGGTGAAGTATGGGAAAAATCATCTGTTATTGCACCATTTTACAAGGGCCTGGATACTTTGTTTAACTTTGATGTGGGTGAAGGCATCATAAGAATTGTAAATCAAGGGACAGATATTACAGTGAGCAGCAATGGATTTGCTTCAAGGCTCGAAGAGGTATACAAGATTTTTGCGAAGGTTGAACCGAATTTCCTGGATGCTCCGTTTTTGACCAACCATGACCAGAATCGAGTTATGGATAGATTGAGTAGGGACATAAACAAGGCAAAACTGGCAGTGTCAAAAAATTTATCAAAATAGTAACGAATAATAACAAAGATAAATGAAAAGATAGGGAGAAGAAGTAATGAACAGCGAAGTTATTATGGATAGAGGCAGAGCTATTGAAAATGATTATATCTATTTAGGGAATGTAGCAGAGTACGTGCAAAATGAAAATCTTTTTCGATTTCGTTGTGGAAAAACAGAAGTTTTGATAAAAGTATTAGCTGAAGATATCATTAGAATTTTAATGAAACCAAATGAAGTTCCTTCGCTGGATACAACACAGGGAGTTATTTTTAAGGATAACAAAGAAGTTGAAATTAACGCAACTGAATTTGAGGATAAAGTAATCATCAATACTAATAAGCTGAAAATGCAGGTGAATAAAATTCCTTTTGGAGTGGAGATTTACGACTATGAAGGTGACCTCATTTATAAAAGTTATGACAAATGTTTTTTAGGATGGAAAGGAAAAAATATTGCCTGCTTTAGCGAGATTAGAGAAGAAGAACGTTTCTATGGATTTGGTGAAAAGGCCGGTACATTAGATAAAAGAGGAGAAAGTTTAAGCATGTGGAATACCGACATTTTTGATCCGCATAATCCACATACAAAGGAACTATATGTATCCATACCATTCTTTATTGGATTGGCAAAGGGAAAAAGCTATGGTATTTTCCTGGATAATCCTTCAAGGACCCACTTTAATATGGGGGAAGGCCAGGATAAATATTATAGTTTTGAAGCAGAAGCAGGGAAATTAGATTATTATTTTATCTATGGACCGGAAATGAAACGAGTAGTTTCACGCTATACTGATATTACAGGAAAAATGCCTTTGCCGCCAAAATGGGCATTAGGATATCATCAGTCAAAATATAGCTATAGTACGGAAGAGGAAGTGAAAGAGTTAGCAAATAATTTTAGAAAAAAAGAGATACCATGTGATGTTATTCATTTAGATATTCACTATATGGATGAATACAGGGTTTTTACATGGAATTTGCACCGTTTTCCCGATCCTGAAAAAATGATTCAAGATTTAAAAGAAATGGGCTTTCATATTGTAAATATTGTGAATCCAGGAGTAAAAAAAGACCCAGAGTACAAATATTATGTGGAAGGTATGCTGAATAATTATTTCTGTAAAAAGATTGATGGAAGTGCTTATATAGGAAGGGTTTGGCCGGGAGAAAGTGCGTTTCCTGATTTTACAAAACAAGAAACCCGAAAATGGTGGGGGAAAAACCACAAAGCATTTACCGATATAGGCATAGAAGGAATATGGAATGACATGAATGAACCAGCTGTTTTCAGAGATGAACAAAATGGTGGGCTGGAAGATAAAACAATGGATTTGGATGTAATTCATGATAATGATGGGAAACCTGCTACCCATAGAGAGCTTCATAATCTTTATGGGATGCTTGTGAGCAGATCTACTTACGAAGGATTAAAAGGACTGCTTAAGGGAAAAAGACCGTTTGTTTTAACCCGTGCAGGATATTCTGGTATACAGAGGTACGCAGCCGTATGGACAGGGGATAATAGAAGCTTTTGGGAGCATCTTTCAATGACTATGCCAATGGTAATGAATATGGGGCTTTCAGGGATACCATTTGCAGGCCCTGATGCAGGCGGTTTTATGGGAAACAGCAATGGCGAACTGCTGACCAGATGGATACAGTTGGGCGTATTTACACCTTTTTTCAGAAATCATAATTCTATTAATCAACTATCTCAGGAACCATGGGCTTTTGGAGAAAAATATGAAAAAATTATTAAAGAATATATCAGATTAAGATATAAATTAATGCCACACCTGTACAGTATTTTTTATGAGGCCTCTATAACAGGTATTCCGGTGATGAGACCATTGGTATTAGAGTATCAGGATGACCCGGAGGTATATAATCTGAATGATGAATTTCTGGTTGGTGACTCTATTTTAGTAGCACCGATATGTAAACCGGATACAAAATTTAGAGTGGTATATCTACCAAAAGGAATCTGGTATGATTATTGGACAAAAGAAAAATATGTCGGCGGAAAATATATTATGATATATGCACCACTAGATAGATTGCCGATTTTTATTAAACGTGGAGCAATTATTCCTATGGCACCAGCTTTGAATTACATGGGAGAAAAAGAAATAAAAGAATTAACTTTTGAGATTTATGCAGATACTGAAAGTAGATATACTTTATACGAAGATGATGGAGAAACCTTTGAATATGAAGAAGGGAAATATTCACTAACCTACTTTGAATGTAAAAACAATGAAAAGCAAATTATTTTTAAAATTTCTTCCCAAAAGACGGATTTTGATACGGGCCGAGAAAGATATATATTAAAATTCAATGATATGGAGAAAAAACCTGAAGAAGTAAAGTGCAATGAGAAAATGCTAGAGGAAGTAGAAGAAAATCAGATGCTAAATGGTAAGAACTATTGGTATTTTAATGGCAAAGAAAGGGTGCTTTATGTAATCATTAAAGATAGCAAGCCAGAAGCAGATACTATTATAGTTAATGATACCTGTGCCTATTGAATGATAATTAATGGTAAATAACTTCAGTATAGGGGTAAAAAAGGCGATAAATGCCGCAAAAGTTTCAAGAGAATCTACCATAGTATAATTTTTTACATATTTGCGCATTCGTTTGCATAAATTTCAAAACTAATTTTATCAAGATTATAGTTTAGTATAAATAAATTAAAAGAAAAAATTTTAGTGCTTGCTAAAAAGTATGAAAATGCTGAAGTAACAGTTTTTTTGCCATTAGGATTTAGATTAAAGCTCCTTTATTTTAGAATATTTCCAAACATTGAAGTGTTTTTTGGAGAAATATAATGAAACTTGTCTCCAAAATTCAATTATATAGGAAACTAAGGTTTCCATAAAATTATATTAAAAAGGAGGAACAATGTATGGTCATCAAGAACAAAAAAGTAATTTCGTGGCTGCTGATGTTGGCAGTGGTATTTAGTATGTTTAGTGGAATGCTGCAAAATACAGCAGTTTATGCCCAAGACACACAATTAAAAGTTGTCCTTGTTGGAAATTTGCAGGATGAACTGGGTCATTCAAGTGAGTGGGACCCTGCTGCAGAGACAACCGCAATGACGAATTTAGGCAATGGATTTTACAGTTTTACAGGTACATTGCCGGCAGGTAATTATGAATATAAGATTGCACTGGGCAGTTGGGCAGAAAATTACGGTGCAGGAGGGGTGCGTGACGGCGCTAATATAGGATTGGCACTAGAAGCAGAAACAGAAGTTACCTTCTATTACAACCATAATACTCATAAGATTGCAGATTCCACCTGGTATACTCCCATAGAAACCTCTAGACTTCCGCGGGTGGTAGGAAATTTACAACAAGTAATCGGTGATGTGAGCAATTGGGCACCGGACAAAGCCAATGCAATAATGTATGATGATAACTTTGATGGAGTATATTCTGTTACAGTTTCAATACCCAAGGGGAATTATGAATATAAAATCACTTTAGGCTCAACTTGGGAAGAAAATTATGGTCTAAACGGACAAAGAGACGGAGCGAATATACCTTTAAATGTAAAATACGATACCGAAATTACATTCTTTTATAATAGTGAAACTCATGAAATTTATACCGATTATAATCCGATTGGTACAGATGGTTTGGTAGATAAATCCGCTTTATACCATAATTCAAGGGATTCATTGTATCGCAGCCCTTTTGGTGCCATCACGGCAGGTACAGAAGTTGCATTAAGATTACGTACAAAATATGGTGATTTAAGCAGGGCGAAATTATATGTAACAAACAATACGACAGGAAGCTTAAAAACCTATACAATGCAAAAGGCAGGATATACTGAGGATGGAAAGTATGATATCTGGGAAGCAAAATTTATACCCGAAACAAAGGGAGTTTACGGATACAAATTTGTTGCAGGTGACGGTCCTGCAAGTGCAGAGTATGGTGATGATGACGGATTAAACGGGACAGGTACATCTTTTGATGAGGGGGCAAAGGAATTCCAGTTAACTGTCTATGACCCGAATTATAAAACACCGGATTGGATGAAGGCAGCAATTGTTTATCAAATTTTCCCGGATAGATTTTTTAACGGGAATTTGAATAACGATAATGCAAAACAATATGCTCGAGGATATGAACCAATTGAACACAAACAATGGAACGAAATTCCCGATAATCCGCGTAAAAATGATCAACCCGGATATGATGGAGATGGTATTTGGA
Organism: Petroclostridium xylanilyticum; assembly: GCF_002252565.1. Classification (NCBI taxonomy): domain Bacteria; kingdom Bacillati; phylum Bacillota; class Clostridia; order Eubacteriales; family Oscillospiraceae; genus Petroclostridium; species Petroclostridium xylanilyticum. The sequence goes on from NZ_NPML01000029.1 coordinate 148,128, forward strand.
GTAACGATTTTTTTGGTGGAGATATTGAAGGTATCAGACAAAAATTAGATTATTTGCAAGAAATGGGAGTGAATACAATCTATTTAAATCCCATTGCAAAAGCTGCCTCCAATCATAAATATGATGCAACCGATTATAAAGAATTAGATCCCATGTTCGGCACACTGGAAGAATTCCAGGCATTTACACAGGAATTGAAAGAACGGGGTATGCACCTCATTATTGATGGAGTATTCAACCATGTTGGCGATGATTCGGTTTATTTTGACCGATACGGTAAATATCCAACAGTGGGGGCCTACGAGTATTGGTCAAGAGTATATGATAAAATGAATGCCCATTCAAGCCTTACCGAGGAACAAGCCAAGGCACAGGTAGAGCAAGAACTGATTGCTGAAGGTCAGAAATTTAGTGCAGAAGGTTGGCATAATTGGTTTAATATCGAAAACAATAAAGTGCCATCCCAGGAATATTATAAGTATCAGGCGTGGTGGGGATTTGACAGCTTACCGGAATTCAAATCATTAATGCCGGAGGAGAAAATCGGCTGGCAGGAAGCAAAAGTAAACTATGCAAGTGAATTAAACAATAAAGCACTGGCAGATTATATTATGTATGCTGATGATTCTGTATCAAAGACCTGGCTCAAGAGAGGAGCCTCTGGTTGGAGATTGGATGTTGCAAATGAAGTAGATACGGAATTTTGGAGAGAATTTAGAAAAGAACTCAAAGATTCAGGTTTTGTAAGTGAAATAGGTACTGACCCGGTAATTTTAGGAGAAATCTGGGATGATGCGTCCAAATATTTTCTGGGAGACCAGTATGACTCGGTCATGAACTATCGCTTTAGAGGTGCTGTATTAAATTTCTTAAAAAATGGAAATGCAGAACAATATATGAATGAACTGGAGGCAATAAGAGAAGATTATCCGCAAGAGGCGTTTTATGCATTGATGAATTTAGTTGGTTCTCACGATACTGAAAGAGCTTTATTCATATTGGGGGGAGATGCACCGGCAGAAACTGCTAATTCGCCGTCTGAAATGGCAATTCAGAGATTAAAGTTGGCTGCTGTTTTCCAGATGGGTTACCCGGGTGCACCTACGATTTATTATGGCGATGAGGCAGGTTTAACCGGTTCAAAAGACCCTGACTGCCGCAGACCGTATCCATGGGGAAGTGAAAATGCAGACTTGTTGGCACACTATAAAAAAGTGGGGAAAATCAGAGAAAATAATAAAGTACTACAATCGGGTGATGTAATACCTGTTTATGCAAAAGGTAATGTAATGGCAATTGCAAGGAAATTGGGCGATAGTGCAGCGATTGTTGTTGTCAACCGTGGAGATACAGATGAAAACATTGATGCAAACGTTGCAGGATACTTAAGAGATGGTGTAACATTTATTGATGTATTAAGCGGTGAACCAACAGAATATACTTCTTCGGATGGAGTAGTAAATATTACTGTACCTAAAATGTCAGGTAGGATTTTAATTACGAAAGAGGGGCAGGACCTTACACCTCCTGAAAAGATAACCGGTTTAACAGTAAAAAATGTTGGAGATAAAACAGTATCCATTGAGTGGAATGCAGTACCAGGTACTAAATACAATATATACAGGACGACTTTTAGCGGTGGAGATTATGTATTGTTGAATGACCACCCAATTACTGCAGCAACTTATACCGATACTACTGCCAATAATGCAACTATTTATTATTATGCAGTAGCAGCAGTAGACGATGCCGGCAATGAATCTGAAAAAGTAGAAACAGGCCAAGTTATTCCCTATAAAGAGATTGGATGGGTTGGAAATCTTGATGTTGATAATTTAATTCCGGATGAAACAGTTATAGGAGCAGTTTATCAATTGGATGATGTGACTGCTGAAATCTGGGTTGAAGGTATAACGGACGGAACGGGTGCAGGAGAAGGCATTATTGCCCGATTATGTGTAAAACATGAAAATGATGCTGATTGGACATGGTATGAAGCAGAATATAAAGGTGACCGCGGCAACAATGATGTATATGGTGCAAGCTTTATTCCAATGCTGACGGGAGTATTTACATATAAGATAGAATTTTCCAGTGACCTGGGAACTAACTGGCGTAGTACTGAAGAAAAGCAGATTTCAGTGAAACCGTCCAGTGACCTAATACCACCTCCACCGGCCGTTTTAGCACAACCGGAACAGGAATCGTCTAGAGTGACGTTAAACTGGACTGTAGCAGATGATGTTTATACCGTTCAGGATGCTGTATATCATGTTGATGTAGAGGATGTATATGGTTTCGAAATTTATAGAGATGGAAAGTTACTTGATAGAATATGGGATTCGGAAGTAAGGACATATACAGACTACGATGTTGAAAATGGTACAACTTACACGTATACGGTTGTAAGCTTTGATGACTCCTTTAACAGGGCAGAAGGAAATACGGTGACGGTAACACCGGATTTAGTAATGATTGATGTAACGTTTAAATTACATGCACCGGATTATACGCCTTTGGGAGATACTATTACCATACCGGGGAGTTTTCCGGATACACAATGGAATACCAATTCTCATGAAATGACCCGCGGTGGTGCTGTAACGCCTGATTACACCTTTACCATAAAGCTAAAAGCCGGTACAGAGGTATATTATAAATATGTGCGCAACAATTCATGGGATAGAGAAGGATTGGCTTTGCATAGAGGAGAAACAGAAGATGTCAGCTATTATGGTTATGGAGCACCGGGTACAGATCTTCATATAATTGTTCAGAACCAGGGCGGAAATAAAATGGTTGTTGAAGATGAAGTTGTCCGTTGGATTGATATGCCGGTAGTAATTTATAACAATCCTGACGGGACGATAGTTAATACAGATACAATCATGTTGAGAGGCAGTGTTATCAAGGATCCTGTATTGATTATTAACGGTGAGCAAGTAACCAATATTGAATATAATGCAAACAATAAACAATACGAGTTTAGTCATGAAGTAAAATTGAACTATGGTAAAAATACAATCAACATACATGTTGAGCCGAATGAACAGAGCAAATCAAACATCTTTAAGGGTGATAGTGGAGCGATTGGAAAAGCTACAAAAGACTATACAATTGTTGTGACCACAACCGCAGGTAAATTACCATCTAGTTCCGGTGGTAGTTCATCAAGTGGTTCATCAGGAAATATTTTTAGCAATGCTCCAGATGATAATGATGTAAACCAAATGATAGATAATTTGGATGACACATTAAATTCCGATGATGCATCAGATATATTGGATCAAATCGGAGATAAGGATATTTCTTCAGAAATGGCTGAAAAAGCATTGACTAAGGTTCTTGAAAAATTAGAAGATGTAAATGATAAGGCAGCTCAAGCTATTGCAAAAGTTCTTAACAAAGTTGGACAGATAGATAGTGTAAAAGCAGAGACAAAAGATGGTAAGAAAGTAGTAAAAGTAGAAGAAAAAGACCTGGAAACAGCATTGGAAAAATTTGAAAAAGCAATTAATAATGTAATAGAAAATATAAAGGCAAAAGGTAATGAGAACGCAGTTGCAAAAGTAAAAGAAAATGCTGCTGTCACTATTTCAGTAAAGGATGCTGTTTCAAACGAAGCTTTAGAAGTATTTGTATCAGCAGAATTTATAAAGAAGCTTCGAGGAAAAGGCATTGGTATTCAGGTTGCAGCAAGTGATGGAGTAGTGAAACTTCCTGCAGCAGCCATTAGTGCAGAATTTATGAATGGCGCGAAAGAAGTTAGAATTAAAAAAGAATTGGTTAAACCTGAAGCTGCAAAAGAAATTAAAGACAATGCAACAGCAAAAGATAGCGCATTGAAGCCTATAGGAGCAGTATATAACTTTGAAGTATCTGTAATAGACAGCAAAGGAATGGACAAAAAAGTTGACAGGTTCAATGCTAAGGCAAAAGTAGAAATCAAAATGGACAGTAACGATTTGGCTTCCATCAAAGATAAGAGAAAAGCTGGCGCTTACTATGTAGCAGAAGATGGTAGCATAGAATTCAAAGGCGGTAAGTTCAGCGATACGGGAGTTGAATTTGAGACCGACCATTTTAGCAGTTATGTAGTAATGGAATACAATAAAACATTCCAGGATATTCAAGCACACTGGGCCAAAGATTACATCGAAGTATTGGCAGCAAGACATATAACTAAAGGAATAGATGGAATCAACTTTAATCCTTCAGGAAAAGTAACCAGAGCCCAATTTGCAACTTTCCTGGGAAGAGCCTTAGGCCTTGAAGAGGCAGCCTACAATAACACATTCTCTGATGTATCAAGAGATGCATACTATACAGGCTATGTGCTTACTATGAAAAAAGCCGGATTAATCAACGGTTATGAAGATGGAACATTCAGACCGGATGCTGAGATAACAAGAGAGCAAATGGTTACAATGATTATGAGAGCTTATGCATATGTAACCGGAGAAGACTTAACTTCTGTAAAAGGTTACAGTAGTGCAACTTTTGCAGATATAAATGAAGTATCCGGCTATGCAGTAAATAGCTTGAAAGCAGCTAAAGCACTAGGGTTGGCAAATGGGGTTGGAGGAAATAAATTCAATCCGTCAGGGTCAGCTGAGCGTGCAGCAGTTGCTAAAATGATTATAGAATTGCTGGAGAAAACAAACCGATTTTAAATATTAGAGGAACTGTAAAGTTGCTAAAGGCTGGCAAAGAGCATACATCTTTACCAGCCTCATTTTTATGTTAAGTAAATTATGAATTGCTGAAGCCAACCTAATACACGCCCATTAGATATCGGGGCATGATTATCAAGAGATAAACATGTTAAAATCACAAACCATATATCAAGATTATCTCATTCTCATTTTTTATATAAATAACACTAAGTATGTTACATTATTGTTATTTTGTTCACGGTTCACAGTTCTCAGTTCACAGAAATTAGCCAAGAAAATCCTGTGAACCGTGAATTGTGAACTAAAATAGACAATGTAAAGTACTTAGTAATACTTATATAGTTTATGATGAAGAAAAAGCGAAAGAGATTAATTAAATAAGAAAACAATTGTTAACCAAAATTAAAATTTGGTTGACAATTGTTTTCTTATCATGTAATCTATATCTATAAAAGAAATGATATGCAATACATATCAATTAAAGAAAATTTGGAGGTGTAAATAAGTGGCAAAAGGTATATTTATTGTTGGTACAGATACTGATGTAGGTAAAACGGTTATAACCGGAGGACTTATGTACTTATTGCGGTCGGGAGGATACAATGCCTGTTATTTTAAACCGGTGTTGAGTGGAGCGATGGTTGAAAAGGAACAGCTTGTCCCGGGAGATACCCGATTTATCAAGGGAATATCGGGATTGGAAGAAGAATACCGCCATATTACACCTTATAGCTTTAAAACTCCCGTATCACCCCATCTGGCGTCCAGAATTGAAAAAAAACCTATTGATATCAATGTCATTAAAGAAAAGTTTAAATACATAAAAAATAAATACAAATATATAATAGCGGAAGGCAGTGGAGGACTCTGCGTCCCTTTGAATGATGAAGGATATATGCTGTACCACCTTGTTCAAGAACTGGGCATGACTGTTATAGTAGTAGCCCGGGCGGGCTTAGGTACAATTAATCATACTGTTCTTACCGTCAGGTATGCTCAAAGTATTGGTATAGAAGTGAAAGGTATTATTATAAACGGCTACACTCAATCAAGCTTATGTGCGGATGATAATATTGAAACAGTAAAAAAGCTAACCAAAGTTCCTATAATTGGTGTTATACCGAGGTTAGATGGTGTAGATGTAGAAAAGTTACAATTTGGCAATTTAAAAGAAGAATTTGAAAAAAGAATCAAGACACAAGACCTAATAGAATTGATGGATGAAATTTAACTAAATAATAGAAGAGAATAACAACAATAGGAGAATTAGATATGAAGCACATCATGGCAGATTTGCAAAAAATCAAAGAACGGGGATTATACAGAGAACTGACATATCTGGATGCTGCCCAAGGGCCACGTACTGTTATTGAAGGTAAAAGTGTCCTGCTATTGTCTTCTAATAATTATTTGGGGCTTTGTAATGATGAGCGGTTAAAAAAGGCGGCTATCAGTGCTATCGAAAATTATGGTGTTGGTTCGGGTGGTTCCAGACTGACTACAGGCAGTTATAAATTACACAAAGAATTAGAAGAGAGACTGGCACAATTTAAGCAGACCGAAGCCAGTTTGGTTTTTAATACAGGATATATGGCAAATTTGGGGACTATAGCTGCTTTAGCAGATAGAAACTGGGTTGTTTTTTGTGATAGATTGAATCATGCCAGTATTATTGACGGCTGCAGGTTGAGCGGTGCAAAATTAATTGTTTATAAACACTGTGACATGGAAGATTTGCTTAAGAAGGTAAAAAAATATCAAGGCATTCCGGGTTTGATAGTAACAGACGGTGTATTTAGCATGGACGGCGATATTGCACCACTAGAAGATATTGTGGAAATAGCTGAAAGATACCAACTTATTACAATGGTTGATGACGCCCATGCCACAGGTGTTTTGGGACCTAACGGGGCCGGGACGGCAGATTATTTTGGCTTAAAAGACAGGATTGATATTCAAATGGGGACATTGAGTAAAGCCTTAGCCAGTGAAGGTGGTTACGTAGCAGGGAAACAGTGCCTTATTGACTACCTGAGACACCGTGCCAAAAGTTTTATTTACTCTACTGCATTAGCCCCGCAGACTATTGCAGTTTCCTTAAAGGCCTTGGAGATAGTAAAAGAACAACCTGAATTAAGAAAAGTACTATTGGAAAATGCAAAGTGGTTTCAGGAACAACTTATCTTAGCAGGATTTAAAATCAGAGAAACTAAGACACCAATTATACCTATTATAATAGGCGAAGCTGATGCTGCAGTCCAATTTAGCAGAAGATTGTTGGAGGAAGGTATATATATTCCGGCTATCCGTCCGCCTACCGTACCTGAAGGCACCAGCCGTTTAAGAGTCAGTTTAATGGCGACACATACCAGAGAAGATTTGAGCTATTCATTGGAAAAGATAAAAGAAGTAGGACAAAAATTGGATATCATATAGAAAATCAGGTGATATTTTATGGAAAAACCACATTTAATTATGCTTCCAGGCTGGGGGATGGCATCCTGTGTCTGGATGCCTATACGGGAAGAATTGGCTAAGCATTTTCAATTATTATTTGTCGAATGGGATGGAGTCCATTCTATTGACGGCTTTAAAGAGAAAGTGCTACAGCTTATTACGACAAAACAAATACTATCTTTCTCTTTATTAGGATGGTCATTAGGATCTTTAGTTGCTTTAGATATTGCGAGTGAATATCAGGCACAAATTAGAGATGTCATTTTGATAGGAGGGACCAGTCGTTTTACCAATCATAAAAGTGATGACTATCATGCAGGGTGGCCACGGTATATCGTAGAAAGAATGAAGTGCCAGCTTCAAAAAGATAAAGAACAAACATTATTGACTTTCTATGATTCAATGTTTTCGTCAATCGAAAAAAAACGAGGAGATAATGGACGGTTTCTTCAACTCATCAATAAAAATTTTTGTAACAGTGAGACCTTGTCTTTATTAACAGGACTGGATTATCTTATTCAAACGGATTTCAGGGAGAAACTTAAATTTATTAAAACTCCACTCCTCCTTATCCATGGAGAAAAGGATCAAATCTGTCCCGTGACTGCTTCAGAACTTATTGCAAGCAAAGCATCGTCAGACGTGACGCTGAAGGTATTGCCGGACGTTGGCCACCTGCCTTTTTTTACAAATCCGGACCAATGCATGGTTTACATAAAACAATTTATAAAGGATGGGAGTTTATATGATTAACAAACAGTTATTACGAAAACATTTCAGTAGAAATGCTGTAAATTATGATAAATACGCCGCTGTCCAGAAAAAAATGGCTCATGAATTGGTGGATTTTATAAAACCCAAAAGAAGCAAATTTTCTAAAAATATCCGTATTCTTGATATTGGCTGCGGGACCGGTTACTTGACAAAGCAATTAACCGACCTTTTTCCACTGGCACATATTACAGCAGTTGATATAGCACCCGGAATGATAGAACTGGCCAGAGAAAATTTTAAGCAAAAAAATGTAACATTTTTATGTGGGGATATCGAGGAGATGGAAATAGGTGAGAAATATGACTTGATTGTCTCTAATGCTACTTTTCAATGGTTTAACCATCTTGATAAAACCATCCAAAAGCTTTATGGAATGCTAAATGGAAAAGGTATTATCTGCTTTTCGACTTTTGGCAATCAGACTTTTACTGAGCTGCACCAATCATATCAGAAAGCTAAACAGTATCTTGGACTTGATACAGATATTCTACCGGGACAGTCGTTTTACAGTTTTGACCATCTATACAATTTATGTCAATGTACTTTGAATTCTCAAGAATTTCCACCGTTTTTGATAACAGGAAAAGAATGTTTTGAATATGAATATTTTATTTCTGTAAAAGCATTTTTAGAATCGGTTAAAAAAGTCGGAGCCAACAATAGCAATCAGGAGCGTCATGACAAGAGCTTATCCCTTTTAAAAGAGATGATAAGAATATATGATACCGACTTTCGAGAAAAAAATAAAATCAAAGCAACATATCATTGCTTGTTTTTTAGTATAGAGATTTTGAACTAAAGATATTATTAGGATTAGCAGGTGATGAAGTATGAATCATTTACAAAAAAAAGATTTGCAGTATATCTGGCATCCATGTTCCCAGATGAAAGACTATGAAGACTTTCCGCCTATTATCATTGAAAGAGGAGAAGGGGCATACCTGTATGATATAAATGGAAAGGCGTATCTGGATGCCGTATCTTCCTGGTGGGTGAACCTGTTCGGGCATAGTAATAAAAGGATTAACAAGGCGGTTCAAAAGCAAGTGGAAAATTTAGAACACGTAATATTTGCAAATTTTTCACACCAGCCGGCCATAGGACTTGCAGAAAGGATTGTAAACATCACTCCGGCGGGGCTTAATAAAGTTTTCTTTGCAGATAATGGTTCTTCGGCGATAGAAGTGGCACTCAAGCTCAGTTTTCAGTACCATCAACAAACAGGGAAAACCCAAAAGACAAAATTTGCAGCCATTTCTGATGCCTATCATGGGGAAACGTTGGGTGCACTTTCGGTAGGAGACTTGGACTTGTATAGTAAAATATTTAAACCTATCATGCTCAACACTTATAAGGCAGCGGGGCCCGATTGTTACCGCTGTCCCTATGGCAAATGCAGGCAGGACTGCAACGCAGAATGCTTTGAGCACATGGAAAAATTAATAAGCCAAAAACACAAAGAAATCTGTGCTGTGATTATCGAGCCTCTTATCCAAGGGGCGGCGGGTATGAAAATATATCCACCTATTTATTTGAAAAAGTTAAAAGAGATGTGCAGCCAATACCATGTCCATTTTATTGCCGATGAAATTGCAGTGGGGTTTGGAAGGACGGGTAAAATGTTTGCCTGTGAATATGCGGGCATTAGTCCTGATATTATGTGTTTATCCAAAGGATTAACTGCCGGATATATGCCATTATCTCTTACCCTTGTTACTGATGAAATATATAAAGCTTTTTACTGTGAATACACTGAGTTAAAGGCTTTCATGCATAGCCACAGCTATACGGGAAACCCTATAGCTTGCGCTATTGCCTGTGAATCCCTTAATATTTTTGAAGAAGATAATGTATTGGAAAAAAATAAACAAAAATCTAAATTGATTGGCGACATGGCAGTAAAATTTGCAGAAAAGCACCCTTATGTAGGTGAGTTTCGTCAATTGGGAATGGTAGGAGCATTAGAGCTGGTTGAAGATAAAAAAACAAAGAAAGCGTTCGATTGGACTAAAAGAATTGGATATAATATATATAAAATAGCACTGGAGAAAGGTGTATTGCTTCGCCCTTTGGGAAATGTAATTTATTTCATGCCTCCTTATATTGTAGAAGAGAAAGATATAGAGTTCATGGTGAGTATAGCTTTTGAATCTATTAATCAATATTTTGGCAGATAGTTCTAAAAAATTATATATTTAATCTGTTGTGCTAGTTCACCTATACGGAAAGAATATAGTGGAAAGGCTTGGAGCCTGTTAATATATTTAAGTATTATTAATAAGTGAAATAGCCACAAAGTATATGACTGACTGCTATACAAAGAAATTTTTTTATTTTTTTATTTTTTTGGGATATGTGGGATATAAAATTAGATTTACCCAGAGATAAAAAAGTAATAATAAAAAGGTATATAGAAACACTCTAAATATTTTATATAACTGGTCAGTGCTTCGACGTTTTGATTTGTATTAAAGACAATTGTCAACAAAATTTTAAATTTGATTGATAATTGTCTTTTTTATTATTTCAACACCAATATATGTGATCCAGAGGGACATAAGAGGGTAAATCAGAGGATAAAAAAGGTGAGTGACGTACCTAAAGCTTTCATAAAACAAATAGTAAAATAAGTAAAATATGTATCAGATATTTTTTACACACAACCGTTTTTGGGGCTATACTTGAAAAATAGTTCTACATCTATTACAATTAAAGATGTAGAATATCTTTATATAAAATTATTAAGGATGCATTCATTTTTGCTAATCCATGAACTGGTGACAAAGGGTGCAATTGATGCTGAACCCTGCGGGCTTCATATATGTTTGACCAGATTAAAGCGCTATTGTAAATATATGTATAGAAAGAATAAAGTACGTATGCTCATTATTCTATATGGAATTTTATGGTTTCTAATTTGCTCATTTATAGTTAATTATTAAAAATATTCAGTATTGTTGCAAATAAAAGTTTAGCAAAAATCAATAGTAATAATTTACAGGTATAACCTGCACCCATAAGAAAATTATGGTTAACGTTAGAGAAAAGGGGAGTGACCACCTAAGCCTAACAATATTAAATTTAAAAACTTAATATGACGAAACCTTACCAAACATACACTGGATGTAGAAATCAACGTACTCTCTCTTCCAATTAAACCGCTTTCGTTTGCGACCTGGAGGTTTTACAGTGGATAGAGACTTTTTAAGGTAGGCAATGGTATTCCACAGTCCGCCTGCAATGAGTCTTACCATCTCCAAGAAGTTATGATTGGTACCCACCAGAATATGCATGAGTTTTAACAAGCAAAACAGAATCAATGCCGTGTAAATCTGGTTTAAGACTGCATTAAAACTGGTACCATAAAACTTCTTGATTTTAAGATGCTGCTTTATCCACTTAAAGAATAGCTCTATCTGCCATCTTAGACGGTAGATTTCAGCTATTTCCTCACCTGTAAGGTCAAAGCGGTTTGTGGCTATATAAAAGGGCTCACCTGTAGAAGAGTCGATTACTTCCACAACTCTCAAGGAGTGCTGCATCTTTGTATAAAAGCCACCGAGAATTACTTCTTTATCAGATAGTACAGGGCCTCCCTGGGATATTGAGTTTATACTAACTAACTCCATTACAGCATTCTTTTTAAGCCTTGTGATAAAGAATATATCCTCCTTGCAGTACCTGTCAAACTCTTTGTAGTCTAAATAGCCGCGGTCAAATATATATGTGATGTTGGGTTTGGTAATAAGGGAATCCATCTTCTCTTTGTCATGTATAATACCCTCTGTCACTATAATCTGATCCGGGTAACCTAAAAGAACATCGTACAGGGTATGCACCTTGACTGCAGCTTTAGTTTCCCGATAGTCAGCCCAGGGAAAGAGAGAGATACAAAGCCTTATTATAGTAGCGTCCAGTATCTTTAGCGTGCCCCAGCTACCAGGTATGATACGTATACCGTGATGCTTTTTAAGTTTAGCAAGAACAGCTTCAAATATCCTTCTAAAAACATCCGGATCACGGTCGCTGTTTTTGCGGGATAGCTGTGAAAAACTTATTGTGCCAGTATATTTCTGGAGTTTCTGGTCAGCCATAATACCTGTAACAATATCCCTAAGGCTGTCTTTCTGGACCAAGTGTGCATACATCATAGTATTCAGTTGCCGAAGAACAGTAAATTTCTTGGTTCCGTGGTCTGCATCGGTTTCGTCAACGGCTTTTTCCAGTAAGTTCATTGGTAAAAAGCCTTTTAAAGTTTCAAAAACTGTAGTACAATCATTCATGTTTGTTAACTCCTTCGTTAATAGAATGTGGTTGGTTGGGTACTACCACTAATATTAACAAGGAGTTTTCATTTTACCAACAGGTATTTATTACCGTTGATTTTTGCTAAAAAATTTTATGCAACAATACTGAAAAATATTACAAAAGAGGGATGATATGGCCACAATAAAAGATGTAGCACAAAAGGCGGGGGTAACCGTAACAACTGTTTCTCGCGTTTTAAATAATAGAGGTTATATAAGTGACGCTACGAGACAAAAGGTATATAAGGCAATGGAAGAGTTAGACTATCAACCAAATGAAATCGCCCGTTCGTTATACAGAAGAAAATCCAACATCATTGGACTTATTATACCTACTGTCTCACATCCGTTTTTTGGAGAATTATCTAATTATATAGAATACTATGCCTATAATTACGGTTATAAAATATTATTATGCAATTCCCAGCTTGACAGGACAAAAGAAAGAGAATATATAGATATGCTGAAAAGACATCAAGTTGATGGCATAATAATGGGGAGCCATACTTTAGAAGTAGATGAGTATATAAACTTAAATTTGCCTATAGTAACATTTGATAGATGTATTTCAGACAACATCCCTTATATTTCATCAGATAACTATCAAGGGGGTAAATTAGCAACAAACCTGTTAATAGATAAGGGATGTAAAAAAATAGCACATATTTGCGGTAATTTAAAATTAAACCTGTTAGCAAACAAAAGATATAAAGCTTTTATTGATATGGCTGTTGACAGAAACATAGAGCACATAACCGTTCAAACAGATATAAAAGTATTTGATATTAATCAATACGAAAAACTGATTTATAATTTATTTAAAGACCATCCGGATATAGATGGAATATTTGCAAGTAGTGATATAATGGCCGCATATGCCATTAAAGTCTGTTCCCAATTCAATAAAAATATACCTGACGATATAAAGATTGTAGGTTATGACGACGTTAAAATAGCATCTTTAGTTATTCCGCAAATCACAACAATAAGGCAGCCAATAGAAGAGATGGGCAAATTAGCTATAGAATTAATTATCAAGCAAATAAATGACGAAAAAGTTTTGATGGAAAATATTTTTCCTGTTACCTTGGTGGAAAGGTATACAGCATAGATTTTCACTTAATATCAACCGGTTAATATATTTTTTTTAACCGGTTGATATATTTTTTAAAATGTTAATCGGTTGACATATATTATGTATAGGGTATATAATTAAATAAGTTCAATAGATGATTTCTAAAAGCGGCCGTCAAAAGAAAGGAGTAAATAAACATGTCAATTAAAAATGAAATAATGCTTATTACTTATGCTGACAGCATGGGAAAAAATTTAAATGAACTTGGAAGCCTTTTAAAAACACATTTTAAGGATGTTGTCAGCGGTGTTCACATTCTCCCCTTTTTTCCGTCATCTGCTGACAGGGGTTTTGCACCGCTTACGTATGAAGAAGTGGATGAAAGTTTCGGGACATGGCATGATATTGAAGACTTGAGCAAAGATTTCTATTTGATGTTTGATTTCATGATCAATCATATATCCCGAAGTTCAAAATACTATAAGGATTTCGTAAAAAACAAGGATAATTCACCTTATGCCGACTTTTTTATCCGGTATAAGGACTTCTGGCCCAATGGAGAGCCAACTCAGGAAGACATTGACATTATTTACAAGAGAAAACCCAGGGCTCCATATATTGAAGTAGAATTTGAAGATGGGACAACTGAAAAAATATGGTGTACCTTCGATAGTGAGCAGGTTGACCTGAATCTATCTGCCGAAGTCACCAGGAAGTTTGTAAGGGACTCTTTGGTACATCTGGCTAAAAAAGGTGCATCCATTATTAGACTTGATGCTTTCGCATATGCGACCAAAAAGATTGGGACAAATTGTTTCTTCATAGAACCTGATGTTTGGGAACTGCTTGACTATGCAAAATCAATATTAGAACCTTATGGCGTTGAAATACTGCCCGAGATACATGAGCATTACTCAATACAGTTAAAGCTTGCTGAAAAAGGATACTGGGTATACGATTTTGCTCTGCCCATGCTGTTGCTTTACACCCTTTACAGTGGCTCTAACAAGAGGCTTGTAAACTGGCTCAAGCAGTGTCCAAGGAAGCAGTTTACCACCCTTGATACACATGATGGAATAGGAGTGGTGGACGTAAGAGACCTTTTAAGCGATGATGAAATTGAGCAAACAAAAGAATACCTGTTTTCAAGGGGCGCAAACGTAAAAAGGATATACAATACAACAGCTTATAATAATCTTGATATCTACCAGATTAACTGCACTTATTATTCAGCTTTGGGAAATAATGATGACGCATACCTTTTGGCAAGGGCAATCCAGTTTTTTGCGCCTGGAATTCCCCAGGTGTATTATGTTGGGCTGCTGGCCGGAGAAAATGACATTGAGCTTCTTGAAAAGACCAAGGTGGGGAGAAACATAAACCGTCACTACTATACTAAGGAGGAGGTTGAGGAAAATCTCAAGAGGCCAGTTATAAAAAGGCTGTTCAACCTGATGAGGTTCCGCAACTCTTACCCCGCTTTCAATGGTGACTACAAGATTCTCGATACAAACGATGAGCAGTCATTGGAGATTTCATGGAAAAAAGACGAGTTTGAGGCAATACTGAAAGCTGATCTAAAGACTCACAAGTATACAATAAGCTACTTTGATCCTCAAGATAGAACTTATAGAAATTTAACTGACTGCTAATGAAATTTAATATGCAATATATATTTTTTGGTATTTATGTACAAAATAATTAATGCAATATATTGATTTAATTGTTTGTTAAGTAAAAAAAATATTACAAAACATATGTCAAACGGTTGACATATGATGTAGATTAGTTGTATAATAAAGTTAGACCATATAGTGGTTTGAAAAGACGGCCGTCAAACTATATAAATAACACTAAATACATTACATGATGCTCCTTACCCTAATGTAGCGTATCAAGTGTAATTTATAAAATTCAACACCTGAATTCTAAAAATTGTTAGGAGGATAAATAAATATGTCAAAGATTAAACTGTTATCCTTAATGATTTCGTTTATGCTGGTAATTTCTATGTTAGCTGGCTGTGGAACTGCTAATAAAAACCAATCTACAAACCAATCTGCAGAACCAGCAGGAAAAGAAGTTAAAATAACTTTACTTAACTCAAAAGGTGAAGTTCAGGCCCAATTAGAAGAAGCTGCAAAGGTATTTTCCAATGAAAATCCTGGCATAGTGTTGGAAGTTATCCCTTGTCCTGCAGGAGGTTCTCCTTTTGAAAAGGTTACATCCATGTATGCTTCAGGGAATGCGCCGTCTCTTGCTATGCTAGACCCGGGCGATATTGTTAAATTTAAAGATAAGTTTGTAGATTTTACTTCTGAAAAGTGGGTTGAAGATACTATTCCGGGTGTTGCTGACGCAGCTACCATCGATGGTAAATTGTACGGTTTTCCGTCTACAATTGAAGGTTTTGCATTAATATACAATAAGAAGGTATTGGATAAGGCTGGCGTTGATCCTGCTTCCATCAAGACAAGAAAGAGTCTAGAGGACGCATTCAAAAAGGTGGAGGCTTCAGGTGTAGCTCCTGTCGTCATTTCACCTATGGATTGGTCCTTGGGTGCACATTTTCTTTCAATTGCTTACGTAGATCAGGCTAAAGACGGTGATTCACTCAAGAAATTCATGCAGTCTTTAAAAGAAGGCAAAGCTGATTTGAAAAACAACAAGATATTTACCGGCTTAATGGAAACTTTTGATGTTTTGAAGAAATACAATATTGACAAAAATGATCCATTAGCAGGCACTTATGAAAGAGGTCCCGAATTATTAGGAAAAGGCACTGTAGGATTCTGGTTCATGGGCAACTGGGCTTGGCCGCAGATCAAGAGTTTTGACACTGCGGATGGACAATACGGATTTGTACCGGTGCCAATCAGCGATAATGCAGATGACTACGGTAACTCACAGATTATAAAAGGGACATCTAAGTTTATAGGTGTAGATAAAGAACAGAACTCACCGGAGCAACAGGCAGCAGCTAAGAAATTCCTAAACTGGATAGTATATGAAAAGAGCGGTCAGGATTTCTTGGTAAACAAAGCAAATTTCATTCCTGCTTTCAAAAATATTACATTGGAAATCCAGGATCCTTTGGGTAAATCCATCAAGGATTATATGACCCAAAATAAAGCAATGAATAGTATTGACACTTATTTTGCAATGCCGGCAGACCACTGGAAACAAGTAGGTGCCAGCATGCAGAAATATCTTGCAGGACAAAGTGACGTAGAAACTTTGGCAAAAGAAATAGAAGAGTACTGGAAACAAGCAAAATAAGAAAATTTAAAACTCAATAATAATAAATGACAATAAATAACGGATATGCGTAATTAAACCTATCCGTTATTTATTGTAAGGATTATGTTAATCTAAGGAGCATGGTCATGAATAAAAAAAATCGTATTCTAGATAATATTAAAACCTACTTGGTTTTTGCGGGGCCAACGACTTTTATATTCTTTACCGTTATGATACTTCCGTTTTTGTTTGGTATTTACTTGACATTTACCAACTGGGATGGAGTATCAAAGACCCTTAACTTTATAGGCTTGAAAAATTATGCGGTAGTTTTTGCCGATAAAGTTTTCTGGACATCATTCTTACTGACGTTAAAATATGTCTTTTTTACTGTGATTTTTATCAATGTAATCGCTTTCCTTTTAGCATTCATTTTAACCAGCGGGGTTAGAGGTCAAAACTTCTTTAGAGCAGGTTTTTTTGTACCTAATCTGATCGGGGGCATAGTATTAGGACTTATGTGGAGATTTATATTCTCAAATGCACTTGTGTATATTGGGAAAAAGTACGGCATCCAGATTTTTGAAGCTTCCTGGTTGGGAAACCCGAATAAAGCCTTCTGGGCTTTGGTAATTGGTACTGTGTGGCAGTATTCCGGCTATATGATGGTAATCTATATATCAGGATTTATGAATATACCCAAGGAACTTTTGGAGGCCTGCAGTATTGATGGTGCAAATGGTTTTGTAAGGCTGAAAACAATTATACTTCCCTTAATGGTCCCGTCTTTTATAGTATGTGTATTCCTAACGCTGCAAAGAGGGTTTATGGTATATGATATCAACCTTTCATTAACACAGGGAGGACCGTTTAAAAGTACTCAGTTGGTATCCATGCATGTCTATGAGAAGGCATTCCTGTCCCAACAGTACGGCATCGGCCAAGCTGAAGCGTTTTTCCTGTTCTTGATGGTGGCTGCTGTAACAATTACACAGGTATATTTTAGCAAAAAGCTGGAGGTGGAAGCATAATGCGGACTGCTAATGTATTAATGGGGAAAAAGAATAAATTAGTCAGTGCGGCTCAAATCGGGTTGCTTAGTGTTTTGTTTTTATTATATTTTTTTCCGTTCATGTTTGTAGTTGTTAATTCTTTTAAATCGACCAAAGAGTTTCTAACCAACCCGATTGCAATTCCATTAAAACTGGAATTTTCTAACTATATTACTGCTTTTGAAAAAATGCGCTATACCTATGCCTTTGTCAATTCACTCATTATTACGGTCCTAAGTGTAGCTTTGATAGCAATTTGTTCTGCCATGACAGCGCATGTATTTGTTAGAAAAAAATGGAAGATAAATACGTATATGTTTTTCATCATGGTGGCTTCCATGATTATTCCGTTTCAGGCCATTATGATTCCTCTTGTAAAGATATACGGTTCTATCGGAATGTTAAACAACAAATGGGCATTGATTTATATGTACATTGGTTTTGGAGCTCCTCTAGCAGTGTTCATATACCATGGATTCCTTAAAAGCATCCCTTTAGAACTGGAAGAAGCGGCAATGATAGACGGATGCAGTAAACTACAGATATTTTTCAAAATAGTATTTCCATTGCTAAAACCTACAACAATGACAATTGTTATCCTGGATATGTTATGGATATGGAACGATTTCCTTTTGCCTAGTCTTGTATTAATTAATCCGATTAATAGGACGCTGCCTTTGTCAACCTTCTACTTTTTCGGTACCTATACTGTAGATTATGGTTTATTGATGGCTGGTTTGATGATGACAATGATTCCGGTAATCGTGGTGTATCTGTTCTTACAGAAGCACATTATAAAAGGCGTAATGCAGGGTTCTATCAAATAATGATTGAAGGGTATGATTGATTATAATTAGCAGAATAAATAAAGCAACTATTTATGCAAAGGCATTTCATCAAGCCTCACCACAATGTCCTGTAGTGGTGAGGCTGAAAATTATACTTTTAATATCTCTTTGATTTTTGTTGCAGATATCTCATTGATTCTTCTTTCTCGTCTTGCCAGCTCCACGGTCTGAATACCCATCGCTTTATAGACTTCTAACCATGGTTTATAGTATTCTTGAAGTTTTATAATATGCTTCTCTATCTCCAATGAATCCAACCTTCATCTAATCTATACCTCCAAAAACAAAAATATCTTCCGGACATAAGTCAAGAAGGAATCATCAGGTTATTTACCTATAGGCTAAAGATATCATAAATGTGATCGTGTTGCAATCAAAATTGGATAAGAAGGTGCATTTAATTTGAGAATATTATTTCAGTAACTGAAAAATTAGTTGTATTATATTATTGCTAAAGGTATAATAAATATATGATTCAGTCATCGGGGGTGTAAACGGTGGAAGAAAAAATACTGGAAATATTAAAAAAAATGGATGCAAGGTTTGACAAAATGGACGCAAGACTTGACAGAATGGACGCAAGATTTGAAAAAGTCGAAGAGGAAATCGGAGAAATCAAGACAGAAGTTGTTGCAATCAAAACACAGCAGGAAGAAAATACTCTAATATTGAGAGCACTGGAGCATAAAGCTGATGTGAATAAGGCAGAACATGACAAGATGATACTGGAAATATCAGGGATAAGCGGTGACGTAAAAAGTCTGAGAAAGGATGTATCAAAAGTAGAAGTTGTATGATTTTATGCTATACTGAACAAAATAACTGAATAAGACAGTTCGAAACCATCCTGTCTATAAACAAAACTACGGGACAACTACCGGCAAAGGTAGTAAATTTGTATGCATAGGGACAGGTTTGTCCCTTTTTTGTTGCAAAAATTCGATGACAGGTATAATAAATGGATGAGGTAATTTACCTGGAGAATCCGCAGTTTAATGGAGTAGCAGGGTGGTGTTATTCTGGAGAAAGGGTGAGTGAAATTTGAAAAAGGCTGTAGTCCTATTATCAGGCGGTTTAGATTCAGCAACAGCTTTATATTTAGCGAAAGCAGAGGGTTATGAGGTTTACGCCATATCCTTTGATTATGGGCAAAGGCATAATAAAGAGCTTTTATGTGCGGCAAAGCTGGCAGAAAAAGCGGGAGTAAAACAGCATATTACTATTAAAACAAACATGGAGGCCTGGGGAGGGTCTGCGTTAACAGATAGAAGTATAGATATTCCCAAAGGAGATGAAAATAGAAAGGATATACCCGTAACATATGTCCCGGCAAGAAACATGATATTCCTTTCCTATGCAGCATCTTACGCCGAGACAATCGGTTCACAGGATATCTTTATTGGGGTAAGCCAGGTTGATTACTCAGGTTATGTTGACTGCAGACAGGAATTTATTAATGCAATGGAACATGCTATTAATATGGGAACGGTATGTGCAGTGGAGCATGGAAAAAAGATAAAGATACACGCACCTTTTATTCATATGAAAAAGTCGGAAGAAATACAGCTTGGGATGAAGCTTGGAGTAGATTACAGCTTTACCTGGTCGTGTTACAGGGGGGAAGATTTGGCATGTGGCGTGTGTGACAGTTGTGTATTAAGATTAAAGGCTTTCCATGAGGCAGGATATGGTGATCCTATAAAATATAAGGGGAATGGCAATGGTAAACGTATCAATCACTAAAGAATTTACATGGGATATGGCACATATGCTGGCAGGTCATGAAGGATTGTGTAAAAATATACATGGCCATACTTATAAGATGCAAGTTGAAGTAACAAGAAAGACAGGGGATTTAATAACTACTCCGGGAAATTCACAAGAGGGCATGGTTATAGATTTTAATCATTTAAAAAACATAGTCAAAGACAAGATCATCGACCCTCTCGATCATGCTTTTATGTATTGGTGCCAATCCCCCGATTCTTTGGAACATGAAATAGCAGAATTATTAAAAAAACATGGCAGGAAAATTGCTGTAGTGACATATAAGCCTACGGCTGAAGAGATGGCAAGAAATTTCCTGAAAATCTTAAGCCGGGAATTTGATAAACATGATATAATAATACAAAGTGTTAAGGTTTGGGAGACACCCACAAGCTTTGCAACGGCAAGGCAGGAGGGAAAATATGACAGTGAACAAATTTAAAAATGCTATCATACCGGTAGTTGAAATATTTAACAGTGTGTCTGGAGAAGGAATCTCTGCAGGGAGTATTGCAACCTTTGTTAGAGTGGCAGGGTGCAACCTAAGATGTAGTTATTGTGACACTACTTACAGTTATGACGAGTATAATGAAGACAATCAAATGATGACTCCTGATGAGATTGTTGACAGAGTAGCAGCTTTAGGATGTAAAGATATCATATGTACCGGAGGAGAACCATTAGAACTTCAAAAGCCTAAGAGATATTTACCACTTTATTTGGCTTCTAAAGGATTTAGAGTGAGAATAGAAACCAACGGCAGTTGTCCGGTGTATAGCAGTGAAGAGCTGGAGTGTTTTTTGAGAGGGGAGCGTTTGCCGGTACTATATTACGCCTTAGATATCAAGTGTCCCGGTTCTGGGATGTCTAAATATAATCTCTTTGAGCAGAATCTGGAGAAACTATATGAAGGTGATGAGCTTAAGTTTGTGGTAAGCCATCGGCAAGATATAGACTACGCCGTGAAAATAATAGAAAAGTATAAAGATATTTTAGCCTTAAATAAAGTAATCATTAATTTCTCTCCGGTATTTGGCCGGATAGAGCCTAGAGAACTGGTGGAAGTGCTAAAAGAAAAACATCAATATTTTTCAAATTATTCATTGCAGGTAAGGCTAAGTTTGCAGATTCATAAAATCATATGGCCGGCAGATACAAAAGGCGTATAAGTTGGACAAGTAAAGAATTTATAGAGATATAAAAATTTAAAAGGAGAAAGATTCAATGATAGATCAAGAAAAGATTCGAAAAGCCATGCGGATGATGATAGAAGCTATAGGAGAAGACCCTGATAGAGAAGGACTTAAAGATACGCCCGACCGCGTGGCCCGAATGTATGCAGAAATATTTAGCGGATTATGGGAAGACCCAAAGGAATATCTTCAGGTGTGCTTCAGTGAAGACCATGAAGAAATGGTACTGGTCAAAGATATTCCATTTTATTCTATGTGTGAGCATCATTTTCTTCCGTTTATAGGTAAGGCCCATGTTGCATATATACCGGCAAAAGGTAAAATAACCGGCCTGAGCAAGCTGGCCCGAGTGGTGGATAGTATTGCCAAGAGGCCGCAGTTGCAGGAACGTTTGACGGGTGAGATTGCCGATGTATTGATGGAGTGTCTGGAACCGCAAGGTGTAGCAGTTGTGATAGAGGCAGAGCATTTGTGCATGAGTATGAGAGGTATAAAAAAGCCCGGCTCTAAGACTGTTACATCGGCAGTCCGAGGTATCTTTAGGAGTAATGCCAAAACACGGGCAGAGGCTTTTGCATTAATAAAGGGGTAGGAGAGGTTTTAGTGAAAAGGATTGCCAAAATACTTGAGAATCCTCAATATATTGATTATTTAAATCGGAATGCCGAGGCTGAAAAGGACAGGGTGTTTTGTCATCATGACCTTTGTCATGCGGTTGACGTCGCAAGAGTAGCCTATATAATGGTATTGGAAAATAGGCTTATGATAAAAAAAGATATAATCTATGCTGCAGCTTTACTGCATGACATAGGGCGGTGGAAAGAGTATGCCCAAGGGCTTGACCATGCAGAAGTAAGTGCCCAACTGGCGGTGGATATATTGATAGATAGCGGGTTTAACAGTGAGGAAAGAGATTTTATATTGAGGGCCATACGGGATCACCGTAAGGATGGCAATCAAAGTACATTTTTTAGTTCGGTACTGTATAAAAGCGACAAAATGTCTCGACTGTGCAATGAATGCCTTGCAAGAGAACAGTGTAAACGCTTTTCGGATGGAAGACAGCCGGAGTTATATTATTGATAACAGAGTGGACTTCTCCAAGTTCCTAGCTATTTTTATATTAACGTCCATGCCGGGCGCACCCGGCAGGCTTCGACATGGGGACGGTTCCTCAGTCGCATGAAAAGCGCATTCGACAGACGAACCGTCCCCAAGTCGCATCCCCTGCTAAACCGGACTTTTTCTGTGGTTTCGGTTTTACTCCCCACTCCCCACTGTTCACTCCCCACTATTTTCATATTACAAAGGAGGATAAAACTGTATGACTAGGCAATTACACATAGGTAACAAAACATGGTGCTGGGGCCAGCGTACATATATCATGGGTATATTGAATGTTACACCCGATTCTTTTTCGGACGGCGGCCGTTTTTTTGGCCATGATGCTGCTATAGAGCGTGCCCGGCAGATGGTAGACCAGGGAGCTGATATCATAGATGTAGGAGGAGAGTCCACACGGCCGGGTTTTGAGCCGGTATCGGCTGAGCAGGAGATGGAAAGGATTGTGCCTGTGATAGAGAAGTTGGCCCGGGATATGGATATACCTATATCTGTGGATACATACAAAGCCAGGACGGCTGAGGCGGCTATACAGGCCGGTGCACACATGCTTAATGATATATGGGGTCTAAAGGCCGACCTTGAAATGGGGAGTGTTGCAGCCCAATACCAAGTACCAGTATGCATCATGCACAATAAAGTTAATGCTGAATACGACAATATTATAGAGGATATGATTAGGGAGTTATCCGAAAGCATTGAGATAGCACTAAAGGCCGGCGTGAAGGATGAGAATATT
Source organism: Petroclostridium xylanilyticum (assembly GCF_002252565.1). Classification (NCBI taxonomy): domain Bacteria; kingdom Bacillati; phylum Bacillota; class Clostridia; order Eubacteriales; family Oscillospiraceae; genus Petroclostridium; species Petroclostridium xylanilyticum. The sequence goes on from NZ_NPML01000029.1 coordinate 171,378, forward strand.
ATCATAGATCCCGGCATAGGATTTGGAAAGACTTGGGAGCATAACTTACAAGTTATGCGAAATCTGGAACAATTTAAACGGTTGGGTTATCCTGTGCTTTTGGGGACATCCCGCAAATCGTTTATAGGCAAGGTGCTTGACCTCCCGGTGGAAGAACGGTTGGAAGGAACCATAGCTACTACGGTGGCAGGTATTATGAAAGGTGTAGATATAGTGCGTGTACATGACGTACTGCAGAATAAACGTGCAGCTATTATGACTGATGAGATGGTGAGATAGATATGGATAAAATAATTATTGAAGAATTGGAGGTATATGCTTATCATGGCGTGGCACCCGAAGAAAAAGCCCTGGGGCAGATGTTTATTATATCGGTGGAAGTAACTGCTGACCTTAAAGCGGCAGCCTGTGCTGATGAACTGTCATATACCATCAACTATGGCAATTTATGTGCTGATATAGAGAAAGTGCTGACATCCCGCAAGTATGAACTAATAGAGGCCGCTGCTATGGCGGTGATTGAGCGGATACTTGATAACTATCCGGCTGTGATGTCTGTTAAAGTCTTACTAAAGAAGCCGTGGGCCCCTCTAGGGCGCCACTTGAAATATGTTGCAGTGGAAATGGAGCGCCGGCGTGGCAGTTAATAAGAAGAGAGGTAAATATGTATAAAGATAAAATAAAAGCTTATTTAGGCATAGGGTCTAACATAGGAGACAGGCAGTCCAATCTGGACGCAGCTGTCGGTATGCTGCGGCATACCAGGGGCATAGAAATAAGGAATGTTTCTTCATTTTATAATACGGCTCCAGTAGGATATACAGCTCAACCCGACTTTCTAAACGGAGTTGTCGAGATAGAAACCATTCTTACCCCACATGAGCTTCTAAAAATATGTCAAACAATAGAGGACAAATTAAAACGGGTGCGTACCATACGATGGGGACCCCGTACTATAGATATAGATATACTGCTGTATGATGAATTAATTATACAGGATGAAAATCTTATTATTCCCCATCCGCATATGCACCAAAGGGAATTTGTATTACAGCCGCTTAATGATATAGCTCCAGAAGTCATCCACCCGGTTTTTAAAATGACGGTATGCAAGCTGTATGAACGTTTGAAATCTAAATAAATCCGGTATAAGCCGACGGCAAGACATGGGATATATGATGGTACTCAGCCGTGAGGAACCGTCCGAAACTGCTGAAAAAGTGCTTGAGTGCTCAGGGCTTCGACATGGGGACAGTTCCTCAGTCGCATGAAAAGCGCATTCGACAGACGAACCGTCCCCAAGTCGCAGCCCTTCTTCCTGCTGAACCGGACTTTTTCAGTGATTTTGAACCGTTTCGTTTACATGTCGAAGCCTTGACCAATTAAGTATACTTTCATCATTTTTGTGCCGGTTAGTTAGAATAGAGGTGAAAAAGATGGACACAAGAATAGCTGTTGTGGGAATTGTAGTGAGCAACAGAGAAGAAGAAGCAAAAAAAGTAAATGACATATTATCGAGTTACGGCCATCTTGTTGTAGGACGGATGGGCATACCCTATAAAGATAGAGGCGTTTCGGTTATTTCTCTAATTGTAGATGGGACTACCGATGACATCGGAGCACTGACCGGAAAACTGGGCAATATCAAAGGTGTAAAAGTGAAGTCGGTAGTAGCGTATTGAATTGACTTTTATTTGTTTAATGTTATAATATAAATGCGCAAAATATATCAGTAGGGAGGGATTGTCTTGAAATTCACGAAAATGCAAGGCATTGGTAATGATTATGTATATGTAAATTGTTTTGAAGAAAAAGTTGAAAATCCATCAGGGGTTGCAGTTAAGATAAGTGATAGACATTTTGGTATAGGCTCAGACGGCTTGGTGTTAATTATGCCTTCAGATACAGAGGACTTCAAAATGAGAATGTTTAATTCTGACGGGTCAGAAGCCGAGATGTGTGGAAATGCTATTCGATGTGTGGGTAAGTACGTATATGATAACGGCCTGACTGATAAAGATACTATTTCAATAGAAACCCTTGCCGGGACTAAGATCCTTAAGATGGAAATTGAAGATGGCAAGGTAAAGATGGTAAGAGTAGATATGGGAGAGCCTATTCTTGAGCCGGAAAAAATACCCGTGATACATGCTAAAGAAAGATTTGTTAATGAAGAAGTTGAAGTGGATGGAGAAAAATACAAGGTTACCTGTGTATCTATGGGTAATCCACATGCAATAATTTATATGAAAGATATAGATAATCTAAAAATAGAAGAGATTGGTCCCAAATTTGAACATCACAAAATTTTCCCAAGAAGGACTAATACTGAATTTGTAGAAGTGATTGACCGGCAAACATTAAAGATGAGAGTATGGGAAAGGGGAGCCGGGGAAACCTTAGCTTGCGGTACAGGGGCTTGTGCTGTATTAGTAGCATCAGTACTGAACGGAGTAAGTGAAAGAAAAGCAACTGTCAAGTTAAAAGGCGGAGACCTTTTAATTGAGTGGAGCCAAGAAGACAATCATGTATACATGACAGGACCTGCGGTAAAAGTATTTGATGGGGAAATAGAGATTTAGATACAGATATAGATAAAGAGACTTGATGAGAATAAGATATTAATATTTATCTATATATAATGTGATAATGATTTTACATGTGTTTAATATAGAATAAAGAGAGGATGAATGATAATGGCTTTAGTAAATGAAAATTACCTGAAACTACCCGGCAGCTACCTATTTGCTGAAATTGCAAGAAGGGTAAGCAGCTTCCAGAAGGAAAACCCAAATGCAAAGATTATAAGATTGGGAATAGGTGACGTTACCAGACCACTTCCGCCTGCTGTTATTGAAAACCTGCATAAAGCAGTGGATGAAATGGCTCATGCAGAAACCTTCAGAGGATACGGCCCGGAGCAGGGCTATGCTTTTCTTATTGAAAAAATCATCCAATTTGATTATGCACCACGGGGAATCAAACTGGATGTAGATGAGGTATTTGTAAGCGATGGTTCCAAGAGCGATACAGGAAATATTCAGGAGATATTTGGTGTAGATAATGTTGTTGCTGTAACTGACCCTGTTTATCCCGTGTATGTAGATACCAATGTAATGGCCGGGAGAGCAGGCGAACTAACTGAACAGGGGAAATGGAGCAAAATTGTTTACATCCCATGTACTGCCGAAAATAATTTTGTACCTGCCCTGCCTGACCAAAAGGTTGATTTGATTTATTTGTGTTTCCCCAATAACCCTACAGGTATGACCATAACAAAAGAAGAGTTAAAGAAATGGGTAGACTATGCAAAAGCTAATAAAGCCATTATTCTCTATGATGCAGCTTATGAAGCTTACATACAGGAAGCAGATGTGCCTCACAGCATCTATGAAGTAGAAGGTGCAAAAGAAGTTGCCATCGAGTTTAGAAGCTTTTCAAAAAATGCCGGATTTACCGGGACAAGATGTGCATTCACTGTTGTACCTAAAGAAGTAGTTGCATACACAAGTACAGGCGAAGTAGTGCAGTTAAACAAATTATGGAATAGAAGACAAACAACCAAGTTTAACGGAGTTCCATATATTATTCAAAAGGGTGCTGCGGCTGTTTATACTGAAGAAGGACAGAAGCAGATCAAAGCTTTAATAGATTATTATATGACAAATGCAAAAATTATCAGAGAAGGTTTATTGAGCCTGGGCCTTCAAGTATTTGGCGGCGTAAATGCCCCCTATATCTGGTTAAAGACTCCTAACGGATTGGATTCCTGGGCATTCTTTGACAAGCTGTTAAACGAAGCCAATATTGTAGGTACTCCAGGTGTAGGCTTTGGACCAAGCGGACAGGGATATTTCCGGCTAACTGCTTTTGGAAACAAAGAAAATACAGAAGAAGCTGTAGAAAGGTTTAAGACAAGGTTAAAACTGTGAAATAGTTCATCGTTAATAGTTCACAGTTGATGGATTTATGAAAACACTGAAAAAGTTACGTTTTTTAATGTTAATTGCAATTTTATAAATAGTATATTGCAAAAACAGCAATAAAGGTCTTGAAATTTATTTAAATATATATTATAATTAAGACACGAAATTAAATATTGGTTAGTAGGACAATGGCGTTCTCAGCAATCACTATTCAGGTGGTTTGTTTGAGTGCGCTTTTTTGTTATTTTGTTATTTTAATCTTTTATATTACGTTGTGCAGGAAACACAAATTAATATTTCATGTATTTTGTCATGTATTTTGTTGGTTTTGATGCGGTTTCCCCGGCTCCGCATCATGACATATACTTAATTTTAGATTTAAGACAATTAATTTACTCCCTAAAAGAAGCAATTATTTACAAAAACCCGTTTTTGTAAAAATTGCCGTTGTTTATAATTCCCCAGCAATTACACCGGACATAGCCAGAGCCGGGGCCGGCGTAATTGTATAAATGCATTGATAACTGGTTCTCTTGCACCAGTTTGTAATATGATAATAGATTATAATTTTGCAGTAAAATGCTGTGTTGTTTTGTTCAATAATAGCAATGATGTTATTATTTTTTAATTTCTGAATAATTGAAGTAAAATATTTATTGTTTTACAAGGATTAAGGAAGAAATTAACTTGTTGTGCTAGTTCATGTAGAAAGATTTGCGGAAGGGCTTAGAGATTATTAATGTAGTTTTCCTTTTGAAATAAACTAGTACAACAGGCTAAATTAAAATATTTGCATCATGGCTGTTATGGAACTTGAGTTTCATAGCAGCTTTAGTTTTATAATTAACCAACTTTAAAACTAAAAATTGCTGTATTAAAGTTGGTTAATTTCATCGATAACTACATTAATTTATTTTTAACTTAAATATTGGTTATCGATATATTCAAAGTACCAGACTTATATAAATAAGAATAGAAAGGTTGGCCAGTATGCAGTATCTTGGAATACCAAAAAAACAGGGACTTTATGACCCGAGATTTGAACACGATGCCTGTGGAATTGGTTTTGTGACAAATATTAAAGGTAAGAAGTCACATGAAATCATACGTCAGGCTATTACAATTTTATTAAATCTTACACATCGTGGCGGATGTGGGTGTGAGATCAATACCGGTGATGGTGCCGGCATATTGATGCAAATTCCGCATGATTTTTTTGTAAAAGTGTGCAGGCAAAGCGGTTTTAGCCTGCCTGAAGAAGGAGAATACGGGGTAGGAATGCTTTTTTTATCCCCAGACCCGCAAGAACGTGAAGAAAATGAAAAATGCCTTGAGAAAATTATTGAAGAAGAGGGCCAAAGTGTCCTGGGGTGGAGGACTGTACCTGTAAATGATATTTCCCTGGGAAAAGTTGCAAAAGCCGGTATGCCGTTTATCCGCCAGGTTTTTGTTAAAAAGAATGAGCAGATTACAGACCAACTTGCCTTTGAAAGGAAATTGTATGTAATCCGCAAGCGGGCGGAAAAAGCCATTCGTTATTCGGGAATGAAAGGCGGTCAATACTTTTATTTTGCAAGCTTTTCTTCTAGGACCATCGTCTATAAAGGGATGCTGACTCCCCAACAGGTAGAAGAGTTTTATCCCGACTTGCTGGATAGTGATATGAAAACAGCCATTGCCCTTGTACATTCACGGTTCAGTACCAATACATTCCCAAGCTGGGAGCGTGCACATCCTAACCGGTATATTATACACAATGGTGAAATTAACACCTTGCGGGGAAATGTAAACTGGATGCATGCCCGGGAGGCAATGTTTGAATCCGAATTGTTCGGTGATGATATCAAAAAGGTCCTTCCGGTAATTAATCCGGATGGCAGCGATTCAGCCATGCTGGATAATTGCCTGGAGATTCTTACACTTGCAGGGAGATCGCTTCCACATGCAGTTATGATGGCTATTCCCGAACCGTGGGAAAATCACGAGAGTATGAGTGATGAAAAGAGAGCTTTTTATGAATACCACAGCTGCATGATGGAACCATGGGATGGTCCGGCAGCCATTGCCTTTACCGATGGCACATATGTTGGTGCAGTACTGGATAGAAACGGTTTAAGGCCTTCACGTTACTATGTTACAAAAGACGACCTGGTAATTTTAGCTTCAGAGGTAGGGGTATTGGACATTCCGCCCGAAAATGTTTTGAAAAAAGAAAGGCTTCATCCGGGGAGGATGTTCTTAATTGATACAAAAGAAGGCAGGATCATTGAAGATGAAGAATTAAAGCAAAGCATTGCAGCCCAGCATCCTTACCGCAAATGGTTAAATGAGCATCTTATTGAGTTGAAAGATTTACCGGATGTGGAGCATGTACCGGCAAAAGAACACCAGTCGGTGCTTAAAAGGCAGAGGGCATTTGGTTATACTTCCGAAGAGCTCAAACTTATTATTGGACCTATGGCAAAAGACGGTATCGATCCGATTGGGGCAATGGGTACCGATACGCCGCTGGCGGTTTTATCTGACAAGCCTCAGCTGCTTTACAATTATTTTAAACAGCTTTTTGCCCAGGTAACCAACCCGCCTATCGATGCACTTCGTGAGGAATTAATTACTTCCACCATTACAATGATTGGTTCGGAAGGAAATTTATTAAATCCTGAAGCGAAGAGCTGCAGGCAGATTAAATTAAAGACACCTGTTTTGAACAATGAAGAACTGGAAAAACTAAGGGTTATCCAAAAAGATGGGTTTAAAGCCATTACCCTTCCTATACTCTTTAAAGTTGATGAAGATGGCAAGGCACTTGAAAATGCAATGGATGAGTTGTGCAGTGCAGCCAGTGCTGCGATAAAAGACGGATATAACCTGTTAATTTTGTCCGATAGAGGGGTTGATAATGAAAAAGCTCCCATTCCTGCACTTTTAGCTGTTGCAGGACTGCACCACCACTTAATCCGTGAAGGGACCCGTACAAAAGTAAGCATTCTGCTGGAATCCGGGGAACCTCGCGAAGTACATCACTTTGCCCTCCTTTTAGGATATGGAGTAAGTGCTGTGAACCCGTACCTGGCGTTTGAAACGATTGAAGATATGATTGGACAGGGATTGCTTACAGATATAACCTATGAAACTGCTGTCAACAAATACATCAAGGCTGTTACCAAAGGCGTGGTAAAGGTTATGTCCAAGATGGGTATCTCTACCATACAGAGTTACCAGGGAGCACAGATTTTTGAAGCACTTGGCCTTAATGAGGCAGTAATCAATAAATATTTTACATGGACGCCGTCCAGGATTGGCGGTATTGGCATCAAGGAAATCGCCAAGGAAGTAAAAATGCGTCATGACAGTGCCTTTGCAGAGAGACAGACAGATGTGAAAACCCTTGAAACGGGTGGAAATTACCAGTGGAGAAAAGATGGAGAATATCACCTGTTTAATCCTGAGACAGTCCACAAGTTACAGCAGGCATGCAGGACCGGTAATTATAACCTGTATAAGGAATATGCGTCGTTGATTAATGAACAATCACAAAGCCTTTGCACCATCAGAGGACTGCTGGATATGAAACTGGAACAAGAGCCTGTACCAATTGAAGAAGTGGAATCGGTAGAATCCATCTGCAAGAGGTTTAAGACCGGGGCTATGTCCTACGGTTCCATCAGCCAGGAAGCACATGAGAGTCTTGCTATTGCCATGAACCGTATTGGGGGTAAGAGCAATACCGGTGAAGGGGGAGAAAATCCTGAGCGCTTTAAACCTGATGCAAACGGAGACTCGAGATGTAGTGCCATCAAGCAGGTGGCATCGGGACGATTTGGTGTTACCATTGAATATCTGGTAAATTCCAAAGAGATACAGATTAAAATGGCACAAGGTGCAAAACCGGGAGAAGGCGGCCAGCTGCCTGGACGAAAAGTTTATCCATGGGTTGCTAAGGCAAGATATTCTACGCCTGGTGTAGGATTAATTTCACCGCCACCGCACCATGATATTTACTCCATTGAGGACCTTGCACAGCTTATTCACGATCTTAAAAATGCAAATAAGGATGCAAGGATAAGCGTAAAACTTGTGTCAGAAGTTGGTGTAGGGACCATTGCTGCAGGAGTGGCAAAAGGGCGTGCTGATGTCGTATTAATCAGCGGTTATGATGGTGGTACCGGAGCATCTCCAAGGACTAGTATCCGCCATGCAGGACTTCCATGGGAACTTGGTGTTGCCGAAACTCATCAGACACTTCTTATGAATGATTTAAGAAGCCGAATTGTGATAGAAACAGATGGCAAACTTCTTACCGGACGGGATGTAGCTATTGCCGCATTGTTAGGTGCTGAAGAATTCGGTTTTGCAACTGCACCTCTTATTGTGCTTGGCTGTGTAATGATGAGAGTATGCCACCTGGATACCTGCCCGGTGGGAGTTGCAACACAAAACCCTGAATTAAGGAAGAAATTTATGGGAAGTCCGGACCATGTGGTAAACTTTATGAGATTTATCGCACAGGATTTACGGGAGTGGATGGCAAAACTGGGCTTTAGGACAGTAGATGAAATGGTTGGTCGTGTCGATAAACTATTGCCCAAAAAGGCTGTTGAACATTGGAAGGCAAAAGGTGTTGACTTGTCCGCCCTCCTGTATCAGCCTGAGGTGGATGAAAAGGTAGGCAGATATTGTACAATCAAACAGAACCACGAACTGGAAAAATCTCTTGATCAACAGATGTTACTAGCTATATGCGAACCGGCACTTAAATATGGTAAGCGGGTTGAAGCAACCCTGCCAATTAAAAACACGAACCGTGTCGTAGGCACAATTCTGGGAAGTGAAATCGCAAAACAATACGGTTTGAAAGGACTTCCGGAAGATACTATCAATTTATATTTTAAAGGTTCGGCCGGGCAGAGTTTTGGTGCATTTGTACCTAAGGGCGTTACTATGAAGCTGGAAGGCGATTCCAATGACTATATTGGAAAAGGACTTTCCGGCGGAAAAATTGTTGTTGTACCGCCAAAAGAAAGTACATTTGTGCCTGAAGAAAATGTCATTATCGGAAATGTTGCATTTTATGGTGCTACATCCGGTGAAGCGTATATCCGTGGAAGTGCCGGAGAACGCTTCTGTGTAAGAAACAGCGGTGTATATGCGGTAGTTGAAGCGGTAGGAGACCACGGATGTGAATATATGACCGGAGGACGCGTTGCGGTACTGGGTCCGACGGGACGTAACTTTGCAGCAGGGATGTCCGGTGGTATAGCATACGTTCTGGACGAAAAAGGTGACTTTAAGAAACGGTGCAATCAGGAAATGGTCCTTCTTGAAACGATGGAAAACGAAGAGGACATACAGGAATTAAAAGGCATGATCGAGCGGCATGTACTTTATACCGGAAGTGAATTGGGTGAAAAAGTTCTGGCAAATTGGGATGAGATGGTTAAAAAATTTGTAAAGGTTATTCCAAAGGATTATAAAGTAGTGCTTGAGGCATTGAAGAGAGTTCAGAAGGCTGGATTAAGCGGTGAAGAGGCGCTGATGGCAGCGTTTGAAGAAAATAATCGTGATGTGGCCCGTGTAAGTGGAAACTAAGCTGCAATCACAAGGATGGAGGACATGAGATGGGTAAACCAACAGGATTTATGGAATATTCACGTGAACTGCCTGTAGATCGTGCACCTTCCGAGAGGATTGGTGATTGGCAGGAGTTTCACGAGCATTTTGATGAAGAAAAGCTTAAAATACAGGGGGCGCGGTGTATGGATTGTGGTATACCGTTTTGTCACAGCGGTATACTCTTAAACGGTATGGCATCAGGCTGCCCTATCAACAACCTGATTCCTGAATGGAATGACTTGGTGTATAGAGGACTGTGGAAGGAAGCTATTGACAGGTTACACAAGACAAATAACTTTCCCGAATTTACAGGCAGGGTTTGCCCTGCTCCCTGTGAAGGTTCATGCACATTAGGAATGCTTGAGCCGGCAGTAACTATTAAAAATATTGAATGCCATATCGTTGATAGGGCTTTTGAAGAAGGATGGGTAGTACCTGAGCCGCCGCAGGTACGGACCGATAAAAAAGTTGCGGTTGTAGGCTCGGGACCTTCAGGACTTGCCTGTGCAGCACAGCTTAATAAAGCCGGACATTGGGTAACGGTATTTGAAAGGGCAGACCGCATCGGGGGATTGTTGATGTATGGTATTCCAAACATGAAGCTGGATAAAAAGATTGTACAGCGGAGAGTTGATTTACTGGCAGCGGAAGGTGTAAAATTTGTTACAAATACGGAAGTGGGTAAAGACTATCCGGCGGAAAAGCTGCTGTCAGATTTTGATGCCGTAGTGTTATGCTGTGGTGCTACAAAACCAAGAGACCTTGTGGTGGAAGGGAGAAATCTGGCAGGTGTGCATTTTGCAATGGAATTTCTCCATGCAAACACCAAAAGCCTTCTCGATTCCAATCACCAGGACGGCAATTACATCAGTGCAAAAGACAAAGATGTAATAGTTATTGGTGGTGGAGATACCGGGACTGACTGTGTAGCAACTTCCATACGGCATGGCTGCAGAAGTGTTGTACAGCTTGAAATTCTGCCAAAACCGCCGGCACAGCGTACTGCCGATAATCCATGGCCACAGTGGCCTAAGATTCACCGTACCGATTACGGGCAGGAAGAAGCTGCGTCAATATTTGGAGAAGACCCCCGTAAATACTGTATTATGACCAAGAAGATTGTTGGAGATGAAAAAGGTGCGGTTAAAGAAGTCCATACGGTTAGTATCGAATGGACAAAAGATGAACAGGGAAGATTTATTCCAAAAGAAATCCCGGGTACCGAAAAAGTATGGCCGGCACAGCTTGTACTGCTTGCCATGGGCTTTACAGGTCCGGAAGACGCTATTCTAGAACAGCTTGGTATAGAACGTGACGCCCGTACCAATGTAAATGCTCCTTATGGGAAATTTACAACCAATATAAAAGGTGTATTTGCTGCAGGGGATATGCGCCGCGGCCAGAGCCTTGTGGTTTGGGCAATCAACGAGGGACGCGCTGCAGCCCGGGAGTGTGACCGGTACCTGATGGGGTCTACAAATTTGAAATAATTGAATTATTAAGACACGGATAATTAACTTTTTATACATTTTAAAAATTAATTTCTATAACCACAGAAGTATTAGCATGAATACTCTGTGGTTTTTTATTATATAGCAACGTCCAGTTTCGTAAGGGTAAATTTAATATATGTAGGCATTTAAAAGTTCATTTTTGTTTTGAAATTTTTATATATGAAGTTAATATGCGATCCAGTTTTCTACTTATTTCTAATATTTCTTCCTTGTTAGTGTCGGTATTATTTTTTTCCAGGTCCCAAACTAACTTTTTTAGCTCTTGTATTTCATTATTTATGTATTGTAAATTTTTATTTCTCATCTCAAAAACCTCTTTATAAATATTATGATTTACTATAATTAATAATACATATTGTTTTCTATTTCTTCCTTGTCAATATTTAAAACTTTTATGATATTATCCAGATATTTTTCACCGGAACGTTTTCCGCGAAGAATCATGCTTAAATATGCTTCTGAAGTTCCCACTTTCTCTGCTAACTTTTTTTGTGTCATATTTAATTCAATTAAACGGTTATTCACTAATTTGCCAAAGGGCGTTAGCTTTCTTTTTTTCATAACAGCTTCACCTTTCTTTTATAAAAAATACTGTTCTCGTTTGTTCAAAAAATATGATACAATAAAGCCGATTAAAAATTAATCATACTATATGCATACTTTAATAATATATCGGATTTCAGAGAATGTCAACCTTTTTTTCAATTTATTAACATAATTTTGCATATTTTCTCTATTAAAAGAGAAAAATGGAGGTGGTTCCTTGACTTCAATAGGAGAAAGAATTCGACTTGCCAGAAAAAAGAAAAAATTGACTTTAACAGATATAAAAAATTTAACAGGATTATCTACGGGAAATTTAAGTGAACTCGAAAATGATAAATTTATGCCTTCCGCCAGTGCATTAATTGCTTTGAAAAAAACATTGGATGTGTCTATCGATTGGATTTTGACGGGTGAGGAATCCACAGAGGGTCATTTGCCGGGAATACAAAAGGCTGAAAATGATGAAGAAAGCACTCATTATTTTATAAAAGAAGCCGAAAGTACAACCTATTTACTCAATGAAGATGAAAAAGAACTAATCAATGGCTATAGAAAATTGGATGAAGAAAAACGAAGGGATATTAAAGGATTTATCCATGTATGTTTGCAAAATACATATTCTTCTGCTCATGAGGAGCAGGAGGACAGTTTAAATGTTGATAGAGGCATTTAATTTTTTATGTATGTATGATTAATTTTTAATCATTTCCCATGTCGCGCTCCTGATCAGTTACATCAGGCATCCTTTGGTTAAGTATGACAAATAATTAATTATTTTTGCAATATTTTAGCTTATAAATTGCAAAACTATCAAAAAAGGTCTTGCGTTTTTTATAAACATATATTATAATTAAGCTACGTTAAATGAATAGATAATGCAGAACAACGGCGTTCTCAATATTTACCACAAATGTGGTTTGTTTGAGTACGCTTTTTTGTTATTTTTATAATATATTTTCACTTTTAAGTAATGCAAGATTAAATCATAAATATTTCATGGCCAAGGGGGGTTATAAATGTTAAAGAGAGAGGGTCAGGTTAGAATACCTTCAGGGTGTGCTATAAGCGGAATTATGAATAAAAAAGGAAAGGTATTCTCCGGGGAAGCAATTATCAAGTCTATCGCGCTGATGCACGAACGTTCAAACGGTTTGGGTGGCGGTTTTGCTGCCTATGGAATATATCCCCAATATAAAGAGCTATTTGCGCTTCATGTCTTTTATGACAATATTCAAGCTAAAATCAATACCGAAGATTTCCTTAACCAACATTTTGATATTGAGAGTTCCGGTAAAATTCCTACCAGAAAAGTTGCAAGTATAACCGATAATCCGATTATCTGGAGATATTTCGTAAAGCCAAGAAATTTTAAACTTATTGAATCAGAACTGAATGAAGAGGAATTTACTGCACGTTGTGTAATTAAAATTAATACTCATTTTGACGGTGCCTTTATATTTTCCAGCGGAAAAAACATGGGGGCTTTTAAAGCGGTCGGATATCCTGAAGACGTAGGGGAATTCTACATGCTGGATACCTACAAGGGCTATTTATGGACTGCACATGGAAGATTTCCTACCAATACGCCGGGCTGGTGGGGTGGAGCCCACCCCTTCACGTTGCTGGATTGGTCGATTGTCCACAATGGTGAGATTTCATCCTATGATACCAATAGAAGGTATGTAGAGATGTTTGGATATAAATGCAATCTTATGACCGATACAGAAGTTATTACCTATTTATTTGATTTATTGCTTAGAAAGCATAAGATGCCGTTGGAGCTTGCAGTGAAAGTACTTGCTGCTCCAATATGGAGTGATATAGAAAGAGAAAGCCCTGAAGAGGCGCAAAAATTAAAGAACTTAAGAGCAGTTTACTCCAGTGCCCTTGTAAACGGCCCATTTTCAATTATTCTGGGATTCAAGAATGGGATGGTAGCGTTAAATGACAGAATTAAATTACGTTCTCTAGTCGCTGCTGAAAAGGACGATATGCTGTATGTAGCCAGTGAAGAATCGGCTATCCGGGTAATATGTGAACATCCGGATAAGGTTTGGGCGCCAAAAGGTGGAGAACCTGTAATTGGTTTGCTGGAGGAGGTTAGCGCATGAGTTTAAGTTATAATATGCCCGAATTTATTCTTGAAAGAAACGAAAGGAAATGTATTCAATGCCAGGTATGTGTCCGCCAGTGTGCAAATGAAGTGCATACCTACGATGCAGAAGAGAATATAGTAAATGCCGATGATATAAAATGTGTAAATTGTCACAGATGTGTCTTAATGTGTCCTACCAGGGCACTGACCATCCGGAAATATCCTCTTGAATTTAAGGAAAATGCCAACTGGACTGCCAGTGCGATTAATGAAATCTACAGGCAGGCCGAAAGCGGAGGAGTACTGCTGTCCGGGATGGGTAATCCAAAGCCTTACCCTATCTATTGGGATAAAATTTTATTAAACGCCAGCCAGGTAACCAATCCTTCCATAGACCCTTTAAGAGAACCTATGGAAACGAAAGTAATTTTAGGCAGGAAACCTGAAAAACTGGAATTTGATAAAGATGGCAATTTGATTACAGAAATGCCTCCTCAAATAGAGCTCTCTGCACCCATCATGTTTTCTGCAATGTCTTTTGGATCCATCAGCAAAAATGCTCATGAATCCCTGGCAAGGGCTGCAGAAGAAGCTGGAATCCTCTATAATACAGGAGAAGGCGGTTTGAACAGAGAATTTTATAAATATGGTAAGAATACCATTGTACAGGTGGCTTCCGGCCGTTTTGGCGTTCATAATGAATACCTGAATGCAGGGGCCGCTATTGAAATCAAAATAGGGCAGGGGGCAAAACCGGGTATTGGCGGCCACCTTCCCGGAGAAAAGGTTGGAGAAGAAGTTTCTGCAACCCGAATGATTCCTGTGGGCTCTGATGCGATTTCCCCGGCTCCGCATCATGACATATACTCCATTGAAGATTTAAGACAATTGATTTACTCCCTAAAAGAGGCAACCGACTACAAAAAACCCGTTTTTGTAAAGATTGCCGCTGTTCACAATTCCCCAGCAATAGCATCGGGTATAGCCAGGGCCGGGGCCGATGTTATTGTGATGGATGGTTACAGGGGAGGTACGGGAGCTGCACCTACGAGAGTTAGGGATAATGTAGGTATTCCGATAGAGCTGGCTCTCGCATCAGTAGACCAGAGATTAAGAGATGAAGGAATAAGAAATCAGGTATCTCTTGTTATTGCAGGTAGTGTAAGAAACAGTGCCGATGTGGTGAAGGCTATTGCATTGGGGGCAGATGCAGTTTATATTGCCAGTGCTGCCGTTATTGCAATGGGATGCCATATGTGCCAGAAATGTTATACCGGCAAATGCAACTGGGGTATCGCAACGCAAAGACCTGATTTGGTGAAAAGATTAAATCCTGAAATTGCTTATAAAAGACTTGTCAACCTTGTACATGCCTGGGATCACGAGATAAAAGAGATGCTGGGTGGAATGGGTATCAACTCGATAGATAGTTTGAGAGGCAACCGTTTAATGTTAAGAGGTATCGGGTTAAATGAAAAAGAGCTTGAAATTCTGGGCATTAAGCACGCCGGAGAGTAAGGAGGGGGTTGACAGTTATGAAAAAGGTTTATGCAGTGGAAGAATATTGTGTAGGATGCAAATTATGTGAGGTGCATTGTGTTGTAGCTCACTCGAAATCAAAAGATATCATAAAAGCCTATAAAAAAGAAAATCCAAGGCCGCTGCCAAGGGTAATCGTAGAAGAAGATATGCCTGTATCCTTTGCATTGCAGTGCAGGCATTGTGAGGATGCTCCATGTACAAAAGCGTGTATTACCGGGGCAATGCATAAGGATGAAGTGACGGGAGTTGTTACAAATCGAGAAGAACGTTGCGTGGGCTGCTGGACCTGTATACTGGTCTGTCCCTACGGGGCCATTGTTAGAAATGAGCAGGACAAAAAGGTTGCTACAAAATGCGACCTTTGTTCTGAATCCGGTGACATTCCGGCTTGTGTAAAAAATTGTCCTAATGAAGCATTAAAGTTTGAGGAGAGGGGTGAGTGAGTATGGAATATGTTATCATTGGAAATTCTGCAGCAGCTGTTGCAGCAGTAGAAGGCATCCGAAAAAATGACAAGGATGGCAATATCACCCTCATTTCTGATGAAAGGCACCATACCTATTCACGGCCATTGATCTCCTATTACCTTGGAGATAAGGTGAAAACCGAAGGTATGTACTACCGGGACCAGGATTTTTATATTAAAAATAATGTAAAAGCTATTCTTGGGAAGAAAGCGGTTGAAATAAAACAGGAGCAGAAGAAAGTAGTTCTTGAGAATGGAGAGCAGGTAGCTTATGACAAGCTGCTTATCGCTACCGGCAGCGTTCCTTTTGTACCGCCTATGGAAGGTTTGGAGAATAAAGAAAATATATTTACCTTTCTTAAATGGGACGATTCTATCACTTTAAAGGATAAGGTGAATAAAGATTCCAAAGTGGTTATCATAGGTGCAGGCTTGATCGGCTTAAAAGCAGCTGAAGGGCTAAATAAGCTGTGTGACGATGTCACTGTGGTAGAACTTGCCGACAGGGTATTGAGCACAATTCTTGATAATCAGGCGGCAGGCATTGTACAAAGACACATGGAGCACAAGGGAACTAAATTTATTTTGAATAATACAGTATCAAAGATATGCGGTGAAGGTAAGGTTGAAAAGGTAGTCCTTAAAGATGGCACTGAGCTGCCTTGTGATATCCTTGTAGTTGCCATCGGCGTTAGGCCTAATGTAGCTTTGGCTCAAACTGCAGGAGTGCAGGTACACCGTGGTATTATGGTAGATAGCAGGATGGAAACAAGTGTAGAGGATATCTATGCTGCCGGAGATGTTACCGAAAGTATGGATATCACAGTAAATACCAATCGGATACTTGCTTTATGGCCTAATGCGTATTACCAGGGGGAAATAGCCGGCTGCAACATGTCCGGCGGAACAATGCAGTTCAATGGGGCATTCCCTATGAATGCCATAGGATTTTTCGGACTGCCTATGATTACTGCGGGGATTGTGAACCCAGTGGGAGATCAATATTCCATATACATGGAGTACAACGAAGATGAGGAATGGTTGAAGAAATTTGTAGTGAAAGGTGATGTTCTTGTAGGGTTTATTTTGTTAAATAAAGTAGATAGGGCAGGAATATATACCAGCTTGATAAGAGATAAGGTACCCTTAAAAATGATAAAACACGATCTGCTGGAAGACGGATTCGGTTTGAAGGCCTTCCCGAAATCAATACGTAAAGAAAAAATGTTGATGGGAGGGAAAGAATAATGGAATTGGTTGCCGGATTAAGACCTTATGTTGAATTAAACAAGGAAATAAGACGTATTTTTGAATCGGATAAGAAGATTATTTTAAAAGATGTTAACGGGCAGCGCTATATTGGGGATGGTTTACACGGGGACGGAAAAATTAAAATATACGGAACCCCCGGCAATGATTTGGCTGCATATATGAATGGTCCTGAGATTGAGGTTTTCGGAAATGGGCAGGATGCTTTAGGCAATACCATGAATAGCGGAAGAGTTATCGTCCATGGCAACTGCGGGGATACTACCGGATATGCAATGAGAGGCGGAGAGATTTTTATCAAAGGCAATGTAGGATACCGTGTAGGCATTCATATGAAAGAGTACATGGAGGCAAAACCCGTTATTGTCATAGGTGGTAAAGCAGGAGATTTTTTGGGGGAGTATATGGCCGGCGGAATGATACTTCTTCTTGGATTAAACCTTGAGGACGGGGAGGAAATGGTAGGCAAATTCTGTGGAACTGGCATGCACGGTGGAGTAATGTATATCCGCGGAGAAGTTGAACCTTATAAATTAGGCAAAGAGGTAAAAGCTGTTGAGCCTGGTGAAGAGGATTACAAAATCATAAGAAACTATGTTAAAAAGTACTGCCATTACTTCCAGAGAAGTGTGGATTTTGTAATGAATAAGCCTTTCATCAAGCTCATCGCGTACAATAAGAGACCGTATAAGAACCTTTATACAGCATATTAAAAGCAATTGAGATTATATAAATCACCTAAATAATTTACTTTGGAGTACGTAAGAAGGTAAATAATAAAAATCATAAAAAGAGAATGTACAAAAGTTTTTAGATGTACATTCTCTTTCATAAAATTTATCTTAGTATATGTTTTTGCATTTCAGTTATCAATAATATAATTAGTTAATGTACTTATCTAAGGTGTTTATATTATTTATGAATTAAATTTAAAATAAAAATGCATAAAATTTATTAAAAATTACTATTTCATATGTATACAAACGATAAAATGCAATTTTGTAATATAAAAATTGCAAAAAAAATTAAATTACCTCTTGCGTTTTTGAAAATTTATGGTATAATAAAACTAAGCTTGATGATTATCAATTTATAAACAAAAAATTTAAAAGTTTTTGGGACAACGACGTTCTTTAAAGATAGCAGTTTTATACTATCTTTATACTGGACGTCTTTTTTATTTTTAATTTAGAATAGAATGAAAATATAAAAGTTGGGAACATTTTAAAATTAATAATGAAAGGAGTTTGATATATATGCCTAACTATACCAGGGAAGATGTAATAAGGATGGTAAAAGAGCAGGATGTTAAATTCATAAGGCTTCAGTTTACCGATATTTTTGGAACGCTTAAGAATGTTGCTATCACTTCCAGTCAATTAGAGAAAGCATTAAATAATCAATGCATGTTTGATGGTTCTTCCATAGAAGGATTTGTAAGAATCGAAGAATCGGATATGTACTTGAGACCTGACCCCAATACTTTTGCAATATTTCCATGGCGGCCACAGCCGGGGAGAGTGGCAAGACTGATATGCGACGTATATAACCCGGATGGAACACCTTTTGAAGGGGATCCAAGATACATTCTCAAAAAAGTTATTAAAGAAGCAAAAGATATGGGATATACCTTTAACGTTGGGCCGGAATGTGAATTCTTTTTATTCCTTACTGACGAGAACGGAGATCCTACCACTATTACCCATGATAATGCCGGGTACTTTGATTTAGGACCTATTGACCTTGGAGAAAATGCCAGAAGAGATATGTGCCTGATGCTTGAAGAAATGGGATTTGAAATAGAAGCCTCCCACCATGAAGTTGCAAGAGGCCAGCATGAGATTGATTTTAAGTATGCTGAAGGATTAACTACAGCAGATAATATTATGACTTTTAAGCTAGTAGTAAAAATGATGGCCCAAAGGCATGGATTACATGCAACTTTTATGCCTAAGCCTATTTTTGGAATCAATGGTTCCGGGATGCATACCAATATGTCCCTTTCCAAGGATGGTAAAAACGCCTTTTACGACCCGGATGATCAATTAGGCCTTAGTGAAATTGCGTACAACTTTATTGCAGGCATATTAAAGCATATAAAAGGAATGGCTGCCGTTACCAATCCTATTGTTAACTCATATAAAAGATTGGTACCGGGCTATGAAGCGCCGGTATATATTGCCTGGTCTGCTAAAAATAGGAGCCCATTGATACGTATTCCTGCAGCAAGAGGAGCAAGCACAAGAATAGAAATGAGGAATCCAGATCCGGCTTGTAACCCGTATCTTGCCCTTGCAGTTTCGTTAGCAGCCGGGTTGGATGGAATAAAGAATGGGTTAAAGCCTCCGGCGAGTGTTGAAAAAAATATTTACCACATGGATGAAGCAGCAAGAAAAGAACATGGCATTGAAAGTTTGCCGGGCAGCCTGTATGAGGCAATAATAGAAATGCAAAATGATGAGTTAGTCAAAAAGACTCTTGGGCCTCATGCATTTGAACGATATGTTGAAGCTAAGCTGATTGAATGGAATGATTACAGGACAAAGGTTCATCAATGGGAAATCGACCAGTATCTCACCAGATATTAATCGACATCAGTTGATGAGATGATGGGAGAGTGTAGGTGATGAATCATTCGGATATCATTGTCGCAATCAACAACATGGACTTGGGAAACCGCATCAGGAATGTACTTAACCAAAATGGTTTAAGCGTAATTGACGTGTGTTCTTCAGGGAATGAGGCCATTCGAAAGGTTCGTATGTTAAAGCCGGACCTGTTGATTATTAACTTTGAACTTCCGGATACTACAGGATTTGAGGTTGCTAAAATTATTGCCGGAGATAAATTAAGCACGGTAATACTTTTAACCAACCAGACCCAAAAAGAGTATGCTGAAAGCTTGATTGGCGATTTGGATATTATATGTTTGAACAAACCCTTGAATAAGACAACATTGCTTCAGACCATTGACCTTATTTTGCGAAGCAAGAGAAAAGTAAAGCGACTTGAAGCAGAGGTTAACGAATTAAAGAAAAGTTTGGAACATAGAAAAATAATAGACAGAGCAAAAGGAATTTTAATGGAAAAACTGGGACTTTCAGAACCGGAAGCCTATAGAAAGATACAAAAACAGAGTATGGATACCGGAGTTCCTATGAAAGATATTGCGAAGGTGATAATTGATACAATGCAGTAGTTTTTAAGACTCAGATTTAGATTCAGATTAAGGATGTTGTAAACAGTAAATATCATAAGTTAAAAACAGAAACTGCTAAATATTTTTACCACAGACAGGACTATGAATTATAAACTATTTTTGTACTAACTAAATAGCTCATCGTTGAGCAGTTTAATAATGTGGCTAAGGCGCCGTGAATCATCACAGGCGCCTTTTTTTTATATTAAAAAATCAATAAATATAAAGGAGAGGTGCATTTGTATGAAAAAACTTGAAATTATTATTCGTCCCGAGAAATTGGAGGATCTCAAGGAAACCTTGAATAAGGTTGGGGTTAAAGGGATGATGGTTTCTACTGTAATGGGGTGTGGAAACCAGAAAGGTATTAAAGAAATGTACAGAGGTACAGAGCTGACCATTAATTTGCTCCATAAACTAAAAGTAGAAATAATTGTGGCAGACGGTATGGTTGAAACAATTATCAAAAAGGTTAGAGATACAGTAAATACCGGGAATGTGGGAGATGGAAAGATTTTTATTTACAATGTGGAAAATGCAGTAAGAATCAGGACAGGAGAAACAGGAGAAAGTGCAATTTAGCAACAATGTACCTTTGTATGCAGTGTATCTTCATCATTATTTGTGCCGGGGCAGCCCGGCGTGGCAGTTAATATAAAAAAAACAAATATAAAAAATTTATTTTAGATATGAAAGGGTGGTTTTAATGTTAAGACGTATTTTTATTATATTATTAATTGCAAGTATTGTTTTAGTGCCCATTATGGTATTTGCGGCAGATGAGCCTACGGTTGCAGATTTACAGGTAAGACTGGACGTTGTGTGGGTACTCATTGCAGCGTTTTTGGTATTCTTTATGCAGGCAGGTTTTGCAATGGTAGAAGCTGGTTTTACCAGAGCAAAAAATGCAAGCAACATTATCATGAAAAATCTTATGGATTTTGCAATAGGTTCTATCATATTTTTTGCTTTTGGTTTTGCATTCATGTTTGGTGAAGATATCGGTGGATTTATAGGGTCAACAGGCTTTTTTGGCACCAGCAGCATGGAGCATCTTGGCTTAAGCATTCCCATCGAGGTATTTATTATATTCCAGACAGTGTTTGCAGCAACAGCTGCAACCATCGTATCCGGGGCAATGGCTGAAAGGACTAAATTCTTAGCCTACGTAATTTACAGTGCAGTGATAAGCTTGATTATCTATCCGGTAGTTGGTCACTGGACATGGGGAGGCGGCTGGTTGTCCAAGATGGGATTTATTGATTTTGCCGGATCTACAGTTGTTCACTCGGTAGGTGGATGGGCGGCACTGGTGGGAGCTGCCATTATCGGTCCAAGGATAGGCAAGTATGGTGAAAACGGCAAGGTATATGCAATACCAGGACATAATATAACATTAGGGGCGCTGGGAGTATTTATTCTCTGGTTTGGCTGGTTTGGATTCAACCCGGGCAGTACACTGGCCGCCAATCTGGATACAGGTAGAATTGCAATGACTACAAACCTGGCCGCTGCAGCGGGAGCTTGTACCGTAATGATCATGACCTGGTTAAAATATGGCAAGCCGGATGTCAGTATGACGCTTAATGGTGCTTTGGGCGGCTTGGTAGCTATTACAGCAGGTACTGCGGCAGTAAGTATGTGGGGTGCTGTTGCAATCGGCACAATTGCAGGATTTGTTATTGTTTATGGAATAGAATTTATAGATAAAGTACTTAAGATAGATGACCCTGTAGGTGCAATAGGTGTACATGGCTTATGTGGAAGCACAGGTACGATTTTGGTAGGGCTGTTTGCAACAGAAGGCGGTCTGCTGTATGGAGGAGGAGTGAAACTTCTACTTGTCCAACTGACAGGAGTTATGGCAGTAGCTGCATGGACATTAATAACAACATTTATTCTCTTCAAAACGTTGAAGGCAACTGTAGGATTAAGGGTTGACAGACAGGATGAAGAATTGGGGCTCGATCATGGTGAACATGCAACACAGGCCTATGCAGACTTTGTATTGAAAGTATAAAACAGGATATATAACATAAAAAGGGGACTGTATTGAAGCAGTCCTCTTTTTATGTTGTTTGGGTAAAGAGAAGATGACAATCGTAACAAAAAAACTTAAAAAAGTTTGTTAAAAAAAACCAGACATATACT
Source organism: Petroclostridium xylanilyticum (assembly GCF_002252565.1). Classification (NCBI taxonomy): domain Bacteria; kingdom Bacillati; phylum Bacillota; class Clostridia; order Eubacteriales; family Oscillospiraceae; genus Petroclostridium; species Petroclostridium xylanilyticum. The sequence goes on from NZ_NPML01000029.1 coordinate 193,699, forward strand.
ATTGACTATCAAATTTAACGGGACTATAATGTGTTTATCATTAAAAATACTTAAAATTACCGAGGTAATTTAATATGTCACAGGAGACAGATAAACAGAGAATTTCAGATATTTCAAGGCAGTATTTTGTACATATGAAATATAATGCTGTCAATAGTATCACTGATGGAATATTTTTTACTTTGGGGACGGGAATGGCATCCGGGACGGTACTTACATATTTTGTAAGTACCTTTACTAGTTCTAATGCGGTCATTGGTTTATTAACTACTTTACACTCACTGCTGGTAAACGTCCCGCAATTTTTTGTAGCACCCTATGTAGAAAAAAAGGAAACATACAAGCCTGCGCTAAAAATGCTGGGATTTTTTCAAAGAGTAGTATGGTTGTTATTAGGAATCAGTACATTTCTGTTGGCACAAAAATTTCCTGTTTTCTACCTGGTGCTGTTGTATTTTTTTTATGGTTTATTTGGATTATTTACCAGTGCCTGTTCTGTTTTGTGGATAAGTCTGATTACCAAAGTTATCCCCCACGACCACCAAGCTAGGTTCTTCGGGGTAAGGTATTCATTGTGTGGAGCGGCGGAAATATTGGGTTCATTTGCAGCTTCCATGATTTTTAAATTTGTTCCATATCCAACAAACTATGGAATAATCTTTGTTATAGTATTTATCCTTTTGATGGTTTCATATTATTTTATGTCCAATGTATATGAACTTCCTACCCAGGTAAAGAAGATAAGACAAACGGGTTATTTTTCGAGAATCAAAGAAATATTGATAGAAGACAGGAACTTTTTGATGTACTTTATTTCTACCGTCGCTATTATTTTAGGGAAAGCAGGATTTTCCTTCCAGGTTATTTACGCTAAAGTAAAGCTGGGTATTAGCAGTGAACAGGCTGCATTTATTGCAACGGGCATATTCATCAGCCAGACTGCCGGATACATTTTTTGGAGCTACATTAACACTAAATTTAATTACAAAAAATCTATAGAAATGTCATCGCTGTTGTTTATTCCGGCTATTGTCGCCATGCTGTTAATGGATAACATTTTTATGCTCTATGTATCAGTGGCATTATTTGGGTTTGCACAAAGTGCGCGGAATTCAGGGGAAAACAACCTGGTCATAGCAATATGTCCAAGAGAACAGGATAAGCCGGCCTATGTAGGTTTAAGAAATACTTTGCTTGGACCTTTCTTTGCGTTTGTGCCTTTGCTTGCAGGGGTGGCAGCAGACATATTCAATTATGAAATAATGTTTATGGGTTCTATTATTTTTGTTGTTATTGGATATATATTGATGAAGTTTTTTGTGAAATTAGAAAAATGAGTAGTAGAGTAGGTTGTAGATAGACAGCAATATTTTTGTCTATTAAGGAAACAGCTTGTGCAAAAAACTGTGGCGCCTTTGTTCTTGAAGAATATGTGGAGGTTAATATGATTATGATTGGGAAAGCACTAAATAACTACAGTAAGGACTTTTTATTATTTATACTTTGCAGTATATTTATAGGAATAGGAATGGGAATAAATGAAACTACTTTTAATAACTTTCTGGATAAGACCTATAGCATTACGCCTTTTATGAGGGGATTAACCGAGTTCCCGAGGGAATTCCCCGGATTTTTTGTTGTACTCATTTCTTTTTCTGTTTTTCATTTTTTAGGGGATATACGGTTGGCTATCATTGCGAATATGATTGCAGCAGTGGGTATGGTGGGCATTGGCTTTTTTGCACCTACTTACGGAATTTTATTAATATGGCTTTTTATTATGAGTTCAGGTATTCACATCTACTTACCTTTAACTTCAAGCATAGGAATGTCTTTATCCGATGGCAAAAAAGATGGCAGTGTTTTAGGGATGTTTCAGGGTATTTCTACAGCTGCTACCGTAATGGGGTGTGCCGTCGTCTGGCTGGGTTTTAGATTTTTTAATTTTAACTACAGGATTACCTTTTCAATTTCAGCAATAGCACTGGCATGTGCAGCATTGATTTTTATGTCCATGACCCGGGGGACATACCAACCCCGTAAAACGAGAGTATTGCTTAAAAAAAGATACCTGTTATTTTACTGGTTGAATATACTCTACGGTGCCCGTAAACAGGTATTTCTGACTTTTGCTCCATGGGTACTGATTAAAATATTTAAGCAGGATGTGGAAATATTTGCAGTACTGGGGATTATAGGTGCGGTTACAGGCATGTTTTTTAAACCCGTACTGGGGAAATTAATTGATTTGCTGGGGGAAAAATTCATATTGGCAGCAGAAGCTGTCATACTGGTGTTTGTATGTATAGGATACGGATATGCTGAAAAATTGGGGTTAGGCAAATATGCGATATATCTCGCTTTTACCTGCTTCATTATAGACCAGATGCTAATGGCCGTAAGTATGGCAAGGGCAACATATATCAAAAAGATAGCAGAGGAACCGGGAGATATTTCACCTACCATTGCAATGGGAGTAAGCATCGACCATGTTGTTGCAATGACCATACCGTTTATCGGAGGGATTCTGTGGGACCAATTTGGATATGAGTATGTTTTCCTCTGCGCAGCGGTGATCGCAGTAATAAACTTTTTCTCGGTTATGCGAATGCAAGTACCGTCCGAAACTACTAAAAAAGTCATGTTTGCACAGGAAGAAGGGATGCAGCTTGGGGACGGTTCGACATAAATTTTTATTTTAAGGGTAATGGGGGAACTGTTTTGAAAATTGATTTACTAAAAGCTTCACGTAACCTTTCGGAACTTGACTTAAAAATTATAGCAGATAATCTCCTAATAGATGTTTTATGGTTTAGGGCAATGGTTAATGAAGGAGATTGGATAATCAACAGGCACACTCATTCTACCTATGAATTTCACTTTATTTCTTCCGGCTGTTGTAGGGTTATACTTGATGGTGGAGAATTTAAGGCGAGTGCAGGTGAATTTTATTTAACCGCTCCTGGGATACATCATGAACAAAGGAATATTGGTAAGGAAAAATTTATTGAATATAGCTTAAATTGTGATATTAGCCTTATTGAAGATAAAATTTCAGAAGCATATTATCTTATAAGAATACTAAGAGAAACCCCCTGTATGATTTTTAAAGACTCCCAGGGAGCAATAAGACTTTTTGATAAGGCATTGGGGGAGGCACACCAGCAGAATATAGGATTTTATAATAACATTAAAAGTATTGTTGTACAGATCATTACAGCAGCTGCTAGGGCGATGAACCGGGATTCAGCGGTCAGATATGATGTGCCTTTCAAGCGAAAAAAAGATGATTACCGGTTTTTGCAAATACAAAAATTCATTGAGGATAATATCTCAAATCCTATTTCAACAATAGACGTAGCAAGATACATGTGCCTGAGTGATAAACAGGTATGCCGCATCATTAAGGAGAGAATGGGAATCTCTACAAAAGATTTCATCCTTCAGATGAAACTGAAAAAATCAAAAGAATTACTGGAAAATACAGGCCTTTCAATAAAAGAAATAGCAGATGCACTTGGGTTTTCCAGCGAATATTATTTTAGTCAGTTTTTCAAAAGGCATGAAGGGTTTCCTCCCGGCATTTTTAGAGATAACGTACAAAATGTCCAAAAATATTAAAAAATAGTCCTTTTTTTAAATTTATCCATACCGCCATTGTTAATATAATAGAAGCATCAAATTACAAGGAGGTATGGATATGTTTTTTGCCGAGGAAAGAATTAAAAGGATTTTGAGTGACCTGGACAAATATATATACCCGGAATATGAGACGATAGCTTCATATAAAATGAAGCAGGGCTCTTTGCAAGGTGGTGAGCGGATGGGACTGGAGACCACCGCATGGGATTCGTTCCTTCCGGGAGAACGCTGGGGCGGCAGAGACCAGCACTGCTGGTTCAGGACGGAAGTTACAATACCTGCCAGATTTGATGGGAAAACAGTAGTGTTTGAAGTAAGGACTGGAAGAGAAGGGCAATGGGACGCGACAAACCCCCAGTTTCTTATCTATGTAAATGGAAAGCTTATACAAGGTCTGGATGTAAACCACAGGGAAATTATACTTTCTGAAAAAGCTAATGCCGGGGAAGTCTTTGAAATAGCGTTACATGCTTATTCAGGAATGAATGACGGACTGGTGGAACTAAATTCCAGGATCGCAGTGCTTGATAAAGAAGCAGAAAAGCTGTACTACAATATTAGTGTACCTCTTCAGGTTGCTGTTCTTCTGGATAAGGAAGACAAAAGAAGAATTGACATTTTGAATTTTCTTAATCAGGCAGTAAACATGCTGGACCTCAGGAAGCCTTTTTCAGAAAGCTATAATCGTTCTGTTAAAGAAGCCAACCGGTTTTTAGAAGAAGATTTCTATGGTAAATACTGTGGCTGTGAGGATGTCATAGCGCATTGTGTGGGTCATACCCATATCGATGTAGCGTGGCTGTGGACAATAGCACAAACCAGGGAAAAAGCAGCAAGAAGCTTCTCTACAGTACTCAACCTGATGAAAGAATATCCTGAGTATATTTTTATGTCAAGCCAGCCCCAGCTTTATAAGTTCATAAAAGAAGACCATCCTGAGCTTTACGGGCAAATTAAAGAAAGAGTAGGGGAAGGAAGATGGGAACCGGAAGGTGCTATGTGGCTTGAAGCTGACTGCAATCTATGCTCCGGAGAGTCATTGGTAAGACAGCTACTGTTTGGGACAAGATTTTTTGAGAAAGAATTCGGAATCAAAAATAAAATATTGTGGTTGCCGGATGTATTCGGATATAGTGCTGCACTTCCACAAATCTTAAAAAAATCGGATATTCATTATTTTATGACCACTAAAATAAGCTGGAACCAGTTTAATAAAATACCGTATGATACTTTTATGTGGAAAGGTGTAGACGGGACAGAAATCTTAACCCATTTTATTACTACAAGAGATCATAAATCCCAGGAGCATAGTGGAAATTCCAACTTTACAACCTATAATGGCCATATTCACCCAACTGCCATTATGGGAGGCTGGGAAAGATACCAGCAAAAAAATATTAATAATGATATTCTCATTGCTTTTGGGTATGGTGATGGCGGCGGCGGTCCAACCAAGGAAATGCTGGAGAATGCCCGGAGAATGGGAAGAGGTATTCCCGGATGTCCAAAGGTAAAGATGGGCACAGCCGGTGAATATTTTAGAAAATTGGAGAAGAAGGTAGCAGGAAGCAAGTATTTGCCTAAATGGGTAGGAGAGCTATATCTTGAATACCATCGAGGGACCTATACCTCCATGGGCAGAAACAAGAAATATAACCGCAAGAGTGAGCTTCTCTATCAGGATGTAGAATTTTTATCCACACTCGCTATGACTTTAGGTAAGGAATATCCGCAAGAGAGCATTAATCAGAACTGGGCAATCATTTTACTCAATCAGTTCCACGATATACTGCCCGGTTCTTCCATTAAGGAAGTCTATGAAGAATCAAGGGAGCAGTATGAAAAAGTACTGGCTGAAGGAAATAAGATGGCCAGACAGGCTGTAGACAGCATTGCTGCAAATATTAAACTGGAAAAACTTTCGGTTGTAGTATACAATACCTTATCTTTTGAACGGAGTGACATAGCAATTTTTGATATACCTGATGGTATGGTTAACCCATGTATTGTAGATGAATTGGGCTATAAAGTTCCATGCCAGGCAGTTGAAGGACAAGGACAAAGAAAAGCTATGTTTTTTGCGGAAAACATTCCGGCGAAAGGGTATAGAACTTATGTTTTGGAAGAGGCACAAACCAGTGAAGTAAGTAATCTTAATATTAGTGAGAACAAACTTGAGAATGCATACTTTGCCATTGAAATAGATGAAAAGGGGACCTTGTCGTCTGTCTATGACAAGATCAATAGACGGGAGGTACTCAAGCAAGGTGGGCGGGGCAACCAGCTCCAGGCATTCGAAGATAAACCTATGAACTACGACAACTGGGACATAGATATCTACTATCAGGAAAAGATGTGGGAAGTAGACCAGGTAGAAAAAGTAGAGGTTATAGAAAATGGTCCGGTTCGGGGCGGGGTGAGAATTTATAAGAAATTCCTCGACTCTACCATTATCCAGAATATATATATTTATAAAGATGTCCCAAGAATAGATTTTGATACCTATGTAGACTGGAAAGAAGACCAGGTGCTGTTAAAAGCAGCTTTTCCGGTAGACGTACATGCCGATAAAGCTACCTATGAAATACAATATGGAAATGTAGAACGTCCAACCCACTGGAACACTTCCTGGGATGTGGCACGTTTCGAAGTGTGTGCCCATAAATGGGCGGATATTTCTGAAGAAGGATTTGGGGTTAGCTTGTTAAATGACTGCAAGTACGGCCATGACATTAAGGATGGGAATATACGATTAACTTTAATTAAATCAGGGATTCACCCGAACAAGGAAGCTGACAGGGAAGAACACTATTTTACTTATTCACTCTATCCCCATGGAGGAGACTGGAAAGCCGGCAGGACAGTTCAGATGGCATACAGCTTAAATATTCCACTATATACTAAGGTAGAGCAACCTCATGATGGCATATTACCCTCCAGCCTGTCCATGGTCCATGTGAGCCGGGATAATGTAATCATTGAAGCAGTTAAAAAGGCAGAGGACAGCGATGAGATTATCATAAGGTTGTATGAATGTCATAACCGGCGAAGTAATGTCCGGGTAACGTTTTATAAGGAATTAAGACGGGTAGTTGAATGCAATCTAATGGAAAAAGAATTGGAGGAAATCGTCCCTGAGGGTAATAGTTTCTCTTTCCAAATTAAACCTTATGAGATCAAGACGTTTAAATTAAATGCACCCCATTGTTAATTTCATCTTGATTTGTGGTATAATAATAGCATATAATAAATAAGTAAGACATCTAAAATATTGAAAGATAAATGCTTCGATTGAGAAGAGTAAGTTACATATGCTTACAGAGAGAGACTGCCGCCGGGTGAAAGCAGTCTTAATGTCATATGTATCTGAAGTGCGCTCATGAGCAGAAAAGGGGAAAGGATAGTATCTTTTTCCGGTTGGCACCGTTAAATGCCATAGGAGATGAGAAGGAATTCTCAAACAGAGTGGGACCGCGAACAACTTCGCCTCTGTGCTTTTATGCGCAGGAGCGAAGTTTTTTATTTTGATATTGGTTATCGATATAATGTTGGATAGTATTAAGGGGAATCAAAGGTGTGGGGGTTATAATATGTTTAAAACAATTAAGGAAGAAATAAAAGTAATACTGGAAAGGGATCCGGCAGCAAGAAGCTGGCTGGAGGTATTATTGCTCTATCCCGGCCTTCATGCTGTATTAAGCCATAGGCTTGCACACTGGTTTTATAACCGGAAGATGTTCTTCATTGCCCGGGCAATATCTCAGATAAGCCGGTTTTTTACAGGCATCGAGATACATCCCGGAGCTAAAATAGGCAAGGGATTGTTTATAGACCATGGTATGGGCGTGGTTATTGGAGAGACAACTGAAATAGGCGACAATTGTACCATATATCAAGGTGTAACACTTGGAGGAACGGGGAAAGATAAAGGTAAGAGACATCCTACCATTGGTAACAATGTGCTGATAGGTTCAGGTGCGAAGGTTTTGGGACCTTTCAAAGTTGGGGATAATTCCAAGATTGCTGCCAACGCAGTAGTGCTTAGGGAAGTTCCGCCTAACAGTACCGTTGTCGGCGTGCCCGGCAGAGTTGTTACAAAGGATAATAAGAGAGTGGCCCCTGCCATTGGGGTGGATTTAGACCAGATTCATCTGCCCGATCCGGTATCTATGGAAATGTGCAGATTATTGGCAAAAATTGAACAATTGCAGCAAGAGCTGCACGATTGTCAGTTGCGACAAAGAAACAACGATACCAGTATAAAAGAAAGTGAAACATAATCATGAAAAACGTATCTATTACACCATAAACTACGCAATATATTTATGATGTGTCATAGTGGGGAGTGGACAGTGGGGAGTGTTTTTTGAACTTGATCGGTAATTTACTCCCCACTCCTCACTCCCCACTACTTCGCACTTTAAATATATTGCGAATAATTGCGCTACCATGAAAGTGGAACAAATTCATAAAGGAGGTTGACAACAGTTAATAAAAAGTTATAAATTAATGTTGACATTTATAATTTAGTATAGTCTAATACAATTAGAGGTGGTTAATGTGAAGTATTATACTATACATGAGTTTTCTAAATTAGTTGGAAAAACTCCTCAAACATTAAGAAACTGGGACAAAAAAGGATTACTTATTCCACATCATACAGGTGCTAATGGATATAGATATTATTCGCATGACCAATTAAAACAAGTATTAAATATTAAAGAAGATAAAAAATCAAAAGTTATTATAGGATATTGCCGAGTATCTTCGTATAAACAAAAAGACGATTTACAACGACAAGTTGAAAACATGAAATTATATTTAGACAAACAAAATAAAAATTATGAAATAATTGAAGATATAGGCAGTGGGATTAATTATACTAAAAAAGGATTAAGAACATTATTAAGAAAAATAGTCAACAATGAAGTTGAAAAAGTCGTTGTTCTTTATAAAGATAGATTGTTAAGATTTGGTTTTGAATTGGTGGAATATATATCTAATCTGTATGGATGTGAAATTGAAGTAATAGATAGTACAGAAAAAACTGAACAACAAGAACTTGTTGAAGATTTAGTGCAAATAATAACTGTATTTTCTTGTAAACTTCAAGGTAAAAGAGCAAACAAAGCACGTAAAATGATTGAGGAGTTGACCGAAGATGATAAAGACAATTAGAGTACAATTATTACCTAACAATAAACAAAAGACTTTATTAAAGAAATGTGCAGATGTGGCACGATGGGCTTATAATTGGGCTTTATCTAAGCAATTAGAAAATTTTAAAAACGGTGGCAAGTTTATAAACGATGGAGAGTTAAGAAAGGAACTAACACAACTAAAGAAAAATCCTGAATATAATTGGTTAAATGAAGTTTCAGCACAAATACCAAAACAAGCAATAAAGGATTTATGCATAGCTTATAAAAACTTTTTCAGAATAGAAAATAAACATTATTCTGAAAAAACTAAGAAAAAAGCATTAAGACAAGGTAGACAATTGACAGTTTATGATTTAGAAGGACATCCAAAATTTAAAAGCAAAAAAGATGTACAACAAGGGTTTTATCACAGAGAAGATTTAGGACATTTAAAATTTAAAGGTGATAAAGTAAAACTTGAAAAGATAGGATGGATTAAACTATCTGAAAATAGAATCGAATTACAAACAGCGGAAAAATTTTATAATCCAAGAATAAAATTTGATGGTTTTAATTGGTTTATAACCGTAAGTATTGATTATAAACCTACCAACAACCAAAAGTATTCAGATGGAATAGGCATTGACTTAGGAGTTAAAGATTTAGCAGTAATTAATGATGGTAGAAAAATACCTAATATTAATAAGAGTCAAGAAATAAGAAGATTAAATAAAAAATTAAAAAGACTCCAACGTAAATTATCAAGAAAATATGAAAAACAAAAAGAAGGAGGTGTAAACCGTTATAAGAAAACTAAAAACATTATTAAGTTGGAGTACCTTATTCGTAAAGTTCATAAAAAAATAAAAGACATTCGTACAAATTATTTACATCAAGAAACTGCTAAACTGGTGAAAGCCAAGCCAGAGTTTGTATGTATGGAAGATTTAAACGTTAAAGGCATGGTTAAAAATCATAAATTAGCAAAATCCATACAAGAACAAACATTTAGTGAGTTTCGTAGAATAATAGAATATAAATGTAAATGGAACAATATTAGATTTATAGTAGCAGACAGGTATTATCCATCAAGCAAGACATGTAGTGAATGTGGATATATTTTAGATAAGATGTCTTTATCAACAAGAAAATGGGTGTGTCCTGAATGTGGAATAATGCATGACAGAGATATAAATGCAGCTATAAATCTAATGAAATATGGAAAATCAGCATAATTCACTTAACGAATTATGTTGGTATGTACGGTGTCGTCACATCGGAATTTAAGCCTTTGGAGAGTCATACCAAACGCAAGTAGGATTCCGAAAGCGGACTCTATGAATAAGGAAAAGAACATAAAAGTTATAAAATTTATAACTTTTTATAAGTTTCTTATAACGGACAACAATCATGAAACTATATAATACACTTACACGACAAAAAGAAGAATTTAAACCAGTTACCCCAGGTGAGGTAAGAATGTATTCCTGCGGCCCTACAGTATATAATTATTTTCATATCGGTAATGCAAGACCATTTATTATATTTGATACATTGAGAAGATATCTTGAATATAGAGGTTATAAAGTAACCTTTGTACAGAATTTTACTGATATAGACGATAAAATGATTAAGAAGGCCAACGAAGAAGGAATTACTGTTAAGGAACTGGGTGAAAGATTTATTGCCGAATATTTTAAAGATGCAAAGGGACTGGGAATCAAAGAAGCAACTGTACATCCAAAAGCTACTGAAAATATAGATGCCATTATTGAACTTATCAAAAAATTAGAAGAAAAAGGATTTGCCTATAATGTAGATGGAGATGTTTATTTTAATACTAAAAAGTTCAAAGAGTACGGAAAGTTGTCCCATCAACCGCTCGAGGCCCTGGAGGCAGGGGCGAGAATAGATGTAAATGAACAAAAGAGAGATCCCATGGACTTTGCATTGTGGAAAAAGCAAAAGCCGGGTGAGCCTGCATGGGAGAGCCCTTGGGGAATGGGCAGACCGGGGTGGCATATTGAATGTTCTGCAATGGCAAATAAGTATCTTGGAACTACCATTGATATACACAGCGGCGGGCAGGATCTGATTTTCCCTCATCATGAAAATGAGATAGCACAGAGTGAAGCCGCCAACGAGGCACCTTTTGCCAACTACTGGCTGCATAATGGTTATATCAATGTAGATAATCAGAAAATGTCAAAATCGTTAAATAATTTCTTTACGGTAAGGGATGTAGCAAAAGAATATGATTATGAAGTAATAAGATTTTTTATGTTATCAGCTCATTACCGCAACCCCATTAACTTTAGCAAAGATTTAATGGAACAGGCAAAAGGCGGGTTGGAAAGAATGTACACCTGCCTTGGCAACCTGGAATTTTTCAAACAAAATGCCCAGGATAGGGCCATGAATGGACAGGAGATGGAACTGGCCAGCAGGCTAAATAAGTATAAAGAGAACTTCATTGCAGCCATGGATGATGATTTGAATACTGCTGATGCTATCGCGGCCATGTTTGAAATGGTCAGGGAAATCAATGCAAATATTACGGCTACAAGCAATTCATCCGTAGTAATTATAGAATTTGCTGCAAACCTGCTAAAGGAGTTAGGGAACGTATTAGGAATATTGCAAAAGTCACAGCAGAATTCTCTGAATGCTGAAATAGAAGAACTAATTGCTAAACGGCAACAGGCGAGGAAAGAGAAAAACTGGACTTTAGCCGACAGTATACGTGACCAGTTAAAAGAAATGGGAATCGTACTTGAAGATACTCCACAGGGGGTAAAGTGGAGAAAGGTATAAATCAGAAAAATGATACTCAGCCCAATGTGATGTACCAAGTACGATGTATATCCCTGTTTATCGTGAACAATGAACGGTTTTTGTGCTGTATTGCAGCATGGCGGTTAATAACAAATAACAGGAGGCTGGTCAAAATGGAAGCAATCAGCGTCATGCTTGTAGACGATGAAAGACTTGCGATTGAAGACCTGAGAAATTTAATCCGGTGGGATGAATATGGGTTTGAAATTGTTGCTGAAGCCACCAACGGGAAAAAAGCTTTAGGACTTTATGAAAAGTATTTTCCACAGATCGTAATTGTCGATATACGCATGCCGGTAATGGACGGTTTGGAATTCAGCCGGAGGCTGCTCTCCCATGGAAGACATACCAAAATTATACTTTTGACTGCTTATAAAGATTTTGAGTACGCAAAGCAGGCAATAGAAATAGGTGTTTCCAACTATATCTTAAAACATGATATCAATGAACAGAGTCTCCTGAGTGAACTCAACAAGATAAAAAAGGAACTGGAGACGGAAAAAAGAAGGCATGGCGTTCTGAGACAGCAATTTTTAAAGGAAGTTTTAGAGGGCAGGACTCCTGATGAATGGATAAGATATGAAAATAAGGACTATATAGAGAATCCAAAAGAAAATTTTGCTTTACTGTTGGTACATCTTGATGTCCCGTACCCGGTGATGGATGGGTTTGTACACATTACAGGAAATCCTATCGATGAAAGGCTGGATTTAACCGGACTAATATTGCCTGAAAGCATCTATTACATGGAAAAGATAAGTATTGATCATGAAACGCTTGCTATCCTTGTTTCCATTAAAAAAATCTACAGCCAGCGTGAGGTCAGGGAAACACTGTACCAGACAGCATGTCACATCCAGAAAAAATTTAGGCAGCAATGGGGGGATACGGTATCAATTGTCATGACGTCAACCAGTTGTGGCATAGAAGGTATATCCCCGCTTTACCAAAAAGCCTTGAATGTTATCCGCTACAGTGTCTTTGCAGGGAGGGAAAAAATTTTCCGCCACCAGGAACTGTTTGACAGGATAAGCCATAGTCCAATCAATGTTGAACCTGGACTCGGGAGAATGTCAAAAAGTTTGAAAAGTGTGGAAATTAACCTGGTAGAGGCAGAAATTGAGAATTTATTTATGCTGGCAACCTTTCCCGGCTGGAATTACTTTGGGTTGAAAAAAGTATGCAGCGGGTTGTTATATTTATTAGAAAATTACAGGCAGAATAACGCCCTGGCTTCAATATCAGCTGATGTACCCAATCGGAATGATGAATGGACAGATTGCTGGTATTCTGTTGACGGGATAAAGTGCTGGTTTAAAGAAGAGTTCGCCAAAGCGCTGAAAAGCGTCATGGATATTAAGGCCAACGGATATTCCAAAAAAGTACAGAAGGCAATCAACTATATCGAAAAGCATTACAGTGACGACCTGACCGCCGAAAGGTTAGGAGAACTGTTTGAAATCAACGGCATTTATTTAAGCCAGTTGTTAAAAAAAGAAACGGGATACACGTTTCTGGAATATCTCACCAACTGTCGGATCAAAGCAGCAAAAGATTTGCTGGCTACCGGAAAATATAAGGTCTATGAAGTAGCGGAAATGGTAGGGTACAAAACAAGCCAGTATTTCAGCCAGGTATTCCGGAAGGTGACCGGTATCAATCCGCTGGACTTTATGGAAGGTGGGGAAAATGATGAAAATGAGCATTAAAACAAAAATTCTGTTAAGTACAAGTCTTGTCATTATGGTTTCCCTTATCCTGAGTGGAACATTTGCCTATTACTATTTTGCAAATATTTTAAAAGAACAGGCGGTGAAGGATGACAAGGTAAAGCTTCGGCAAACCGCACGCCAATTGGAATACTATTCAGAAGATATCATCAAATTTTCGCAAAATATTATTACTGATAAAGATGTGCAGGAATATATGCGGAAGGATAATACGGTTGAAGATCCATTTGCCATGTTATCTGCAAAAAGTAAGGTCATTGAGCGCTTGAAAGATTATATCGCGTTGAGGGGCGGCTACATCCACAGTGCTGTCCTGATTAAAAATGACGGCAGTATTTGCTTTAATTTAGTGCCTTTCAGTGATGATTATATGAGGAATCACCTGAAAGAAGACTGGTATCCTGCCTATGAGGACAGAAAAAACAACTATTATTTTTCCAGGCCCCATCATATGGACATACGGGGCGTGCCGGCTGACGTAATCAGCTGTATTGTGACCATTCAAAGCGTTAATCAGTCGGACAAGGTACTGGGAGAGTTAATTCTGAATCTGAGTATGCCGTATTTTATAAAGTATATTGATGAAGCAAGCAAAGGGTTTGATGATTTCATGTGGGTTAACCAGGAAAACTGTATAATATATGCCAAAGCCGGTGATAAAAAATATCTTGATGTGAAGGACATTGCTGCCTATGTTTCGGGACCGCCTGTACAAGAGCCCCAGTTGATTTCAAAGCCGGACGGATACATTGTATTGGACCGGTCAATGGACAACGGATGGAAACTGGTATCCTTTACTTCAAACAAACGGCTTTTTCAGCGTATAGAATATATTTTTTACTTTTTTGTTTTTTTTATTCTTGCAAGTCTGATTTTTATCATAGCCGTTATTATGCCTATCATTCTCAATATTACAAAGCCCATCACAAAGCTCACAAGAAAGATAAAAGAGGTTTCCGGCGGCAATCTTGATGTAGAAATACAGATATCCAGCGGAGATGAAGTGGAGGCTTTATGTACGGGATTTAACAAAATGATAGGAGATATAAAAAGACATATCAATGAATCCATTGAGCACGAGAAGGTGAAAAGGAAAATGGAATTTGATATCATGCTGTCTCAGATAAATCCTCATTTTATTTATAATGTACTCAATACAATTATATACATGGCCAGAAAGGAGAAAAATCAAAACATTGCAAAAGTTACAGATTCATTGATAAGAATACTGCAGGATGGCATAAAGCTTGGAAAAAGCGGATTGTATACCAGTATCCGGCAGGAGATGGAAATCGTTAATCATTATGTTGAAATACAAAAATTCCGTTATAGTGAAATCTTTGTACTGGAGTGGAAAGTGGACGAGAGTCTCCTGGATTGCCTGATTCCCAAGACACTTATCCAGCCTTTGATAGAGAATGCACTATTTCACGGTATTTGCCCTAAAGATGAAAAGGGGACAATTATTGTTTCCATTTTTAAAGATGAAAAGGATGTAAAAATTATTATTGAAGACGATGGTGTCGGGATGGACCAGGATATGATCGATTCCATATTAATAGGAGAAAAGCATCTCAACTCCGGGGATAGTGTAAGGCATATCGGGATTTCCAATATCAGGGACAGACTTAAATACCTATATGGTGAAGACTACCGGCTTGAAATAGACAGCAGGCCGGGTGAAGGTACAAAAATTACTTTAAAAGTTCCCTTTGTGATGGGTGAATCTTAAAATTTTATACAAAATCTTAAAGTTGTTATGTTTTGCTTTAGGAATCGGTGTGATACCATAAAACTGTAAAAATTATTAAGCCGTGTGAGGAGGATTTTCAATGTACAGAATTCAATGGAAAAAAGCAATATGCATGGTGGCGGCCGTATTCATGCTCAGCAGCCTGCTTGCGGGGTGCGCTGGCAATAATGCCACAAAGCCGGCAGAAGATGCCGCAAAAAAAGAGGAGACGGCAAAAACTGAATTTTCGGCTGACAAAAAACCGGAAGACTACAACTGTACGCTTACAACCTGGGGCTGGGATGAGAATTACTGGAATACTGTAACCTCAGCCTTTAACAAGAAATACCCGAATGTAAAATTTGAATACACGCCTATGGCAAATGGTGATTCGGTGCAGAAATACCAGACTGCACTTGCTGCAGGGACTGAGCTGCCGGATATTGCATGGGCCATCATCGATTCAAGGGCCAAGCTTTTCGAGCTGGACATGTGGGAACCATTAAACAAGCCCCCATATAATTTTGATATTAATCAGGTGTTTGATTATTTGAAACCTGTTATGGTAAACTCAAAAGGCGATGTGTGCGGTATCGAGCAAAGTGTCAGTCCTGCCGGCCTTGCCTATAGAAGAGATTTGGCAAAGCAGTATCTGGGAACAGATGACCCTGCAGAACTGGAAAAGATGTTACCTACCTGGGACGCTTTTATTGAAAAGGGCAAGGAAATAAAGCAGAAAAGCGGCGGTGAAATCTTTATGTGGCCCGGGATGGGAGATGCAGCGCAGTTTATCAGGGAACAAAATCCCAGCCCGTGGGTTGAAAATGGTAAAATCATGGCCACCAAATCTCTCAAGCCGACACTTGACCTGCTGGTAAAATTCAGGGATGCCGGTATTGTTGACAAACTTGATGCATGGTCACCGGCATGGTATGCTTCCTATGGACAGGGGAAACATATGTTCGCCGGCTGCGCAACATGGACATCACAGTTTGTTATCCAACCCAATGACAAAGATGGCAAAGGTAAAGGACATTGGGGCTTGATGAATGCTCCGGGCGGCAATATCAGCTGGGGCGGTACCACGCTGGGAATTTCAAAAACATGCAAGAATAAGGACGCAGCCTGGGAGTTTATTAAGTTTGCCACACTTTCCAAGGAAGGAGCAGAAGCAATTAAACAGATCGGGAATTTTACTTCTGCAAAAGAACCTTACAAAGATCCCAATTTTGCATCCTTCAAAGACGAATGGTTTGGAGGCCAGGATACAGGAAAATTCTTTATAGAGCAGGTAATCCCTCAAATTAAGCTAAGACCGATGACCAAGGATGACAATATCATTCATGACGCAATGCAATTGGTAACTACTGCTTTAAATTCTAATCCGCAAATGACTTCGGATGAAGCGTTGAAGAAATTGATTGAGGAAATTAAAAACAAGCTTCCCGATGCACAGATAGAATAGTATGAAAATAGCTTGGAGCTCGGGGCTCAGAGTTTGGAGTATGTGAGACACAATAGAACCGATGTGGGTGGGTATCATCATATATAAAATGTTGCAGCCGGAAAATCACCATGGAGGGTGATTTTAGGCTTATCCCGGCACGGATGCCGGTATAAGCCGACGGCAAAACATGGAATACATGATGGTACCCATCCGTGGGAATGTATTTTCATCATTTTTTTGTATTGCTCTCACCAATTAATTTTAAATGAAAGATGGTATCACTATGGAAGTAATGTCAAATGCGAAAAATAACACTGCTTACTTGAAACGCAAAAAATATAATATCTGGCCGTATTTATTCCTGTTGCCGTTTTTTGCACTATATACTGCTTTTTTTGCGTATCCGACCCTTTATTCATTCTATATTAGTTTAACAGATTGGGACGGGGTGGCCGGGATCAATAAAATGAAATTTGTCGGATTGGCAAATTATATCCGGCTATTTACCCGCGATACCCTTT
Organism: Petroclostridium xylanilyticum; assembly: GCF_002252565.1. Lineage (NCBI taxonomy): Bacteria > Bacillati > Bacillota > Clostridia > Eubacteriales > Oscillospiraceae > Petroclostridium > Petroclostridium xylanilyticum. The sequence continues at coordinate 210,747 of NZ_NPML01000029.1, forward strand.
TTTATAAATCTTTATTCAATACTTTGCTGTTTATGGTTTTATATATTCCCGTCGTTATATTTGGCGGATTGGTGCTGGCTGTCTTATTATATAAGTTAAAAAGCAACCGCCGGTTGTTCCAAACTTTGAACGTACTTCCTTATATCACAACACCTGCAGCCATAGGCGTCATATTTGCGTTTATGTTTGACTGGTCAACCGGTATTATCAACAAAATCCTTGTTGCCTCCGGCCTTGTACAGGAAGGCATCAACTGGCTCGGTATTGGAAGTACGGCACGATTTGTTGTTATCCTGATGCTGATATGGAAAAATTTTGGATATTATTTAATTATTTATCTTGCGGGATTATCCACAATACCGGAAGAACTGACAGAAGCTGCACTGGTTGACGGCGCCAATGAGAGGCAGATATTTTTTAAGATTACCACGCCTTATTTGAGACCGATCACACAATTCCTTATTATTACAAGTATTACCGGAGGGCTTCAGTTGTTTGACGAGCCAATGGTTTTATTTGGAGGAAGCGGAGGAGGACCCTTCCTGATTGGGGGTCCGGACAGGTCGTGCCTTACAGGAATGATATATTTCTATGATAGGGCATTTAAAAGTACGACTTTTCTGGGCTACGGCGCTGCGATTACCTACGGAATTTTCATTTTTATTGTATTGTTAAGTTTCATTAGCTCCAGGCTGCTATACAGAGAGGAGGAAAGATAGTGAAAAAGCTGTTATTTATCGTTCCTCTGGCGATTATAACCGTAATTTCCGTATTTCCCTTTTATTTTGTGTTCGTGATGTCTACCCACACCACGGCAGAAATTTATAAAGGAGATATATTTTTTCCCGGATATGCTTTTATAGAAAATTTTAAGACTATCATTCATGGCGGTTTTTTACGTTACTATTGGAACAGCTTTTATATATCCGTTTTATCTGCCGCTTTATGTGTATTAGTCAGTGCATTAGCCGGTTTTGCATTGACAAAATATGATTTCAGGCTGAAAAAGCAGCTTACAACATTTATTATATTGACCATGATGGTTCCGGGCCAGATTGCCATGATAGGATATGCTGTTCAGATGAGGCATCTTAAGCTTTCCGGGACGCACGTACCCCTCATTCTGATATGGGGTGCCAGTTCTTATGCTGTATTTTTCATGATGCAGTACATGAAACAGTCGGTACCCAATGAAGTTATTGAAAGTGCACGGATAGACGGCTGTAATGAGCTGAGGATATTTTTTGAAATCGTAACAGCATTTATAAAGCCTGCTGTCGGAAGCTTGTTTATGCTGATATTTTTATGGTCATGGAACAGTTTCCTATTACAGATGATTATGATTAATAAAAAAGAATTGTTTACCATACCACTGGGCATACAATCTCTGGCGACAGCCTATACGCAGGATTGGGGGGCAAGAGGTGCAGCTTTGGCAGTATCGGTAATCCCTTTGCTCATCATATTTGCAATTGGTTCCAAGAGTTTCATAAAAGGATTGGCGGCAGGTGCTGTAAAAGGTTAAAATAATAGTGCGTTAACAGGCTCTAAGCCTTTCCGCAACGTTCTTTTCATAATATTCTTCAAAAATATTAAATGCGCCCAAAACTATTCAATACTATGGCTTGAGGTGCTGACATGAGAGAATACAGTATCAATCTGGAAAATTCAAATAAGAAAATTTATTCAGGACACATAAAATTGGGAGGGACCAGTCTAACGGGGGACAAAATCAGTTTTACAAATTACTATATGGAGCTGAATGGAAAGCCTTTTTTCGGGATATGCGGTGAATTCCACTTTAGCCGCTGTGATGAACGGTTCTGGGAAGATGAAATCATCAAAATGAAAATGTGCGGGATCAACATCATTGCTACTTATATTTTCTGGATCCACCATGAGGAGGAGCAAGGCGTTTTTGAATGGAGCGGTAATAAAAATCTCAGAAGTTTTATCCATTTGTGTGCAAAGCATGGCTTATATGTAATCATAAGAATTGGACCTTTTGACCATGGGGAATGCCGAAATGGGGGAATGCCTGACTGGCTTTTCGGGCGTCCCTTTGATGTGCGGTCAAATGATGAGGAATATCTGGTATACGTGCGAAGGTTATACAGGGAAATAGGCAAACAGGTCAAGGGCTTATTGTATAAAGATGGCGGGCCGGTGATTGGCACCCAGATTGAAAATGAATATATGCACGCCGGGGCTCCATTGGAGATGACCACCGGCGTAAGTAATGAATGGTTGCCTGCCGGCAGGGATGGAATCGAACACATGAAAAAGTTAAAGCAGATTGCTATTGAATCAGGCATCGATACACCCATTTATACTTGTACAGCCTGGGGAGGGGCAGCCGCGCCGGAAGATGAAATGCTTCCTCTTTGGGGAGGCTATGCTTTCTGGCCGTGGATTTTTTATGGGGATGTCAAAGAACATCCTGCCACGCCTGAATTTATTTTCAGGGACTACCACAATAATGCCATACCAAAATGCTACAATTTTGAACCGGGATATCCACCTGAAAGCTATCCGTATGCGTGTTGCGAAATGGGTGGAGGAATGACGGTATTCTATAAATACAGGTTCCAACTGCCTCCTGAAAGTGTTGAAGCGATGGCGCTGGTAAAAGCCGCAGGAGGATGCAATTTTGTTGGATATTATATGTTCCATGGTGGGTCGAACCCAACCGGGAAACATATAGTATATTTAAACGAGCACGCAACGCCTAAAATATCCTATGATTTCCAGGCTCCCATCGGTGAGTACGGGCAGATAAGAGAGCATTATAAAAGGCTCAAACTTCTCCATTATTTCTTTAAAGATTTTGAAGAAAGCCTGTGCAGCATGAAGACAGTGCTTCCGTATAATACCGAAGATATGGATCCGTATGACATTGAAATACTGCGGTATGCGGCCAGAGTAAAAGATCGTGCAGGATTTTTGTTCATCAACAACTATCAGGACCACGTCGAAACAAGAGAGCAAAAGGACTTTTGTATCCATCTGCAATTTGGCAGTGAAAAAATAACGATACCCGAAAAAGGCGGACTGACTCTTGGAAAAGACGCCTGCTGTATCTTTCCCTTTAATTTGGAAATGGACGGGGTGCGGCTGAAATATGCGACAACGCAGTTGATTACATGTACCCAACACAATGGTGAAAAATATTACTTTTTCTTTATCCCGCCGGGAATGAAGGGAGAATATGGTTTTGATTCAATCCGGACTGACCGTATTGAGATTGACCATGGGGAGATCGAAAAGGACGGGGGAATCATCAGAGTCCGGGTCAATGAAGCCGGCATGAGCATTATTAAGCTGACTTCCTGTGAAGGCAATAAAATAAATCTATGTACATTGACAAGAGAACAGGCTCTCAATCTATGGAAGGTTCATCTGTGGGGAAGAGAAAGATTAATTATCACCGACGCGAATCTTATTGTTTCGGAAAATGAACTGAAATTAGAGTGTGTGGACAAGGAGACGATCAACTTTGGTATGTTCCCGGAAATAGAGGGGGAAGTATTGATTGCCGGTGCAAAAATCGGGGAACCAATTAAAAGCGGAATATTTTCCGGTTATATGATCAATATACCTTATAAAAAAATTACGCCTGAAATCAATAAAATCAAAAAATCAAAAGCGGTTATCAGCTTTAAAGATAATTTATTCAATGGCCTGAAGGAAATTCTTCTCCGTGTTGATTATACGGGAGATATAGGCTATGCATTCATTGATGGCAGGCTTATCAATGATAACTTCTGCAATGGCGCCGTCTGGGAAATTGGCCTTAAAAGATATGAGAGCGAGCTTGTTTCAAAGGGAATGTATATCCACATATCACCATTGAAAAAAGGAGCACATGTAAAAAGTGATTCGACAATGGCTGCACGGATGGAATTATGCGAACAGGAAATTGCAGAAATCCATTCGATTCAGGCGATACCGGTATATGAAGTCTCAATAAAACAAAAGATGTGATAAAAATTCACCATTATTTTATCATTATCAATGTAATTGTAAGGGTTGGAAGGATAATATAGCTGGCCTTTAAACTGATTAGAAGGAGGAATAACATGAAACATTTGAAAAATACTGTTGTTAGTATAATCATGTTTGCAGTGGTATTTTCAATATTTGCGCCAACATATGCTTCTGAGACGGTCGCAGAAAGCATTTGCGTAAATCCTATTAAAGGGCTTAACCCTGATTTCATCATGGGTGCAGACATTTCAATGCTGGCCGAAATTGAAAAAAACGGCGGAAGGTATTATGATCAGAACGGAGTAGAAAAGGATTGTCTCCAGATTCTGAAAGAACATGGAATAAACTGGATAAGGCTTAGGCTTTGGAACGACCCTACAACCGACGCAAATGGAAAAGCAGGAAATGATATCGTAACAGTTAATGGAAGTCCGGCACCCGAGGGAACACAAGCCGGAGGCGGTAACTGTGATGAAGCCACTATAACAGGGCTTGCGGTCAGAGCAAAGGGGCTTGGCTTTAAGGTATTGCTTGACTTCCATTACAGTGATTTCTGGGCTGACCCCGGAAAGCAGACAAAGCCGAAAGCTTGGGAAGAACTGACAGGAGAAGGTTTGCAAGATGCAGTATATCATTATACCAAAACCGTGCTCAACAATATGAAGAACGCCGGTGCAATGCCAGACATGGTACAGATCGGAAACGAAACAAACAGCGGAATGCTGTGGCCAGACGGTAAAACGTCCAATGGCTACGCCGGATGGATAGGATTGATTAATGCGGCCACAAAAGCTGTAAGGGAAGTGGGAGGAACAAATACCAAAATAATGATTCATCTTGCCGATGGTGGGGATAATGTTTTGTACAGAAGGGTTTTTGATAAACTTACAGATTTTTCCGATGCTACAGACTATATTGCATCAGCTGATAAATATAACGAGGGAAAGAGTGGGATAGATTTTGATGTGATAGGTTTGTCCTATTATCCATTTTGGCATGGTTCTTTGGATAAATTCAAAGCTAACATTGACGATATTGCCAAAAGATATGGAAAGGAAATTGCTGTGGCCGAGATTGGCTACGGTTATACCTTTGCAAACGGGGACAGCCAAAGCAATGCCTTCGGAGAAGGTATGGACGAGATCGGAGGTTATCAGGCCACCGTTCAGGGACAGGCACAGCTGTTAAGGGATGTCATGGAGGCTGTTTCACAGATTAAGGATAGTGAAGGAAACAGCAAAGGGATAGGTGTATTCTATTGGGCGCCTGAGTGGATTCCTGTTTTGGACGACAAAGGCAATAATCTTGCAGGATGGATCACAGGTCAAGGAAATGATAGTGAAAACAGGGCACTTTTCGATTTTAACGGGAAAGTTCTTCCATCAATTAATGTTTTCAAGGATGTTAGAAAGAGTGTATCTGAACTACCTGAAGGCAAGCTTTATTCAGCAAAAATAATAAAGTTGCGTCCAGCAAGCGCTACAGTAACAGTCTCTGAAACGTCTGAACTGCCTGCTACCGTAAAGGCCGAATACAGCGACGGAACAATAAGGGATGTCTGCGTAAAATGGGATAATATTAAATCTTCAGATCTTTTAAAACTGCATACAATTACTGTATACGGCAGTGTGGAGGGGACTACTGAAAAAGCCGTATTAAACCTTAACGTGATAGGAAAGAAAAATTATGTAAAAGATTACAGTTTTGAATCCAGTAATTTGTCGAATTGGACGGTCACCAGAGATTCCGACAGTGTTCAGGCTTACATTGAGAGCAGTCCCGGCAACAACGCATATACGGGAGACAGGGTGTTTCACTACTACATTTCCCCCAATTCGTCCGGTTTTACCGTGCAGCAGACAATTACCGGCCTTCCAAACGGAACTTATACCTTGAAGGTCGTATCCCACGGCGGGGATTACGGTACGGTTGAAAGATATTTGTTTGCCAAGGATTACGGCGGAGAAGAAAAAAAGGTGAGTTTTGCCAATACCGGATGGCGGGATTGGAAACAACCTGAAATTAAGAACATTAACGTTACAAACGGCCAGTGTACGATAGGTGTCAGGATTGTTACCGCGGGAAGTGGCACATGGGGCAAACTGGACGATTTTGAGCTTTACCCGGACCTTTCTTCAGCCAATCTGGCTTTGCCGTATTCCATAAGTGCAGGTTCCAACTTTACGGTTAAGCTTTCGTACAGCAACCTGATTTACAATGTATATGCCCAGGACATAGCCATAAATTATGATAAGGACAAGCTTGAATTTGTAGACGCAGTCGGTGCAAGCAGCGATATAAAAGTACTGAGCAAAGACACTGAGATACCCGGAATGGTAAGGATTATTGCCGCAAATACAGGTACTGGAGGGTTATCTTGGAATGCAGATGTGCTTAGTCTTTTCTTCAAGGCAAAAAGTGGGTCTATCGGAACAGACGACATAACCATCTCAAGAGTGCTGATGGGAACAGCCCCTGAAGGATCTGTGGTAGAACCGGCAGGATTGACAACCACAAGAACAGCCAAACCAAGCAGTAGCAGCAATGGCAGCAGCAGAGCAGATTCGCCTTCCGTTCCTGTGGAAACGACGCCTTCGACAAGCAGCGAGTTAGTAAAAGTGGCGGTTAAAACGCCTGTTGTAGAAAACGGTATAGTAAAAATTTCCGTAGACGAAATTGCGCTTAAAAATGCTTTTGAAACTGTTCAAGAGGATGCCAAAGGCATGAAAACTGTGCTTGTCTCAGTGGACAAAATTGAAGGACGGTCCGCGTATGAGGTAATTCTTCCAGCTGCAAGCCTTGCAACAAAAGATTTAAAATATATGATAAAAATTGATACAGGCATAGGAATGATAATTGTGCCTGCTAATATGCTGAGCATTTCTGAAACTCAGGGAGTGCAAAAAGTGAGTATTGTAATGACCAAAGCGGATAAGGCCGGCCTTGGTAATACGCTTGAAGCACAAATATTGGATAGGCCGATAATAGAGATTAAGGTAAAACTTGATGAAAAAGAAATATCATGGGATAATCCTGATGCTCCTGTTACAGTATCCATTCCTTATACGCCAGCTGCTGAAGAATTGAAGGTTCAAGAACATATCGTTGTATGGCATATAGATGATAGCGGAAATATTGCGGTGGTTCCGAATTCAAAGTATGATGCAACCAGAGGAGGGGTTGTATTTTCTACGACACATTTCAGCAAATTTGCAGTTGCATTTGTGCATAAAACATTTGATGATATGGATCAATTTGAATGGGCGAAGAAACCTATACAGGTCCTTGCATCTAAAGGCATAGTCAAAGGTACTTCCGAGACAACGTTTACACCGGAAAAAAATATAACAAGGGCCGAGTATATTGTAATGCTTGTCAGAGCATTTGGTCTCACTGCAAAAGTGGATGGGAACTTTAACGATGTAAAAAGCACCGATTACTATTACCAAGCCGTTGGTATTGCCAAAAAGTTGGGGATAGTCACAGGGACTGACAATAACAACTTCAATCCCGGAGAAAGCATTACAAGGCAGGATTTGATGGTGTTGACGGCAAGAGCTCTTAAAGCAGCTAAAAGACTGTCGTCTGAGGGTTTTGCAGAAGATTTGGAAAAGTTCAAGGATGTATCGGAAATATCAGATTACGCATTGGAATCTGTTTCAGTACTTGTAAATAAAGGTATTGTAAACGGCAGAAATGGACTTATCCATCCAAAAGACGATGCTTCCAGGGCGGAAGCGGCAGTAATTATATATAGAGCGTCAAAAAATTAATAATTTGGTGTTGAACATGTTTAGACGCATGGATACGGAAACATGTTCCGGCATGCTGTATGAATAAAGTGTATAAGGTGCTGGAAACGGCGTTTATCACCTTTTTGAAAACTATATGCAATATTGTAGGAGGAAAACTGCATGAGAAATAAAACTAAATTCTTATCAGTTATACTGTCAGTGTTTCTACTGGCAGGAACTTTGGTTCCAAATGCGGTGGTATTGGCAGTTGAACAGACCAACTATGTGGTAAATGGAGACTTTGAAACTGATAGCGATTCAAATTGGAAACCGGACAACTGGATGGTATCGTCTGGCATTGAACCGCATACATGGCTGAGCGGTTCGGAAAACAAGGTATTGAGCATAAAGTCTACAGGTGTCGAAAACAGAGGGACCGTAACACAAGCTGTGTATGGCACAGACGGCGACAGACTGCCTGACGGTATATACACGCTGGAAGCGAAGATACAGGGGGATATAAGTGGAATCGAATCATTGAAATTGTTTGTGACTGATACGGATGAATCGGACGAAACCAGTGAAGAATGTAAAGATCAAATAAACTCCAGTGAATTTACTACTTTGAAACTTGAAAATGTCAAAGTAACTGCGGGAAGATGCACAATCGGCATAGCAGTAGAACTTAACAATAGTTTGGCTGAATGGGCGTGGATACTGGATATAGACGACATTTCGTTTTATAAGACAAGAAATATCGGTGAACAATTGCCGGTTGTCCAATCGGTGGAAAATCCAGAACCTATAAGCACGGTGGTGAACGAGGTGCCAAAACTTCCGAAAACCGTAAAAGCATATTTGTCCAATGGTACTACTATAGATGCCGATGTGAACTGGATTTTGCCAAATCCGAATTTGTACACAGGAGAAGGTACGATAGGAACGAGCTTTACGGTAAACGGAACCATAAGAGACAAGGTCGCCGAAACGGATATTCCTGTTGAAATTAATGTTACTGTCACATACAAGACGTTTGACCTAAATGGCGACGGGAGAGTTGATGTTGGAGACCTTGCAATAGCGGCGTACTATTATGGGACAGATTCAAATAATGATAACTGGCATAACATAGAAACTTATGATATCAACGGAGACGGAAAGATTGATCTAACAGAGCTTCAATTGATTGCTATTAAGATTGCAAACAACTAAAAAAACAAAAAAGAATGTTATCCAAATACTCAAGCCACAAGAGCCTGTAAACTTGTGTCTTAGGTCAGTAGGGCACAACTTCCTCCGCTTAGAAATGCCCCCTGAACCCAGCCGCAAGTTAACAGGCTCTAGGACTTTTCGAAGTTTTTTACGTAATATATCGATAACCAGCATTAATGGTTAAAAATAAATTAATGCAGTTATCGATGAAATTAAGCGACTTTAAAACAAACAGTATTTAGTTTTAAAGTTGGTTAATTATAAAAAATAAATACGCAAAAAATTATTAAAAAGTATTGACAATTATTTGGTAGGTAATTATAATAAAATTGTAATCATTACAAAAATGGAAATAATACATTTGCTTTAATAACAAATCTTTGCAAGAATGGAGATATTTTACCAATATGATTAAAAATATTAGTGAGTATCTAATTGACCACAATATAAAGCCATCTTATCCCAGAATTAAGATATATGAGTATCTGGTAACAAAAAAAAACCATCCAACGGTGGATGAAATATATAGTGAACTGGTAAAAGAATTACCCACATTATCAAAGACAACAGTATATAATACTTTGGACCTTTTAATAGACGCCAATATTGCAAGGGTTGTTACAATTGAAGAAAATGAGACAAGATATGATGCCGATATATCTGACCATGGGCATTTTAAATGCGAGAAATGCGGTCATGTTTTTGATTTTCAGATTCATGTAGAAAGCATTGAAACAAAGAATTTAGATGGTTTTAAAATAAACGAGAAAAATGTGTATTATAAAGGCATTTGTCCAAAATGTCTTTTAAATAAAAATTGAGGAGGTATATCAATGAAATCATTAAAAGGTACAAAAACTGCTGAAAACTTGATGAAAGCCTTTGCCGGCGAGTCACAGGCAAGAAACCGATATACATATTACGCATCGGTAGCCAAGAAGGAAGGGTATATACAAATTTCCAACTTGTTTACCGAAACGGCTGAAAATGAAAAGGAACATGCAAAAAGATTTTTCAAATTCCTGAATGAAAGCCTAAATGGCGAAATGGTTGAAATCAATGCCTGCTATCCTGTTGCTCTTGGTGATACCAAAGCCAACCTGCTTGCAGCAGCTAATGGTGAAAATGAAGAATGGTCAGACCTTTATCCTGAATTTGCCAAAGTTGCCGATGAAGAAGGATTTCCTGCCGTAGCAGTAGTGTTCAGAAAAATTGCTGAAGTAGAAAAACACCATGAAACCCGTTACAGAAAATTACTTGAAAACTTGGAAAAAGAGACGGTCTTTAAGAAAGATACTGCTGTCCGCTGGAAGTGCAATAACTGCGGATATATCCATGAAGGCGGCAGTGCCCCTGAAACATGTCCGGCATGCGCACATCCTCAAGGATACTTTGAAGTTTTTGTGGAAACTTATTAATAAGATTCAGCAAGAAAAGCTGCAGATAATATGAGATGTATTATCTGCAGCTTTTCTTATTAATAAGGAAATAGCTCGGAGTTCGAGGTTCGGAGTTTATAATTTAAGGATGTCGAATTTAAGTGGGCAAATAGCTTTATTTTTATGTACGTTTGAGGAAAAGCAATCAAAAGATTACACCGAAGGCAATACAAGTTGCTAACGAAAGAATTGAGCAAATTAAGCATTTATTAGATCAGATATTAGATAAAATATTGAAAGGGGAATTAGCGTGGATAAGAATGAAGTATTCAAGGATGCTTGGAGTTTGATAGACGAATTAGCAGTGGTGAATATAATCCTACAGTTGAGCAACTGTGGTCAAGAATTTGGGACTCTTAATATCAATGCGACCGCAGAGGAAATTATGTGAATTGCCGCTGCTTATAGAAGCGGTGGTCTTTTTACGGGAAAATAGATAAAGACAATGTTCTACTCTTTTGCAAAGGAATAGCACAGTTTAATAAAATCCTTTACTGCCTCAGTAAGATACTTGTTTTTATGATAAATTATGCTGAATTTTCTAATGAAACGGATACCGTCAATGGCAACTTCCGACATTTCTCCATTTTGAACCTCTTTTTCAACAAGCCTCTTTGAAATAACAGTTACACCAATACCAGAAGCAACAGCGCTTTTTATGCCTTCTGAGCCGTTACATTCCCATAAAAGCTGCCATTTTATATCCATTGATGCAAGCATACTTTCAAAAAGCTCTCTTGTGCCGCTTCCTTTCTCCCTTACAATAAACTTTAGCTTTGAAAGTTCAAAGGGTGTAATGCTTTTAGCATTATATAATGAGTGGCTTTTGCCGCAGACAAGCACTAACTCATCGTCCATAAATGCAGTGGAAACAATGTCTGGTGTGTGGACAACACCTTCAACCACTCCAAAATCAATGACGTTTTTGATTATCAAAGCTTCTATTTCCTTTGTGTTTTTTATTGTAGCTTCTATCTGCATTGATGGGTGAGTTCTTGCAAACTCACTCACAAGCTGTGGTAAAAGAACGCTTCCGACAGTAACACTTGCACCCACTTTAAGTATGCCGTTTTTCTTAGTATTTTTCATAGCCTGTTCCATTTCGTCAAATAAAGCGGTGATATGACGTGCATATCCTAAAAGCTGCTTACCGGCTTCGGTTATATACAGCCGCCGTGAAAGGCGGTCAAAAAGCTTAACATCGTAGTAGCTTTCAAGCTCTGAAACCGCTTGACTTACAGTCGGCTGTGCAATATACAAGCTTTCAGCCGCCTTAGTCATACTGCTTAAATCGGCAACTGTAATAAATATTTTTAAATGCCTCAAGGTCATAATACATCAACTCCAATGCATAGTCAAATACCTATAATATATATTGTATTATAGTATTTTACAAAACAAAATACAAGAAGTAAAATAGTAAAATGTAAATAGACAAATTTAGGAGATGATATTTTTATGACACAGCTTAAAAAAATATTGCCCGGCATTTTACTCTGCCTTGCTATCGCGGTTCCGGCGTGGTTTTTGGGCAAGGTTTTTCCAATAGTTGGCGGCCCTGTTTTCGGAATACTTTTTGGAATGATTATTGCACTTATAAGAAAACCAAAATTCTTTGATGACGGTGTAAAGTACACCTCAAAAAAGCTGCTGCAATATTCCATTATATTGCTGGGCTTTGAAATGAACCTGTTTAATGTAATCAAGGTTGGCGGTCAGTCACTTTTTGTTATGCTGTTTACCTTGTCGGCTTCTTTTTTGACCGCATTTTTTGTAGGCCGTGCCTTAAAGCTCAAGGGCAAAATGGTAACCCTAATTGGCGTTGGTACATCTATCTGCGGTGGCTCGGCAATTGCAGCAACAGCTCCTGTTATACAAGCTGAAGACGAGGACGTAGCACACTCTATTTCAACAATATTTCTCTTTAATATTGTAGCCGTATTTATCTTTCCAGCACTCGGACATCTTCTCGGTATGAGCGATATGGGCTTTGGTATGTGGGCAGGCACAGCCATAAATGACACTTCATCGGTTGTCGCAGCAGGAACTGCTTGGAGCAGTTCGGCAGGCAACGATATTGCACTGAATTTTGCAACAATAGTTAAGCTTACACGCACACTTATGATTGTTCCTATAACCTTTGTACTTGCTATATACACATCAAGGGAAAGTGCAAAGTCGGCAAATGGCAGTACCTTTAATTTTGCAAAGGTTTTTCCGTGGTTTGTTTTAGGCTTTGTAGCAGCGGCAGTTATCAATACCTTTACAAATATTCCGGAAGAGGTTTCGCACGGATTAGTTACAGCAGGAAAATTTGTAATAGTTATGGCTATGGCGGCAATCGGGTTTAATACACACCTTAAAAAGCTTGTTACAAACGGCTTTAAACCCATATTCTTAGGGCTTTGCTGCTGGTTTGCTGTTGCAGAAGTTTCGCTAATAGTTCAAACAGTAATGAAAATGTGGTAATTAAATCAATGTACAATTGATAATGAACATTATGGTGTGGCTATCGCCATGAAAATTCCAAAACGATTTCAAGCTAAACAGCATTAACACCTTTGTAAGTACTGATGACGGAAGCTATGGTGCAAAGGGCTATGCAACCGATATTTTAGATGTGGCAAACTGCATTTTAAAGCGGTTGCAAAGAATGTCAAATTCAAATGGGCAAAAAACTATGATGACTTTTTGGAAAAAATCGGGGAGAATTAGAGAATTAGAAAAACATATTGTCTTATCCAGCATTGTATGATAAAATTTTTATAGTTCAGACGCAGGTAGTATTTAGGAATTATGTTGTGAATGATAGATAAAAGTGTGTTAATATAATGTGATTTCGGGGTAAGATAATAGTAAAATCAAAAAAGAAGTAAGAAGTCTTACTTCTTTTTTAATTGAGTATAGGAGGTAGAGTGACATGACCATGTCGTGGAGAGGATTTAGATATCAGACCGGAGAAGTGAAGGAAATAGCCCAAAAGCTTAAAGAAAACGGATTGGTGGAAGCGGATGCAGATACGGATGAAGAGTTGGACGAATTAATAAAAGACCTTGAAAAGGAAGGGATTTACAGGGTTGAGGGATTACCCTATGACCATTCTGCCCGGGATCAGGTAGAAGAACCGGAATTTTATGCAAGAATAGGATTTTATACAAAACCTGTAAAAGTAGATGAGATTGATAAGGATAAGATATTATACATTGATTTTTTTAGAATTGAAGAGCAGGAAGAAAGCTACGATGAAATATTCTGGGGCTGAGCATGAGGAATATCTATGTTTAACGAATTTATTAATAATGCATCAAGTATAATAAATGAGGAGCAGATTATTAATCCATCCCAATATTCGCCGCTGGTGCTGGCATATATCGGAGATGCTGTGTATGAACTATATATTCGTACCATGCTTGTAAAAAAAGGAAATGCTCCGGTTCACAGGCTGCATAAGCAGGCAACTCTTTTTGTAAAAGCGAAAGCACAAAGTGATATTATCCATAAAATTGAAACAGCGCTTACAGAAGAGGAACTTTTAATTTTTAAGAGAGGAAGAAATGCAAAGTCAGGTACGGTTCCCAAAAATGCAGATGTCAATGAATACCGTCATGCAACTGGCTTTGAAGCTTTACTGGGTTATCTCTATTTAGCAAAGAATAATCAAAGACTTAAAGAACTATTGGATTTGGCGGTAAAAGATACAGGAAAAGACGGGTGCATTTAGTTTAGTTGATGAATATTATGGAAAGGACGTTGTGGAAAGGCTTAGAGCCTGTTAAATAATATTCATCAACTAAAAAGTATACACCTGCAAAGATTGAAATTTACATGATGGGAGAAGGATATATGTCCCGATTCAATTTGAGAAAGCTTTTAGGCGATTGGCAAAGTTATTTACTAATCATTGTTGGTTCTGTTATAACTGCAATATCCATCAATATGTTTCTTGTTCCCAATAAGATTGCCCCGGGGGGAGTAAGTGGTATTGCTACAGTTCTTTACTACTTATTTGGGTTTCCTGTGGGTACTACCATGCTTGTCCTGAATATTCCTCTCTTTATTTTAGGAATAAGGCACTTAGGAGGGGTTTTCGGTGTTAAAACTCTCTTTAGCACGGTTGTCCTTTCCGTTGTTGTGGATTTAACAACTTTTTTGCCTGTTTTAACTAGAGAACCATTGCTTGCTTCCATATATGGAGGTATAATAATGGGGGCAGGATTGGGTTTGGTATTCCGTTCCGGGGCTACGACCGGAGGGACCGATCTTGCAGCTAAAATTATTCACAAGTTTATACCGTTTTTAACCCTGGGACAGCTTTTATTAGCTGTTGATTTTACAGTGATCGTTTTTGCAGCTGTTGTATTTAAAGATTACGACCTTGCATTATATGCGATTGTTACCTTATTTGTTTCTTCGCAGGTAATTGATGGGCTTTTGGAAGGAGTCAATTTTGCAAAAGCGGTATTTATTATTTCTAACAAATCAAAATTTATAGCCGAAAGAATCATGAAAGACCTGGACCGGGGTGTGACAGGATTGGATGGCACCGGTATGTATACCGGCCAGGATAAAACGGTTTTGATGTGCGTATTAAGAAGACCAGAAATTCCAGTTTTAAAATCTATTGTCAGAGAAATTGATAAAAATGCTTTTATCATCCTTACTGATGTCAGGGAAGTATTGGGTGAGGGCTTTAAAACATATGAATAAATGAAAGGAGCAAGATGTATGGACAAGGAAAAAATAAGGCAGCTATCCATTACTGCTACAAAGATTAGAAAACATGCGATTGAAGCGGTATACAGTGCAGGTTCAGGCCATCCCGGCGGTTCACTTTCCATCGCAGACATTTTAGCAGTATTATACTTTGATGTAATGAATGTGGATCCTAAGAATCCAAAATGGGAGGACAGAGATAGATTTGTACTGTCCAAAGGCCACTGTACCCCTGCACTCTATGGAGCACTGGCAGAAAGAGGTTTTTTCTCCACTGACGAGATTAAAAACTTCCGCCACATTGACAGCTTCCTTCAAGGACATCCCGATATGAAAGGCGTACCGGGAGTGGACATGTCCACCGGTTCTCTAGGCCAGGGAATCTCTGCAGCAAACGGTATGGCATTAGCTGGAAAGTTGGATAACAAAAACTACAGGGTATATGCAATACTAGGAGATGGAGAACTCCAGGAAGGGCAGGTATGGGAGGCAGCCATGTTTGCACCCCATTATAAATTGGATAACCTGACCGCTTTTGTAGACTTTAATGGCCTGCAGATAGACGGAGATATCTCTAAAGTCATGTCTCCCCTTCCAATCGATGAAAAATTCAGAGCCTTTGGCTGGCATGTCATCGTCATCGATGCCCACGACTATGAACAAATAGAAAATGCAGTGAGTGAAGCAAAAAACACAAAAGGTAAACCTACCATGGTTATCGCAAAAAGCATTAAAGGTAAAGGTGTATCCTATATGGAAAATGAAGCAGGCTGGCATGGAAATGCACCCAAAAAAGACCAGTATGAACAGGCCATAAAAGAGCTGGATGCACTTTTATCAAAATTGGAGGTGGAATAAATGGCAGAAAAGATAGCAACAAGAGAAGCCTATGGGAATGCACTGGCTGAATTTGGAGAAAAATATGACATCGTCGTATTGGATGCAGACCTATCCAAATCAACCAAAACTGAAACCTTTAAAAAGAAGTTTCCCGAAAGATTTATCAACATGGGGATTGCAGAAGGAAACATGATGTCCACAGCAGCAGGAATTGCAAGCTGCGGTAAGGTAGTATTTGCAAGCTCCTTTGCCATGTTTGCAGCAGGAAGGGCCTTTGAACAGGTAAGAAACTCCATAGGCTATCCAAACTTAAATGTAAAAATAGGGGCAACCCATGCAGGAATTTCAGTAGGAGAAGACGGGGCATCCCACCAGTGCTTAGAAGATATAGGCATCATGAGGACCATTCCCAATATGGTGGTAATAAACCCTGCCGATGCCGTAGAAGCAAGGGCAGCCGTAGAAGCAGCAATAAAACACTATGGTCCTGTATACTTAAGGTTTGGAAGACTGGCGGTACCTGTGATATTTGACCAGTCTACATACAAGTTTGAGTTAGGAAAAGGTGTACAGTTGGAAGAAGGAAAAGATGTCACCATCATCGCAACAGGACTGATGGTACCCGAAGCCTTAGAAGCAAGAAAAATACTGGATGAAGAGGGGATAAGTGCCAGGGTTGTCAACATACATACGATAAAACCAATTGATGCAGACATCATTGTAAAAGCAGCAAGAGAAACCGGAGCAATCGTTACTGCAGAAGAGCACAACATTATAGGAGGCCTTGGCAGTGCAGTAGCAGAAGTACTCTCCGAAAAATATCCTGTACCATTAAAAAGGGTAGGAGTGGAAGATAAGTTCGGAAGGTCGGGAAAACCGGAGCCGCTGCTTGAAATGTACGGACTTACTGCTAAAAATATTGTAAGCAAAGTGAAAGAAGTTATAAAAATGAAGTAAATTAAAAAGGCGAAACGCTGGTCAATTTTTGATTAGCGTTTTATTTTTGCCTAAGAAAAAGTATATTTACAGAGTACGGTTACATCATAAAAAAACTCTAGACGTTTTTCAAAACTGGACATAAATAAAGAGTCAATTAAAATTTTAATTGACTCTTTATTTATGTTTTATAGTCCCGTTGTATTAAAAAGATTTGTTTTTTTGTAATCAAAGGTAATGAGATACCTGTTTTTATTTCCACTTCGGATTATCTACAATTTCTACCTTACCATCTTTTTCAACAATCAGCTTTCTATATCCTTTAGTTTCAATTGTTCCATAGTCATGACCTGCATCAGCCCTGAATACGAAGAAGGTAACCAAAGGTTCATTGCCTGCATTGATGCTTCTATGGGCGTATCTTGGAGGAACATATACGGCTTTTCCATGGGTCAGTTCTTGTACATCCCAGTTCCCTTCAGGATTTTCCATTAACATATAACCTTTTCCGCTCAAGCAGTAGTACACTTCGGCAGTATCCAATATAGTGTGGAAATGTCCTTTTGTCATAAAATATTCATTGCCAACCTTGCCGGGATAGGTGATACTGGTACCAAACAATAATTCTCCAGGTGTTTCAGGGAGACCCAATTCATAAAATTCATAAACAAGAGGATCACCGTTTTTTAGCATTCTTTCTAGTGCAGCTTCGTCTGCAAACATACCCTTCATATTAGAAAGGTATCTCTTTGTAGAACTTCTTTCATTAGACATGCCATTTTTCAAATCAAAATACATTGTAAACGGTTTAATAGTCATTTCTTTACTCATTATAAGCACCTCACATTTTTATTTTAAGTTTTATCCACCTACCTCATTTCATTTGCAATTTTTTCACATTTATCAAATAATTCACCTTTAATATCAATATGGAATACTTCCGAAATCACCTGTGTCCAACCGTGAATGAAATAAATCCAACCGTCTTCTACATGGAGATTTTTGGCATCTTTTTGTCTTAATGCCTGGTGCATAAAGTCAAGTTCACCTCTGTAATTAAGTTCCCATACTAAACTATCTTTTGGAAAATCACAATCGTCGCATAGGGGAGACCCGGGTCTGTCTTTGCCTAACCCGGTAGCATTGATGACTAAAGAATGAGGCTTTAATCTTTTAAGTATTTCATCATTCTGTACTTCTTCCGGTGCGAGATAAAATTCTGCTGGCACATCGGGGTTGATTTCTTTTACAATTCTTTTAATTTCATCTAATCTTGGTTTGCTTCTATTGGTAACAATTAATTTAGATGGGATATTGTCGCCTTTGTTTTTATTAAGCAGGTAGGAACTTATAGCAATAGCACTTCCGCCTGCGCCCATGATGAATACTTCGCCACCATTATCTTTCCAGTAATTCTTTGGAATAAACGCTTCCATAGCGAGACCACTGGAAATAGGATCTTTAGCATAGCCTTCAAGTCTTCCGTCTTTTTTAGAGATGGAGGACAGTTCCCCAAACATTGTCGCATAAGGATCAAGATATTCAAACATGTCTTTTGCAGCATTATAGAGGTCGATTTTGTGGGTAGTAACCAGTGCACCCAGAGATAATTCATCATTCTTGATAAATTCAACTACCTCTCTGTATACCTCCGGTTTTGCATGGATTTCAATATCAATCCCCTTAATAACTGCATTTTTTAATCCCAAGGCTTCTGACCATAGAGGGAAAAGCTTCATAATAGAGGATTTGGTTGTTGTTACACCTATAAAATACATGGTGGGTTGAGTTGCTTTTGCTGGTAAATTCATACTTATTCTCCTTTCAAATTTTGTTTTTGTTGCTTATAAATGCCCTTGCGGGATTGTAAACAGTAAATTTTTTAATGATCTCATCGGATAGCCCGAATTTCTTAAGCAGCGGTATAAAACTTGAAGAGATATAGTCAAGCCCAAGGGAACCACCGTAGCTTTTCATTCGTTCACGGGTTGTATCCAGGCCTATAAGTATCCTGTCTTCATAGCCACGTTCAACCATTTTTACAATAAACTTGGCTTCGGCTTCATCGGAATGATATTTTAATCTCCCGATGGTATCAAATTCCATATAAACACCTGTTTCTGCTACCTGCAGGTGATAGTTTATATCATCTATCTTTCTATCAAGATGACATATAATCAGTGAATCGACGGAAATTCCATAATCCGTAAATAGTTGAATCTGTTCTAATGCTGCTTTTCCCATCTCAGTATGACTCAAAATGGGTGCACCTGTCTCTTTACAAGCTTCGGCGGCAGCTTCGAATAATCTATGATACTTTCCATTTATGCCGTCAATATCTGAAGCTGTTTTAATGACGCCGGGTTTAGCAGCAATTCGCCGGGTAGGGAGATTACTGTCACCATCTATATACATGCCATCTTCAAATTCACTAATAAACAAACGGGCAAGTTCCGATTCATTCATTGAGTGAATCCAGTGGTCAGCAGGGTAGAAAATGAGTTTATGGAAACCTGTAGAAGCAATAATATTGATACCGGTGTTAACAGAAGCTTGAACCAGGTATTGTGCAATTCTTCCACATCCTACAGGCTGGGCATCTATAATACTTGCACCACCTGATTTTTTAAAAAGGCGAAGTTCAGCAACGGTTTTATCAAAATTATCCAGTTTTAAAGCAGGATTTAACTTGGCAGATTGCCCCTCGGCCAGAAAGAGATGTTCGTGGCTGTGGCAAAATCCTAGATCGCTATTTGAAATGGGGCCATTGACTGTCATAATGCAATTAGCAGGCATTTTATGCATTGTTTTTCCCTACTTTCTATTCAAGCATATCCAATAGATTTTGTGTTGACACTATTACCATTTTTTCAACTGCTTCATGGGTAAAAGCACCAATGTGAGATGTTAAGATAAAATTATCAAGCTTTAATAGTTTTTCATCTTTGGAAGGGGGTTCAATGGAGAACACATCTTGTGCCGCCCCTGCAATTTTTTTACTAATAAGAGCATCGTATAACGCTTCCTCATCTACAAGTTCTCCTCGAGATGTATTGATGAGCAGTGCTGTAGATTTCATAAGCTCCAGTGCATGTTTATTGATAATTCTTCTTGTTTCGGGAGTAGCAGGCACGTGCAGAGAAATAACATCAGATTCTTTAAAAAGATCATCTAAATTAATACATCTATGAATATTGTATTTTGATGCAAAGGCTTCATCGGTAAAGTATGGGTCATAGATGGAAACTTCCATTTCGAGTCCTCTTGCCCTTTTTGCTACTTCTCTGCCTATCTGTCCACCACCAATCAGACCAAGTTTTTTACCGGTGAGTTCAAAACCTATCACCCGGTCCCAGCCGCCTGTCTTGATGCCTGATGCGATAGAAGGGATATTTCGCGCAATAGAAAACATTAAGGCAATGGTGTGCTCAGCGACAGAGATATTGTTAGTACCTACCGCATTTTTTACCTTTATTCCTAATTCTTTCGCCCTATTAAGGTCGATATTGTCCATACCTACGCCATATTTTGAGATTGCGCGAAGGTCTTTACATTGTTCTAGTACTGAAGCAGGCAAAGGATCAATACCTATGATAATACCGACCACATCTTTTTTTGCATAACTAACAATCTCCTGTTCTGACATGGTGCGACCTAATGTGTTTTCGATAATATCATACCCTTTTTGTGCTAGGAGAGGGTATGCTTTATCTTTATAGGTTTTAAAGGATTTAGGAGTTATTAAAATTTTTTTTGCCATATTGACACCCCTTTGTTTAATAATTTATTTGTTATATTTTAAATAGTTACATTTCACTAATCGCCAAAATAATAAATGTAACTATATTGTCAGTATGTAATTATGTCATTACATTTAGATGAAAAAAAGATTATATATCTTTTCTTTTTAGTTCAAAAGTAAATTTATTTCTATCACCTCTATATTTTGCTAGAGAGTATTCAATAGGTGTACCATCTGCTAGGTAAGTTATACTTTCAAAAAATTGTATAGGAGCTCCTTTTTCTATTTGAAGCAATTTAGCCTCATATTCACCTGCCAATACTGATTCCAGGGTCCTGGTTGCGCTAGCAAGGGTAAGACCATATTCGTTTTCTAAAATTTTGTATAGTGACTCGTTTTCTAAGTTTTTTGTAATGATGCCAGGGCATTTCTCATAGGGCAGATAAGTCACCACCACGACAATAGGTTCATCATTTGCAAATCGTAACCGCCTTAGCTGGACAACATCACTTTCTATGGGTAAATTGAGGGCTTCACTAACTTTTTCATCGCTTTTGATTACTTTAAGACTTAATATCTTGGTTGAAGGAGTTAGCCCTTTTTTCTGCATCTCATTATTAAAACTATCTAAAATTTGGAGAAAGTCTTGCTTGATTTTGGGTTTTGATATAAATGTTCCTTTTCCTTTAACACGATATAGATAACCCTCTACAACCAGTTCATTGATTGCCTGTCGAACAGTAGGTCTGCTTATATTAAAATGTGAACTGAGCTCGACTTCAGTCGGAATAGGCTGATCGATATCAGTATGGTGTTTTGTTATATATTCTAACAGTATCTCTTTTAGTTGATAATACAAGGGGATAGGAATATCTTTATTTAAAGTTTTACTTTGAAAAAGTGACATCAAATACTCTCCTTAAAAGTATAAGTGTAATATATGTAAACATATAAGCATGTAAATATGTAATTACATATTGTATAATTTGATTATAAGTGATATAATTATAAATGTCTAGAAAAGTAAATTGGCGTAAATAAGAGCAAATTTAAAAATCTATTATTAATAAAAAGATAAATTGGTTAAATAAGAATTTTTAAAAATTTGCTTATAGTATTAAAGTAAGGGGAAGTGACTTGAGAAGAAAAAGATTCGTACTTATACATGCAAATCATTGTCAGCAGCATTTACATGCAAGCACTAAAAGTATTAAAGGAGAGATGTATAAATGATAATAATGCTGGATACTGCAGATGTACAGGAAATTAAAAAATTTACTAAAATGTATCCTATAGATGGGGTTACCACTAACCCATCGCTTGTTGCTAAACAAAAAAGAAATTTTATTGAATTAATCAAGGAAATAAGGGAAACTATAGGCGATAGAAAAATGTTGCATGTTCAGGCTCTTGGTAAAACTGCGGAAGAGATTGTGGAAGAGGCACAATATTTAAACACAAAAATAGGAGGAACCCTGTATATAAAGATCCCTGTAGTAGAGGAGGGAATAAAAGCTATTATGATTTTAAAAGAAAAAGGAATAAAAACAACCGCTACAGCAGTTTTCACCCCTTTACAGGCACTTATGGCTGCAAAAGCAGGAGCAGAATATATAGCACCTTACGTAAATCGTCTGGATAATATCTCTGCAGATGGCATTAAGGTTGTATCAGAGATTGTCCAAATTTTCAATGTACATGGTGTGGATGCAAAAGTATTAGCCGCCAGCTTTAAAAATGTTGAACAGATACATAAAGCTTGCCTGGCAGGAGCACATTCAATCACGGCCGGTCCTGATATTATGAACCAATTGTTGTATCATCCGTTAACTAATTGGAGTGTAGAACAATTTGTTAAAGACTGGGAAGATCTTTATGGAAAAGGAAAAAGAACTGATAACATTTAAAATGAGGTACAATATTCTTTGATTCTTATCAAAAACATTACAAGGGGAGGGAAGCAGGTAATATGGCTAAATATTTATTGGCCCATGATTTAGGTACTTCTGGTAATAAGGCAACATTATATACCACAGACGGTGATCTGGTTAAGAGTAAAGTATATTCTTATGATACAAATTACTTTAATAATAATTGGGTGGAACAGGAACCCGAGGATTGGTGGAGTGCAGTTTGTTCTACCACCAAAGAGATTCTCAAAGATATAGATAAAAATGATGTAGTAGCTGTATCGTTTAGCGGGCAGATGATGGGGTGTTTATGTGTTGACAAAAATGGCGTCCCTTTAAGGAAGTCTATTATTTGGGCAGACCAGAGAGCAGCAAAAGAGGCAGATTTTATCAGGGACAAAATAAGTGAAGATAAATTTTATAAAATTACCGGTCATCGCATTAGCCCGTCTTATAGCCTTGAAAAGCTTTTATGGGTTAAGAATAATGAACCTGAGATATATCGTAATACCTATAAAATACTTAATTCAAAGGATTATATTATTTTTAAGCTAACCGGTGAATTTGTTACTGATTATTCGGATGCTACCGGGACATGTATTTTGGATTTAAATACACTAAAATGGTCAGAGGAAATTATAAGTATTACCGGGATTGATGGAGATAAGCTTCCTGCTCTTAAAGAGTCGACTTATGTAGTAGGAGGAGTAACGGAAGAATCGGCAAGGCAGACAGGGCTTGCGGCCGGGACCCCGGTTGTATGTGGTGGAGGAGACGGCGTATGTGCCGCAGTAGGTTCTGGATGCATTAAGGAAGGTACGGCTTTTAGCTATGTGGGTTCTTCTTCCTGGATTGCATTAACTACGCAAAAACCTGTTTATGACGATCAAATGCGTACATTTAACTGGGCTCATATTATACCTGGCTATGTTGCTCCTTGTGGAACTATGCAAAGTGCAGGAGGTTCCTATAACTGGCTGAAAAATGAAATCTGTAAAATAGAGACAAAAGAAGCGCAAGAAAAGGGTATAAGTCCCTATCAAATCATTGATGAGGAAATTGCAAAATCCCCGGCAGGAGCGAATGGTTTAATATATCTTCCCTACCTGTTAGGTGAAAGGAGTCCGAGATGGAATCCTAATGCTAGAGGAGCTTTCATAGGACTTAAAATGGAACACAAAAGAAATGATATTTTAAGGTCAGTGCTTGAGGGAGTTGCATTGAATTTAAATATCATATTAGAGGTATTTAAACAGTATGCTGATATAAAAGAAATGATTGTGATCGGTGGAGGAGCAAAGGGCAAGGTATGGCGTCAAATTATGGCAGACGTATATAACCTCAAGATTTTAAAGCCAAATTACCTGGAAGAAGCTACGTCCATGGGTGCAGCAGTTACCGGTGGAGTTGGTGTTGGAGTGTTCAAAGACTTTGAGGTAATTAATAAATTTATAAAAGTAGAAAGTGTCCAGGAACCGATAGAAAGCAATAGTAAAAAATATAAAGAGATTATGCCTATATTTGATGAATGTTATCATTCTTTGGAGAAAGTTTATGAAAGCTTGGCTAAACTATAAAGCAGCTGCCAAGCCGTATTCCTGACCAGTTGTGTAAAATCTTTAATGCGATTTACATAGAAAAATTCTTGAATATTTTTTTGCCGTATGAAAGGGGAATTTTATTGATACGGGGTATTATATTTGATATGGACGGGGTGTTAATAAACAGTGAATCTCTCCATCGGAAGGCCTGGTTGGAAATTTTAGGTGGGTATGGTATAAAAACCGATGATGAAGAACTCAGGCGTTTTACAGGTATTAGCTGTAGTCATGTTCCAGGTTACTATACAAAAAAGACAGGTGCTATTTTAGATAAAGATATTGTTGGCAAAAAAGAGGAATATTATA
This sequence comes from Petroclostridium xylanilyticum, assembly GCF_002252565.1. Lineage (NCBI taxonomy): Bacteria > Bacillati > Bacillota > Clostridia > Eubacteriales > Oscillospiraceae > Petroclostridium > Petroclostridium xylanilyticum. The sequence goes on from NZ_NPML01000029.1 coordinate 235,167, forward strand.
AAATTGTTGCACGAAAAGAGTTGGCTGCCATGCCAGGGGTCAAAGAGCTTCTGGATGAGTTAAAGAAAATAAATGTCTCTTTAGCTATTGCTTCTACCAGCCAACACGAGACAATTCAGTTTTCATTAAAAAAAACAAAGTTGGGAAAATATTTTGACATTATTTGTGGCGGATCAGATGTAAAAAATTGCAAACCGGAGCCGGATATATTTTTATATGCCGCTTCAAAGTTAGGGTTAGACCCTTCAGAATGTATCGTTATTGAAGATTCTATATATGGGATTACAGGTGCTAAAAGGGCAGGAATGTTTACCTGCGGCTATACATCATCGTTTGATGGTAAAGCATTGAGCGAAGCAGGGGCTGATTATGTATTTGATGACTTCAATCAACTGCTGTTAAAAATAAATGACTTATCAAGGTTATGAAATCTAAGTAGCAAGTAAATGATGAATGGAAGTGTGGATGGACAATGGGGACGGTTCTTGTTGATAAATTACTTGAACAGAGCTAGGGAAATAGAGATTATGTCTGTTCTGGATATATTTTAGGATAACAGGTATTAATAGAACTGCTGTTAGCAAATCTTGACAATGAGAACCGTCCCCATTGTTTCACAAGTCTTTTTTAATATGCTAAAAGCAGCCCTAACAGAGATACAATCTTTAGGAAATGCCAAAGTAGGAGACAAAACACTGCTGGATACGCTGGTTCCTGCGCTCAATGCGTATGAGGCTGCACTTAACGAAGGAAAAAGCTTCGTAGATGCATTGAAAGCTATGAAAAAAGCAGCAGAGGAAGGCAAAGATTCCACAAGAGATATGGTAGCAAAAGTGGGAAGAGCAAGCAGGCTTGGAGGACGTTCAAGAGGCATATTAGATGCAGGAGCAACTTCCTGCTATTTACTATTGGCAAGTATGGCAGATTCAATCATTGCTTTAATCGAGAAATAAAAATAAAAGTTATTCATAATAGGTATATTATAACATATCACAATATGCTATAATATACCTATATAATTTTAGGTTTTTATGCATATTTTGGAATGGGGGGTTAATTTTGCTGGATCTAAAAGAATTTAAAATTCAGGATTTCCTTAGAACAAGTTTTCTGTGCGACTGCGGAAAAGAACATAGCGCGGATATTGAAAATATTGTAATAGACAAAGATGCGATCCTGGCTTTACCTGAATTAATCAATAGATATAATTTTAAAAAAATATTTATGGTTGCAGATACAAATACGTATAAAATTGCAGGAGAGCATGTAGAGACAGTATTACTAAAGAACGGATTTAAGCTTCAAAAACATGTATTTGAGGGGAAACAACAACTGGTCCCGGATGAAAAAGCCATAGGCAGACTTATAGTGGAAATTGACAATGATACAGACTTGATTTTGGCAGTTGGTTCCGGAACTCTAAATGATTTGTCCAGGTTTTTAAGTTACAAATTAAAAATTCCCTATTTTATTGTAGCTACTGCTCCATCTATGGATGGCTATGCTTCTACAGTTTCAGCATTAATCATTAATAACCTGAAAACTACATACGAGACCGTCAGTCCTAAAGCAATTATCGCAGACATCAATATCATCAAAAATGCACCTATGGACATGATTCTAGCAGGCTTGGGAGATATTCTCGGAAAATATACTTCCTTATGTGACTGGGAATTGGGTAGAATCATTAATGAAGAATACTATTGCAGTACTGTTGTAGAACTGGTAAGAAACTCTATTAAAAAATGTGCAGGCAGCATTGAAGGAATTAAGGTCAGAAATGATGAGGCAATAAAAAATCTCATGGAAGGACTTGTGTTGTCCGGTATCGCCATGAGCTTTGTAGGAAATTCCAGGCCGGCATCAGGATCGGAACACCATCTTGCCCATTTCTGGGAAATGAAATTTTTGTTTGATGGCAAAGAGGCGGTTTTACATGGGACGAAGGTAGGAATTACTACAATTGCAATAGTCAAGTTGTATGAAATGCTAAAAACTGCAGTAGTTGACTTTAACCTTGCAATTGATAAAGTTAAAACTTTTAATCAACATAAATGGATAGAACTAGTTAATAAAACGTATAAGAATGCAGCTTCGGGTATTATTGAATTAGAGAAAAAAGCCAATAAAAATTCACTTAAAGAGCATGCTAAGCGAATTTCAGTTATAAAAGAAAGATGGAATGATATTATTCATGCTATACAAGAACTTATTCCTTCTACCCATGAATTTGAAGCAATTTTAAAGCAAGCCGGTGCCCCTATTAATCCTGCACAAATAGGTGTAGATGATGATACCGTGTTTAACAGTGTATTGCTGGCAAAAGAGATTAGAAACCGGTATACAATCTTACAGCTTTTATGGGACATTGGACTACTTGAAGAGTTTGCAGGTGGCATAAAAAACTATTTTAAAAATGAACAAAAAAATGACAAATTGTATCATAATCAAAACACAAAAGAAATACTAAAAAAGGTGAAATGTTTTATTCTTGATATGGATGGGACATTTTATCTTGGAGATAAGTTGATAGATGGCTCTATAGATTTCATAAATTCATTGGGGAAATATAATAAGGAATTTTATTTCTTTACAAATAATTCATCAAAAAATGCTGAATTTTATCAAAACAAGCTTAAAAAGATGGGCTGTAATGTGGAAGACGGAAAAGTACTTATTTCAAACCAGGTAATTATTAAACATATTAAACAGTATATGCCCGGAAAAAAAGTTTACCTTTTAGGTACCGAATACCTCCTATCGGATTTTACTAAGGCTGGCATTGAAATTACGGAAGATGTTCCTGATTTGGTAGTTGTAGGTTTTGATACAACCCTGCAATATGACCGGCTATCAAAGGCGTGTGATTTTATAAGAAATGGAATTCCCGTTTTGGCGGTTAATCCTGACTTTAACTGTCCAACTGAGAAAGGATTTATTCCTGACTGTGGTTCCATTTGTGCTTTGATTACTGCATCTACGGGAGTTGTTCCGGTCTTCTTTGGAAAGCCTTCGCAATATACCCTTCAGTATATATTGGACTATACAGGATTCCAGGAACGGGAAATAGCCTTTATCGGTGACCGGCTATACACAGACATGGCAATAGGAAAGGATAACGAAGCAGTTACCATTCTTGTATTGTCTGGAGAAACCAAAGAGGAAGATCTGGCAAAATCTAATATTAAACCAAACCTTGTTTTCAACTCTTTGAAAGAAATAAAAGCAGTACTAGATGAAATTTATTATTCTCTATAAGGGTGTGACTTTAAAACTAAACTTAAATCAAGCACAAATGAAGAAATATGAGTTGGAGGCTGTGTCTTATTTAAATTTTATAATTTTGTATTTAAATTTGGATATAGTAAGAGCATGGGCATATAAATTAAATGCACCCATTGTAGGTATGTGTCTTTTTAAGAGTCCACATCTATACTTATTTTTTAAAATTTTGATATTCAAGGAAGGAGTGCTTATTTATGAAATTATTTATTGACACGGCAAATGTTGCGGAAATCCGCAAAGCAAATGATCTGGGAGTAATCTGTGGTGTAACCACCAATCCTTCTTTAATCGCTAAAGAAGGAAAAGACTTTATAGAAGTTGTAAAAGAAATCACGACCATCGTAGACGGCCCCATCAGTGCAGAAGTGATAAGCCTTGAGTCGGAAGGGATGGTAAGAGAAGCACGAGAACTGGCAAAGATACACCGGAATATTGTTATCAAAATCCCAATGACACTGGAAGGATTAAAGGCAGTAAAAATTCTTTCAGCAGAAGGAATAAAAACAAATGTCACTCTAATCTTTTCGGCAGCACAGGCACTTCTGGCTGCAAGAGCAGGAGCAACCTATGTAAGTCCTTTCCTGGGACGACTGGATGATATAGGAAATACGGGTATGACATTAATTGAGGAAATTGTTGATATCTTTTCAACCCATGGCATCCAGACGGAAATTATTGCTGCCAGTGTCAGGAATCCTATCCATGTCATAGAAGCAGCACGACTGGGCGCCCACATCGCAACGGTCCCTTACAAAGTTATCGAACAAATGTCAAAGCATCCTCTTACCGATATAGGAATAGAAAGGTTCTTAAAAGACTGGGAATCGGTACCTAAGAAATAAGATTAGAAAAATCAATCTATTATTAATATATTTAATTTTTAAAAATTATTAACAAAATAGGTATGTTATAGCATAATAAGAATTAAAATTAAGAAAATTAACCTGTTTTTATGGACATAGGGACATTCTTCGATAAATGAGAGGTTTAGAACTAATACGCCCTAATAGGGGTTTATTGACACTCAATAGTGAAAAATGTATAATAATTCAGAAATTAAAGGAGGTACTCCTAGCACATAATATTCTGTAGGAGCATTTATTTAACATAAGGAGGTTAATTGTGAATTCTGAATTTAAAATAAAGCAAGATATATGTGAAATCGGCAGAAGAATGTATGAAAAAAACTTTGTGGCAGCAAACGATGGGAATATTACTGTCAAAGTAAATGATAATGAATTCTGGGCAACTCCTACCGGGGTAAGCAAGGGATTTATGACTCCTGATATGCTCATTAAAGTAAATATGGAAGGTAAAGTATTGGAAGGGACCTGGAAGCCTTCTTCCGAATTAAAAATGCATCTTAGAGTTTATAAAGAAAGACCGGATGTAGGCGCAGTTGTCCATGCCCATCCCCCAACTGCAACGGGGTTTGCGGTTGCAGGTATTCCACTGAATAAATATATTATGCCGGAAGCGGTTATATTTTTAGGAAGCGTACCTATTGCCGAATATGGTACACCTTCTACAGACGAAGTCCCGAATGCAATCAGCAAATATCTTCAAACCCATGACGCAATTCTACTCCAGAACCATGGTGCTTTAACGGTAGGACAAGATTTGTTCAGTGCTTATTTTAAAATGGAAACCCTTGAATTTTATGCAAGGGTTAGTCTTATTGCAAGGCAATTAGGGGGAGAAAAAGAACTTTCACCTGATCAAGTAGAAAAATTAATGGAAATTAGGAAAAAATTTAATATTCCTGGCAGACACCCTGGTTACAAAGGCTGCTTACCAGAAAAAAACACTTGTAAATCCAAAAATGAAGATGGCACTGATATGGAAAAGGATATTAATAAATCAGAAATGATAGAGATTATAACTAAAGTGACGAAAAGGTTATTGGACCAGTATAAGGTTAACTGAGAGCTTCTAAATATAAAAACATAAATTAATTTATATAAAATTGAAAGTAATACAAAACAAGCACATAAAATTTGACAAATATTCTTGAAATTCAGTTGACAAAATGCTATAATTTATTCAATTGCTGAAAGAATATAAAATATAATTCGACTTAAATGGTATCAAAAGCGCTTTTAAAAAATTTAACGACTAAGTTAAGTTTTTTAGGCGTTTTTTGTTGTTGTATAATAAATAAAAGTTTTTGAATATTATAGATAAAGATAATAAAGTAGAGTAAGGTGATGTCTTTGCCTAAAATGTAAAAAAATTGAAAATATGGCACGATATGAATATTTATTCGTCGAAATTAATAATTATTCACTTTATACAAAATAATTTAGTATGTTCCATATAATAATATTAAATCTTTGGGAGTAAAGGATGCTGAATTTTAATATTCTTGCATTCTATCTCTATATAAAAATTATAAAATTAAGTGGAGGGATTTTAGTGAAGAAAAAATCATTGATGATTGTAAGCATGGTGCTTGTATTATCACTAATGCTTACAGCTTGTTTTTCCAAAAAAGGGAGTGAAAGCAAGAAAGGAACTGAACCCAATATTGGTGGAAATGCTACCAAAGCTCAACCTAAAATTTTGAGGACCAACAACCAAAGTGAGCCAGGTTCTTTACATCCTGGAAAAGCACAGGGAACCCATGATTCCTGGGTATTGGAGCATGTATTTGAAGGGTTAACTAGAAAAACTCCTGCCGGTGGTATTGAAGCAGGGGTGGCTAAAGAATGGAAGATTAGTGAAGATGGCTTAACCTATACATTTACCCTGCGTGATGATGCCAAGTGGTCCAATGGTGACCCTGTTACCGCACAGGATTTCGAATTTGCATGGAAATATGCGTTAAATCCGGCTACTGCCTCTGAATATGCATATCAGCTTTACTACCTTGCAGGTGCTGAGGCATATAACACTACCAAGGAAACCGATGCTGCCAAGTTAAAAGCTTTGGAAGATGCCGTAGGCGTAAAGGCGCTTAACGATAAAACACTGGAAGTTAAATTGGCACAGCCAACACCCTATTTCCTTGAACTGGTATCTTTCTACACATATTATCCTGTTAATAAAAAAGTACAAGAAGCTAATAAAGATTGGGCGAATGAAGCCAGTACCTATGTATCCAACGGAGCATTCAAACTTGCTGAATGGAAACATAAGGAAAGCATCAAGCTTGCAAAAAATGAGAATTATTTTGATAAAGACAAAATCAAGCTGGATGGAATCGAGTTTGTCATGCTGGAAGATGAAAATACCGCATGGCAGATGTACCGTACCGGTGATCTAGACCTGCTGTACCCGATACCTGCAGATGTAACTGCACAGTTGAATGCATCTAAAGATCCAGAACTGGTAATTGGTGATGATTTGTCAGTCTATTTCTATCGTTTTAATAATACCAAGAAACCATTCAATAATGTAAAAGTCCGTAAAGCACTATCAATGGCAATTGACCGTAAAGTAATCGTTGAAAGTGTTGCACAGGGCGGTGAAAGACCGGCTTACGGAATAGTACCTCCCGGAATTCCGGATGTGCAGGGAGATTACCAGAAAAATACCGGCAACTTATTTGAGGAAAATGTTGAAAAAGCAAAGCAGTTATTAGCTGAAGGGTTAAAAGAAGAAAAAATGGACAAATTGAGCTTTACCCTGTTGTATAACACCCACGACAAGCACAAGAAAATTGCCGAAGCCATCCAGGAAATGTGGCGTAAAAACCTTGGCGTGGAGGTTACATTGGAAAATGTTGAATTCCAGGTTAAGATTGACCGTGAGGATAAGCTTGATTACGATGTAGCTAGAGCTGGATGGATCGGTGACTATGTTGATCCTATGACGTTCCTTGATATGTTTGAATCTAAGAGCCAGCAAAATGATACCGGTTGGGCAAATGCGGATTTCGACAAGCTTATCAATCAGGCAAAAACTACAATGGATAACAGCGTACGTATGAAAGCCATGCATGACGCTGAAAAGATTTTTATAGAAGAAATGCCTGTTATGCCGATTTATTTCTATACAAAACCTTTTACGCAGAAACCATATGTAAAAGGGGTATATACTCCGGTTAATAGATATCCGCAGTTCCATTATGCAGACATCCAGAAATAAACATTGAACCAGGCATAAAAATGTGGTATGCTCAATTGCGGGCATACCTCATTTTCTAGTGAAAAATAAAATATTAAAATATAAGACGTATAGTTAGGGGGAGGCGTATTGTGTCAAAGTATATATTAAAACGATTTGCAATGGCATTATTGACGTTGTGGGTTGTAATTACGCTCACATTTATACTGATGCACGCAATTCCCGGCAATCCTTTTGCAAAGGAAGGAAAGATGCCGCCGGGTGTTTATGAAAATTTATTAAAATATTACAATTTGGACAAGCCATTGGCAGTCCAGTATTTTCTCTATTTAAAATCGCTTCTCAGGCTTGATTTTGGTCCTTCACTAAAATCATCTGTCATCACGGTTAACTATTACATTAAGAACGGCTTTCCTGTGTCTTTACACCTGGGAATTCAGGCACTTATTATTGCCATTACTTTTGGGCTTATACTGGGGGTGGTTGCTTCTTTAAACCATAACAGCTGGCCCGATTATTTATCAATGGTGATTGCAATCATTGGCATTTCGGTGCCAAGTTTTATTCTTGCAACTGTCTTGATTAATTATGCAGGAGTGGAATGGAAGTTGTTTCCTGTGTCCGGATGGAAATCATGGAAGTATACTGTACTTCCCTCCATATCGCTGGCTATGATGCCAATGGCCTATATTGCCAGGTTGATGCGTTCCAGCATGCTTGAAGTGCTTAGGCAGGACTATATTAAAACAGCAAAAGCAAAAGGATTGTCACGGGGCGTTATTATTGTTAAACATGCAATTAGAAATGCAATTTTGCCTATTGTTACCGTACTGGGAATTATTACTGCCAACTTGGTAACAGGCAGTTTTGTAATAGAAAGAATTTTTGGTATACCAGGCATGGGTGAAATGTTTGTGAAAGGAATTTTTAACCGCGACTATCCTGTTATCCTTGGTTCTACGGTTTTCTACAGTGCAATTTTAATTTTATTGAATTTTGTGGTGGATGTTACCTATACTTTCATTGATCCACGCATCAAGATCACGGAGGGGAGTCATTAATGAAGAATCAGATTAATTTTACACAGGATATGTTTTTGCCGGTAACTCATAACTTTGAAGATGCAGAAAAAATTTTCCGGCCCAGTATATCCTACTGGTCAGATGTGTGGCGCAGACTGAGACAAAACAAATTGGCAATGTTTGGGTTGTTTATTATTGTCCTATTAATTATTTTTGCCATTATTGGTCCGTATCTTAACGGGTATACGTACTATGAACAGGATTTTACCAAAAAGAACCTTGCACCAAACAGTGAGTTCTGGTTCGGGACAGATTCGGCCGGGCGTGATATTTTTACCCGGGCATGGTATGGGGCGAGAATCTCTTTATTTATAGGGATTATGGCTGCAGCCATTGATTTCATCATGGGAGTTATCTATGGAGGCATTTCCGGCTTAAAAGGAGGCCGTGTTGATGAAATTATGATGAGAATTGCAGAAGTTTTATATAGCATTCCGTATCTGTTGGTGGTTATCCTATTGATGGTTGTAATGGGGCAGGGGCTATGGACCATTATATTGGCAATGACCATGACGGGGTGGATTCCTATGGCACGTCTTGTACGGGGGCAGGTACTTCAATTGAAAGAGCAGGAATATGTGCAGGCAGCTAATGCGCTTGGGGCCAGTACAAGCTGGATTTTGCTCAAGCATTTGATTCCAAATACTATGGGACCTATTCTTGTTAACATTACTTTAACAGTCCCTACAGCCATTTTTTCAGAAGCAACATTAAGCTTTTTGGGACTTGGAGTGCCGGCACCTATGGCAAGCTGGGGGACAATGGCCAATGATGCTCTATCCAGCTTATTGGTTGGGTATGAATATCAGTTGTTCATTCCTGCTTTCCTCATTTCGTTAACCATGTTTGCTTTTAATGTGTTAGGTGATGGTTTGCGGGATGCACTTGATCCTAGATTGCGTAAATAGTGAAGGGAAGGGGAAAACAATCAATGAATAAAATTTTAGAAGTTAGAGATTTACATGTGTCTTTCCACACTTATGCAGGAGAAGTAAAGGCAGTCCGGGGTGTTAATTTTGAAGTATATAAGGGTGAGGCACTTGCAATTGTGGGAGAGTCGGGATGCGGCAAAAGTGTAACTGCCCAATCCATTATGCAGCTTCTTCCCATGCCGCCTGCTAAATATAAGCAAGGTTCCATTCTATTTGAAGGGCAGGACCTGTTAAAGAAAAGTGAGAAGCAGATGCAGCATATTCGTGGAAACGAAATAGGCATGATTTTTCAGGACCCTATGACATCGCTTAACCCGACGATAAAAATTGGACGGCAAATTGCAGAAAGTTTGATGAAGCACAAAAAACTTTCAAGACATGAAGCATATAACCGTGCCATAAAAATGTTAGAAATGGTAGCGGTAGCACAGCCTGACAAGAGGGTAAACCAGTATCCCCATGAATTTTCCGGTGGTATGCGCCAGCGTGCCATGATTGCCCTGGCACTTGCCTGTGAACCTAAACTATTAATTGCAGATGAACCTACTACTGCCCTGGATGTGACCATCCAGGCACAAATTCTGGAATTGCTGAAGGATTTACAGAAAAGGACGGGGACCTCTATCATTTTGATTACCCATGACCTTGGTGTTGTTGCAGAGATGTGTGACCGCGTAATCGTTATGTATGCCGGTAAGGTAGTAGAAACAGGAACAATAGATGATATTTTTTATAGCCCGCAGCATCCTTACACAAAAGGGTTATTAAAATCTGTCCCGCGTATGGATATGAATAGGAATGAAGCCCTTCATCCTATCGTTGGTACGCCGCCTGACCTGTTTAATCCGCCGGCAGGATGCCCGTTTTTTGCGCGCTGCCAAAATGCAATGAAAATATGTGAAAATTATGACCCGGACCTGGAAAATATAAAAGAATCTCATTATGCAGCCTGCTGGCTTCAACATTCGATGGCCCAGGTAGCTGCAGCACAGTGGTAAAGGAGGGATGATGATGAGTACGAAACGGTTTCACTCCCCTGGAGTAGAAAATAACTTGGACGATATCCCTCTTGTGCAGGTGCGCAACTTAAAGAAGTATTTCAAAGTGGGCGACCGTTATTTAAAAGCTGTAAATCGTTTGAACTTTGACATATACCGTGGAGAAACAATAGGCCTTGTAGGTGAAAGCGGCTGCGGAAAATCTACAGCTGGCCGGACAATTCTTCGTTTATATGAACCTACAGAAGGGGAAGTAATCTTTGAAGGTCAAAATATTTATAAGTACTCAAAAAGTGAGATGAAAAAAATTCGGAAGCAAATGCAGATGATTTTCCAGGACCCTTATGCTTCCTTAAATCCACGTATGACCGTTGAGGATATTATTGGAGAACCACTGGATATTCATAACCTGGCATCTGGAAGCAAGCGCAGGGAACGCATTGAAGAATTATTAAAATTAGTAGGACTGGCTTCGGAGCACATGGGAAGATTTCCGCATGAATTTAGCGGCGGCCAGCGGCAGAGAATAGGAATTGCCAGGGCACTTGCAGTAGAGCCGAAGTTCATTGTTTGCGATGAGCCAATATCGGCTTTGGATGTATCCATTCAGGCACAGGTTGTTAACCTTCTTAAGGAGCTGCAGGCCAAAATGGGGTTAACTTATTTATTCATCGCTCATGATTTGTCAATGGTCAGATATATTTCAGACCGCGTACTGGTAATGTACCTTGGAAACATGGTAGAGTTGGCAGAAAGTAATACATTATATAATAAGCCGCTCCATCCTTACACCCAGGCGTTACTTTCAGCGGTACCCATTCCTGATCCGGAAGTTGAAAGAAAGAGGGAACGGATTGTACTGGAAGGGGAAGTACCGAGTCCTCTCGATCCGCCTAAAGGTTGTGCATTTTGCACAAGATGCCCGAAAGCAATGGATATCTGTACAAAAGAGGAGCCGCAGTGGAAAGAAGTTGAAAAAGGGCATTTTACTGCTTGCCACTTATTTGCAGGAATCAAATAGAATGGGACATCATGGATATATGACTCTAAAACTCAATGAAAGTTAAGCATGGAATGATACATGGAAACGGTTTTGCTGTTGCGCTTGATTGATGGCGTGATATAAAAACCGTTTCCATGTATTATTTTGGGTCGTATGAAAATAGCTAATGCGCTTTTGTCTATTTATTCATCAAATTCTCCTATGTAATCGTCAATATGGTGTCCTAATACTTCTGCAAGGCCAACAAATTCGGCACCAATTTGATAGCCTTTATTGATTTTTTTGTTCCTTACAATTTTCAGCACACAATAGAACATTCTCTCATCATCTATGACAATTTTACTGTTAAAGAAATGATTTACCGGCAAATCAACCTCTGAGATAAAGCCGATCCCGGTTTTTGAGATATTGGTAATAATAATATCCGCATTGATTTTTATAGGTTCTTGTTCGCCCGACCTGAAAAGTGATTCAATTGATATTTTCGAATTAAAAGGAACTCTCCGGCTCCTACGCTTTTCATCCACAGCTATCCCCTCCTATACTTAATGATATGTATAAATTGATTATAACCGCTATTTCCGTTTGTATTATCATTATACTACTAATACTTGATTTAGAACACTAGAAATTTTCATAATCTGACTATCAAGTCTATTCTTTTGTTTTATTTGGCTTTCTCTATAAATTCTACATTTTGCAATGCATATTTTTAATAATTATGTTTATTAACTCATTCCTAAAACGATTGTTTTGCCTTAAGAGTTCATCTTTTTTATAATAATACCATTTTCGACAAAACAAGTCATTATTCGCTATGGACTATTTCTCAAAAGTATGTTAGATTAATTATAAATAAAAATAGCAAAAAATAAAAGATTTAGTCATAATATGTAAAAAAGTAATCTGCTGCCCATAGTAAATTAGGCATATCTACTTTCTGTATTTAATTGGTTTTTTACCATTTAAAAATAAAAACACCTTTAAGTCAATGGATTCCTGCTAAAAACTCATTTGACTTGAAGGTGTCCGGGCCCCTTACACAAAGTGGTAAGAGCGCTCATGTTTAATTATACACCACGATGGGATATTTATGCAAGGGAGATTCATATAGAAAGGAGTTAATTTATAGCGCTTTAGTTGTTGTCCTATCCCGACAAAAATACACCAAATTTTGAAAGGAGTACACTAAAATGAAGGCTTTGCAGCTTAATTTGATTTCGGTAGATTGAAAAAGACTATACTAAAGTACAGTGGAGATTTAAGTAACATTATGGTAGAATTATACTGGGAAATAAAGAAATATATAGATTTATTTAAAAAACATAAGTTGATTTTTAATAGTATCATTAAAATAAAATATCTTCAAATCAATAAGAAAGAGTATTCTGCTAATTATTAAGGTATTAAAATGTTTTGAATTAATGGGCAATTTGGTGTATTTGCCCATTAATTCAAAAGAATTTATATAAATTTATAGATTTTTATAGAAAAGCATTTTATATTTAACAGCATTATGAATATTTGTAATTAATTGATAGTAAAGGGGAAAGGTATATGCAGGTGAATAGAATTAAAAAAAGTATTATATATTTATTAATTTTATTAGTATATATTTACTCTACCCAATGGTTGCTAAAGTATTTTCACAATATTAAAGGTAAAACTTTTATACACTTTCCTTATTTTTATAGCAGCATTATTATATCTATTCTTTTCGGAATGATAATTAATATAGATTATATAGTAAATGAAATTAAAAAACAAGGAAAATGGAAAGTAAATTTAGAAAAGTTAGTTCTTGTGGGAATACCTTCTTTATTTCTTATATTTTATGAGACTATTTATTATTTAATGGATTTTTCTTTTTTACCATCATTTTTGAAATTAATATTATATAGTGAAAGTTTTGAAATATTTACCTCAATTTTATTAGGGCATATTTTAATAACTAGCATATATAAAGAATAAAAGGATACGACAGAGGAGTATATCCTGTCGCATTTCTGCTTTTGTCATAGCCAATCTTAGAGTATAATTATTATTGGCAAAAATAAAAGGAAGAGGCAAAATACCTCTTCCCATCATACAAATCAAGCTGTAAAATATAATTGACTAGAAAACATATAAACCAGCAAGTAAAAAATAATAGAATAAAGGCTATTACTAGCTAAGAGTTTTTGTTAGTAATCTTTTCTGTTAAAAATGCTTACTTTATAAGATAATTTATCTGACCTGTAGTAGCTTACTTCGTAAAAAAGTTCCAATCCCGTACTTGTAATACTATTACCTGATACTTTCAATAAAGGCATAGTTTTGCTTACCTGTAACAATTGATGCTCTTTCTCGGTTGGAAGTACTGCCTCTATACTTAAATTGATCCGTTCAATTTTATATTGATACTGTTCAAGCAGTATTCTATATAATGAGCCGCTTAAGTCAAACCTGTCAATGTCAGGACAATACTTTTCAGGAATAAATACTTCTTCAATTCCTATAGGAATCTCCTCCGCCTTTCTAAGCCTTTTAACCCTGTAGAATTTTGTTTCGGCTTCAACGCCAAGAATCTTTGCAATGGCGGGGAATAGTGCATTTTTCTCAAACTCCAGTATTTCAGTGACTGGTGTAATACCTTTACTTTTAACCATTTCAGAAAAGCTCATGATATTCCTTTGTTCAATTTTCGATTTAGTGATATATGTACCTTTTCCTTTAAGCCGGTATAAGATACCCTCATTTACTAACTCATTGATAGCCTGTCGTACGGTCATCCTGCTGACCCTGGCCAGTGCACTGAGCTCACGTTCTGAAGGTATGGGCTGTTCCTTTTGCCATTGTCCCGATGAAATCTGGTCCAAAATATAATTTTTCAACTGAAAGTATGCGGGAATAGGACTTTGTTTATCAATAAACATAGTTACCACCTTATAATTTTAGAATAAGCTCAAATATTCATCAGCTCAATTGAATGCACCCGGTAAATACATATTTATTATTTCTATAAGTATTTAAAAAATCCTTCAAAATCTATTGAGTTATTCGCTAAAAAGATATATAATATAATTAACTGGTATAGACCACTATAAGTATAGGAGGGTTATCTGTGAATAAAATTATTTGTAAAAACTATGATGAAATGAGCAACATTGCTGCCGATATGGTTATTAGCCAGGTGAGACAAAAACCCGATTCAGTGCTGGGATTGGCTACAGGTTCAACACCTATTGGCATGTATAAAAAACTTATTCAAATGTATAAAGCCGGGCAGGCAGATTTTTCACAGGTAAAAACTTTTAATCTGGATGAGTATTATAAAATTGATAAAGATAATCCGCAGAGTTATAATTATTATATGCATGAAAATTTTTTCAAACACGTAAATATAAATCCTCAAAACATTCATATTCCTAACGGTAGCGCGGAAAATGCAGAAGAAGAATGCAGCAATTATGATAAGATGATCGAACAGTCGGGTGGGATAGATTTACAGGTACTGGGGATTGGGGTAAACGGACATATCGGGTTTAATGAACCTGCAACAGAATTAAATTCCAAGACCCACTTAACCCGGCTTTCTATAGATACAATCCGTGCCAATGCGAGGTTTTTTGATAGTATTGACCAGGTTCCTACCCAGGCCATTACTGTAGGAATGGCTACCATCCTCAAAGCGAAAAAAATTATACTTTTAATTAGCGGGAAGAATAAAGCGGAGATCATGGGTAAAATACTTAATGGTAAAATTACTACGAACATACCTGCTTCATTACTTCAGTTACATCCCGATACAACAATTATTGTAGATGAGGAAGCGGCCTATAAGTTAGTATCATGAAATTACTAGTTGTGAGGTGAGCTGCCATGCTTTTAAAAAATGCCAGCGTCCTTAATGGAGTCTTTGCCTTTTCTAATCTTGATATAGAGGTGAATAACGGTAAGATAGATAATTTATATATACAAAATGAATATAATACAACAAATCATGATGAAGTTCTTGATTTAAGCGGGTACAGGATATTACCGGGGTTCATTGACATCCATACGCATGGATGTGCAGGATATGATACGATGGATGCCACATATGAAGCGCTAAACAACATGTCCCGGTTTATGGCGATGAATGGAGTAACTTCATTTTTACCCACAACCATGTCAGAAACTTACCAATCAATAAAAAATGCTTTTTTAAACATAAGAAACGCTATTGATAAAGGCGTAGAAGGTGCAGATATTGTGGGAATACACATGGAAGGACCTTATTTTTCCAAACAATACAAAGGTGCGCAGAATGAGAAATTCCTAAGGTTGCCTTCTATAACGGATGTAACTGAACTGCAGGAATTAAGCGGACGAAATATCAGGATCATAAGTATTGCTCCAGAGATTGATGGGGCAATGGAATTTATAAAGGAAGTTTCAAAAGATAATATCGTTATTTCTTTAGCACATACAGGGGCTGATTATGATACGGCTCTAAAGGCTATAGAATATGGTGCAAAACATGCAACCCATCTGTTTAATGGAATGGCAGGTTTGAATCACAGGGCACCAGGAATAATTGGTGCTGTACTGGACAGCGGTCTTTCAGTAGAGCTAATCTGTGATAGTATACACCTCCATCCTGCAATTATCAGGCTGGTATATAAATTGGTTGGGGCAGATAAAATTGTATTAATAAGTGATTCCATGAGGGCTGCAGGTCTTAAAGATGATAAATATGATTTAGGTGGACAGGAGATTATTGTAAAAGATGGTGTTGCAAGAACAAAAGATGGAAACATCGCCGGTAGTACTGTCACGCTGCTTCAATGTCTTAAGAAGGTTGTAGAGTTTGGAATAAGATTGGAAGACGCTGTAAAAATGGTTACCATTAACCCGGCAAAGGTTATAGGGATAGACAAATGTAAAGGGAGTATACAACAGGGGAAAGATGCCGATTTAGTCGTAATAAATGATAGGTTTGAGGTGGTTTATACTTTTGTAAAAGGTAAGGTGGTAATAGGTCATTCCCCTATCCATCATAAGGATTTACGTGCACCATGCAATGCTTAACATTTTTCTGGTTCCTTTCAATTGTATCATGTATTTGCTCCGCAATTTCATGGGCAGCCGCAAAAGATAAGTTTTTATCCACCGAACATTCTACGTCTACATATAATTTGTTGGCATGTATCCTTGTTTTAAGGTCATCAATCTGAATAACACCTTCCGTGTTTAGTATATCCTGCCGGATACTTTCTGTGGTTTCTGCATCCACTGCATGGTCAATTAACTGTTTTATAGCCTGCCAGTAGATATCTATGGCTACTTTGCCTATCAAAATACAAATCACCAATGAAGCTAAGGGGTCTAACGCCGGATATCCCATGATGGCACCTGCAATTCCTATGAGTGCTCCAATGGAAGAGAAAGCATCTGAACGGTGATGCCATGCGTCTGCCAGTAAGACTGTGCTTTCTATTTGTTTAGCCCCTTTCACAGTATATTGATACATCCATTCCTTTACTACAATTGATAGTATTGCACCGTATACAGCTATTGTACCCGGGGTAGAGAAATCTCTATGTATGATGGTTTTAATGCCGGTATATCCGATAGCTCCTGCCGTAATAAACAATATGGTAGCAAGCAATTTTGCCATAATCGGTTCGATTTTTTCATGCCCATAGGGATGATGTTCATCTTCATCCTTTTTGGATAGTTTAAGTCCGATGATGACAGCAATGGTGCTCAATACGTCGGATAGGGAATGTATTGCATCGGCAATCATGGCACTGCTGCGGGCTATTATTCCGATGATGAGTTTTATAATGGTTAAAACTACATTAACTGCTATAGTAACTTTAGATATCCTGTTTCCAATTTCAAATCTCTTTTCATTGTCCACGTCAACACCTCATTATCATTTGAAAAGTATAATAATATATAATATATGCTAAAAATATAGAATTTGCAACTATTTTTTACAGATATTTGTTATCAATTGATAATGATATGCATTATTTGAATAGAATTTTACTATTTATATAATAATATTGCATTGTTTGATTAATAGGTTCATGCTATAATCAAACATAAATAATATACTATCCTGAACACGTTTGTTCAGGATTTTTACTTGGAGTGGTTATTGTGATACTACCAAGATTAGTCATTGCCGGTGCCCAAAGTGGAGCAGGCAAGACAACCATATCCATTGGGTTGATGGCTGTACTCGCAAAACGTGGTTTGAAAGTTCAACCTTACAAAGTAGGACCCGACTATATCGATCCGGCCTATCACACCCATGTAACGGGGAATAAATGTAGAAATCTGGATAGCTGGATGTTGGATGAGAATACAATAAGGTATTTATTTAATAGAAATTCCCGGCAGGCGGATGTTTCTGTTGTTGAGGGTGTAATGGGACTGTATGACGGATTTGGAACTGAAAAAGACAGTGGAAGTACGGCACATATATCAAAAATTATTAATGCTCCGGTAATATTGATCATTAACGGTAATGGCATATCAAGCAGTGCTGCTGCAATGGTGATGGGGTATAAACATTATGACCCGGATGTCAAAATTGCCGGTGTTATTATTAACAAAGTAAGCGGACAAAAACACTTTGAGCTTCTTAAGACCGTTATTGAGAAGGATACGGGAATACCTGCGGTAGGATATATCCCAAATAACTCTGAAATAAGTCTTTCAAGCAGGCATCTGGGACTGGTGCCCAGTGTGGAAATGGATGACTTAAATAGCAAGATAAAAAAAATCCGTTGTTTGGTTGAACAATATGTAGATATAGACAAGCTCATTGAGATATCTCATCATGTTAGTAAAATAGATGAATTCAAAAATCCGGTTGAAAGCATGCAGAAAATGAATCAAGTAAAAATTGGCATAGCATGGGATAAAGCATTTAATTTCTATTATCATGACAATCTTGAACTTCTTGAACAATTAGGAGCGGAGCTTGTTTATTTCAGTCCAATGAATGATGATAAACTTCCGGAAGGAATAGACGGATTATATTTAGGGGGAGGATTTCCGGAGGTCTTTGCCGCACAGCTGGAGCAGAATCAATCCATGCGTCTATCCATAAAGCAGCACATTGAGAGTGGCCTTCCCGTTTATGCAGAATGTGGAGGTCTTATGTATCTTACCAAAAGCATAGAGGATTTTGAAGGTAAAAAATATCAAATGGTTGGCGTTATTCCGGGCTGCAGTAAAATGACCGGAAAACTGCAGCGGTTTGGCTATGTAAATGTAGAGTTAAATAGAGATTGCATCATTGGGCAAAAAGGCCTGAAATTCAGAGCCCATGAATTTCATCGGTCAATTGTAGATGCTAAAGGGGTTGAATGCTGCTATAATGTAAGTAAAATGAGAGATGGCGGATTGTTATCAACGTGGCAGTGCGGTTATGCTATGCATAATGTGGTTGCAGGATACGCTCACGTCCACTTCTGGAGTAATCCGGCAGTAGCTCAACACTTCTTAGCAAGCGCTCAAACGTATGAATTTTCCCGCACACAATCTCTCCGAACTTCGAACTAAACAAGGTAGGTGAAACATATGCAAGGAAAATGCATCATGCTGCAAGGAACCGGTTCTTCTGTTGGCAAAAGCTTGCTGACAGCCGCTTTATGCAGAATTTTCAAGCAGGATGGCTATAAAGTGGCGCCCTTTAAAGCCCAAAACATGGCTTTGAACTCGTACATCACCAGTGACGGTAAGGAAATGGGCAGGGCACAGGTTGTCCAGGCGGAAGCCTGCGGGCTGGAGCCGGCAGTAGAAATGAACCCCGTCCTTTTAAAGCCGACAACCGATAAAAAAGCGCAGGTAATTGTAATGGGTGAAGTATACGGCAATATGTCGGCAGCAGAATACCACGAATTCAAACCCCAACTGGCACAAAAAGTAAAGGAGGCTTATGACAGGCTGGAGTCCCAAAATGACATCATTGTGCTTGAAGGTGCCGGAAGTCCTGCAGAAATAAATTTACGGGACAAAGATATTGTAAATATGGGGATGGCAGAGATGGCGGATGCCCCGGTTATTTTAATAGGAGATATTGATAAAGGTGGGGTTTTTGCTTCACTTGCCGGAACAATGCTTCTGCTGACTGAAGAAGAAAGAAAAAGAGTGCAAGGCGTCATCATCAATAAATTCCGTGGAGATGTAAAAATTCTTGAACCAGGTCTAAGGATGCTGGAAGATATCATTAAGGTTCCGGTATTAGGGGTAATACCCTATGCGGATGTTAATATTGAGGATGAGGATAGTGTAAGTGAAAGATTTCACAAGAAGACCCAAGGTTCACAGGAAATACTTATTGAAATCATCAGACTACCTCATATCTCAAACTTCACTGACTTCGTTGCCCTGGAAAATCAGCCGGACGCGAGTATAAAATACGTTTCGAAACCTGAACAGATAGGGGAACCGGATGTTTTGATACTTCCTGGTTCAAAGAATACGATAGAAGACATGGCATATCTTAGGGAAAACGGATTTGAAAGAAAAATCAATGATCTAAGCCAAAAAGGAAAGCTTATTATAGGAATATGTGGCGGCTATCAAATGTTGGGTAAGGAAATCAATGACCCTTTACATACCGAATCTAACCTGGATAGTATCAGAGGATTAGGATTATTAAATATGACGACAACTTTTGAAAGTAAAAAAATTACTACCAGGGTAAAGGCAAAAGTTCATGCTGCACAAAGTCCTTATCTTCAAGGGTTGGAGCAGTATGACATAGACGGTTATGAAATCCACATGGGCATTAGTGAACAGGGTAGAGGGTGTATACCTTTGATAGAGATCTATAAGAGGCTGGACAATGAAGTGATGGTCGCAGATGGATTCTGCAACAGTCAAGGCAATGTTTTTGGCACCTATATCCATGGTATTTTTGATAACACTGATTTTCTAAGAGGATTGCTCAATAATGTAAGAAAATTAAAAGGGCTGGAACGTATTGATGGTAAACAAATGTCCTTCAAAGAGTTTAAGGAGAGAGAATACGACCGGCTTGCGCAAATAGTACGGGAAAACCTGGATATGGAAAAAATATATGCAATCATAAAAGGGTAAAGGAAGCACTTTACCCTTTTATTGTAATCAAATTTCCTGCACAAATATTTTACAGGTTTCTTCCCATGTTTCACCCGGTGCTAATAATTTCATCCCTGTTATTTCATCAGGAAGCTTTACATTAGGCGCATTAACCACCCAGGTTTGGGGTTCAGGACAGACAAAGCCGCTGTTGCCATCCATATTCCACAGCATCCAGTGTTTAAAGCCTTTCCCTACTTCATAAACCAACCTAAGTCCTTTAGAAGTATCTTCAAGAATTGCTCCATGGAATTCTTTTCCGTTTATATTCAAAGGTAATACCGTATAGTGCTTATCGATAGGGTCGCCTAGTGGGGGCATGCCCTGATTTCGATATGACATCTCTTTTTCGGTGAGAGGCAAGCGTTTACCGGTAGGCAATATTCTCTCGCTTAATTCCCATCTTTCATTTACTGATACCCACATTCTATAATCCTCACCCGTGCTTTCAGGGTGAAACGGGACACTAAAAGCTGTATGATAGCCCAAGCCCATCGGCATGGGACTGCTGCTGTTATTTGTAATGGAGATCGTCTGTTTTAAACCTGCGCTGGATAAACGGTATAATAGTTTACATTCGAACTCATGAGGGAAATAATTATAAAAATCCGAAGTGCTGTCTGCTTTATAAGTAACTTCTACTTCTGCAATCCCCTTGGAAACAGCACCTATTTTTGTTACTTTCCATGGACGGGTATGTAAAAAACCATGGATATGATTATTGCGGTTTACTTCATTAACAGGGAAGTGATAAACTTTTCCGGCAGCCTCAAAGGTTCCATCTTCTATCCTGTTTGGTGGGAATAATACAGGAATACCATACACTTGTGGTCTGGCTTTAAAACTCTCTGCATCTTTAGGAGTTCTAAGTAAGTTTAATCCTCTAACAGTATCTTTTAACTCAATGACGTTTGCTCCTACACCAGGAATCATCAATGCTTCATAACCACCGGCACAAAAGTGTACCGCAGGTTCTCCCTGCCATGATGTCTGTTCTGCTTTTGTCTCCAAAGAATTACGTTGTTCCATGATAATCATCTCCTGTTAGAATTGTACAGTTTCTCTGTATATTTATATCATATGTTGATATAGCATATCAATAATAATTTAATGCAGGTTTTCAAGCTAAACGCTTTTTGAATGATATCATTGCAAGCGTAGATGATCCTCATTTTATAAATGCAATAAATATACGATAAAGGATTTTGGTAAAGTATTTTAGATATGATTTTTAAGAGCTGTCATGAGAAGAATATATATTCATTGCGTTAACAGGCTCTAAGCCTTTCCGCAACGTTCTTTCCATAATATTCGTCAAATATAAAATATGCACCCCAGGGAAATAACTTGCATTGAAAACTTCCGGTTTAATTGTTATAATTAGATGGTAAAATAATAGTAATTTATATTAATACAAAAATTATTATCGGGAGCTTGGAAAATGATTCAATTATCAGACATTACAATTGACAACAAAGAATTATTTGATAAATACTTTTCGATGAAGCAGTACGAAATTTCGGATTTTACTTTTACTAACCTGTTTATGTGGCGCAACAGCTATAATATTAAATACGCAATTATCAATGATTTCCTTTGCATTTTTGCACAGTATAAAAATAACAATCCTTTTACATTGATGCCGGTAGGAACAGGAGATATTACGCCGGTTATAGAAGAATTAATAACATACTTCGACAGCCAGGGGAACAAACTAATTATCAAGTCGCTTACCAATGATATGATAAGTGAAATTGAGAGCCGGTTACCCGGAAAATTTATCTTCAAACCTGAACGAAGTTTATATGACTATGTCTATTTGAGTGAGGACCTCATTTATCTTGAAGGTAAAAAATTTCATGCAAAGAGGAATCATATTAACAAGTTTTTATCCACATACGATTATACATATCATCCTCTGACGGCAGAGTTGGTAGATGAATGTATTGCAGCGGAGGAAGAATGGTGTCAAAAACGGAATTGTGACGAAAGTGAGGGTCTGGAGCAGGAAAAAGCTGCTATTATTGATGCACTGAATCATTTTGAAAGATTAAAATTTAAGGGTGGTATCATAAAGGTAAATAATAAAGTAGTGGCATTTACCTTTGGAGAACAATTTGCGAAGGATATGGCTGTTATTCATGTGGAAAAAGCAGACCCGGATATACAGGGATCATACGCAATGATTAATCAAAAATTTTGTGAGAAAGAGTGGAGCAACGTTAAGTATATTAACCGTGAAGAAGATATGGGGATAGAAGGGTTGAGGAAAGCAAAACTTTCCTACCGGCCGGTCAGGATGATAGAAAAGTCTATAGCTGTTCTTAAAGAATGATATAAAAATAGTGGGGAGTGGGCAGTGGGGAGTAAAATCCACCCAACCGCTCTTTAAGTTATTTTAAGAGATATTTGTGACCTGTTGAAGCGGCTTATGGAGGTTGGAATAAAATGGAGATAAGATTTGCAGATGTAGAAGATAAAATCAAAGTTAAAGAAATGTGGAGTTACTGCTTTGGAGATAAAGATCCCTTTCTTTCATGGTACTTTCAGGAAAAATATAGTGCTGCCAATACACTGGTGGTGTATGAGGATAGTGTCCCTGTATCAAGCCTTCAAATGCTGCCTTATAAATTAAATTTTCATGGGAAAGTCATAGATATTTCTTACATAGTAGGTGCAGCAACCCTGCCGGAGGCAAGAGGTAAAGGATATATGGAGGCGTTGCTTAAAAAGTCTATTGAAGTAATGCATAAAAGAGGAAATATCATTAATATTCTCCTCCCATTCCAATATGATTTCTATAGGAAATACGGCTGGGAAACCTGTTACTATCATAAATTTTACAAGATAGAAATGCCAGATCTCAAACCTCTAACCAAAAAGTATGGAAAATTGAGACCGGTTAATATTGATAGTGATATGGATGCTATTATGAAAATATATGCCAAATTTATCGCTGATAAAAATGGTTCCATCGTAAGGAGCGATAAAGACTGGAGAAGCATTTACACCGACCACTCCTTTGAAGGTGGGGCGGCGTACCTGGTTGAAGGTGAGGAGGGCGTACCTGAAGGATATATCCTGTATTCTATCCATTCAGGGGTATTTAACATCCATGAAATGGGATATACAAACAGGGAGGCATACAGGGGACTTTTGTGGTTTGTTTTCTCCCACTCTGCCCAGGCACAAAGGATTACCTGGAAAGCTCCGATGGACGATATGGCCTTTGTACTCCTTTCTGAGCCAAGACGTGATATTGTTCTGAGTCCTTTTGTAATGGCAAGAGTGTTGGATGTAGAAAAGATATTGGAATTACTTTGTGGTGTTGTTGAAGTACCAGATATAAGTATCAAGGTGCAGGACCCTTTAGCAGTATGGAACACTGGCACATTTAATATTTGTTGTGGTAAAATAGCAAATGAGGGCAATAGACAAGCTGGTTTGGAGTGTTCAATGAATACTTTTTCACAACTGGTTATGGGTTTTATCTCTCCTGTACAAGCTTACCACCTCGGGATGCTGCAGGCACAGAGCATGAAAGATATCGAAAAAGCTAATAAATTATTTCCATTATGTAATAACTTTATAAATGATTATTATTGATGTGTGCAAAATCTTTATGAAACTTAAATAATAAATGATATAGGGAGGGATATATATGGTGTATATTTTCTTAGCAGATGGTTTTGAAGAGATAGAAGCTCTTACAGTAGTAGATATATTAAGACGTGCAGATATTGAGATCAGGACGGTCTCCATTAAAGACAAGTTTGTGACAGGTGGGCATGGTATTCCTGTGCTGGCAGATTGTTTAATTGAAGAGGTAAAAGCTGAGGATGCAGATATGTTCATCTTGCCGGGAGGGATGCCGGGGACGACAAACCTTGAAAAAAATGAAAAAGTACAGCAATTCTTGGAGCATGGGGTAGATAATGGGAAGTGGATTGCGGCAATTTGTGCTGCACCTATGATTCTTGGGAACAAGGGATATTTAAAAGATATAGAGGCAATTTGTTATCCGGGCTTTGAGAAATACTTACAGGGAGCAGTCGTAAAGGACAATAGGGTGAATGTATGTGGAAAATTCATTACTTCCAAGGGACCGGGAACTGCAATGGAATTTGCCTTTACCATTGTATCCATCTTAAAAAGTGAAGAAGCAGCGCAGAGACTAAAGAGGCAAATGCAATACTGTGAATAATTTGAATTAAAAGAAACGCATTCGGATAGCTAAATAAAATCATCTCAAAGGATTTCGCTGATAATAGAGCCTTTTTCGAAAAAGTATATTTTTATATGCTTTTTGGGGGAGGCTTTAACTTTTTATGATCACAAAATAGTAAATACAAATTATTTTAGTATGAAATATCTTTTGTATTGCAAAATTTTTTAACACTCGATTGTAACTATTATAAATTGATGATATAATTGGATATTGAGGGAATTTAATGTATTTTTTATATAAAAGCATTTACTATAAATATGTTTTACAAAAGAGGTCGTGTACATGATGAGTACTAATGAGAACGCAATAGAAATTAAGGATCTTTCATTTACCTATAGCACCCTTGAGGATAACAAAACAAATGAACCTGCACTAACCCATATTAATTTAAATTTCAAAAAAGGTGAATTTGTTGTGATTATGGGTCCCAGTGGTGCAGGGAAATCTACGCTGGTAACGGCTTTGAACGGTCTGATTCCTCATTTTATCAGGGGAAAGCTTGAAGGAACCGTATCAGTTCTTGGCAATGATACAAGAAAAAATAAAGTCAGTTCTTTTGCCAAAGATATAGGCTTGGTTTTTCAGGATTTTGAAGCTCAGCTCTTTTCTACAAATGTAAAGCTGGAAATAGCTTTTGCCCCCGAAAATTTTAATGTGCCCGTTGATGAAATTAATAAAAGAATTAATAATCTTTTAAAATTGATTCGGCTGGAAGGCTTTGAGGAACGTGAACCCTCTACTCTTTCAGGTGGACAAAAGCAAAGACTTGCAATAGCATCGGTAATGTCGGTAATGCCTCAAATATTATGTATGGATGAACCGACAACAGACTTGGACCCTATTGGTAAAAGCGAGGTTTTTGAAATCGCTTCCAGGTTAAGAAAAGATGAAAATCTAACATTAATCATCATTGAACACGAAACTGAGGAAGCCCTTTATGCCGATAGGATTATATTTATGCAGGACGGTAAAGTGATTGCGGACGGAAATGCCAAGGATATGCTATCTGATGTTCAAAAGATGAAATCGATAGGGTTAATGCCTCTACAGGTGCCTGAATTATTCCAGCGGTTAGGTTATAAGGAAGAGTTGCCCATGACACCTCAGGAAGGTTTTGAAAAAATCAACCAACTGGGATATGTTATTGATGAAAAGCAGTATAATGAAATATTGAAATCAGACCTTAAAAGGGAAAAAGCTTACAGGGACACTCTTATTAAATTGGAGGACGTATGCTTTTCCTATATTGAAGGATGGCCAATTTTAAAGAATGTAAACATGGAAATAAAAAATGGGGAATTTCTTGCTGTTCTCGGGCAGAACGGCAGCGGAAAAACAACCCTGGTTAAGCTGTTAAATGCATTGCTTAAACCTACCTCGGGAAATGTACAGGTGTGTGGCTTAAATACGAAAGAACACGATGTTTTTCAAATCGGAAAAAAGGTAGGGTATGTATTCCAAAACCCCGATCATCAAATCTTTGCTGAAACAGTATATGATGAAGTTGCTTTTAGCCCTAAAATAAGAGGATTGTCCAAGGAGGAAGTTGAGCAAAGAGTAAAAGAAGCTCTGGAAGCTGTAGATTTACAGGGATATGAAAAGGAAGATCCCTTTACTCTTACAAAAGGTGAAAGGCAAAGAGTTGCTGTGGCTTCAATTTTGTCAGCCAGACCTGATGTGATTATATTGGATGAGCCTACCACAGGCCTTGATTATAGCGAGCAGCGAAGAATGATGGAATTGATAAAGCGTCTAAATGAAAACGGACATACCATTATTATCGTTACCCACAGCATGTGGGTGGTTTCAGAATATGCACACAAGGTTGCTGTAATGAAAAATGGCAATCTTATTGCATATGGAAAAACAAGAGAAATATTTAAAATGGAAGATATGCTTAAGGACTGCTTTTTGAAAGTCCCGCATATTGTTTCACTTTCAAATAAAATGGGAAATACCGTTTTATCCATTGATGAAATGATTGCTTGCTTAAGGAGGCCGTAGAAGCAATATGAATTTGTTTTTATATCTCAATAAAGATACTTATATGCACCGATTGGATCCCAGGACGAAAATAATTGTACTGATTGCCAGCTTTATAATAGGTATTTTATTTAGTTCTCCAATTTCATTAACAGTATTCAGCCTGGCAGTGATTGTATATGGTGCAACAGGGAAGATACTGGGAAATTTAAAGAGAATATGGTTTATTCTGCTAACCATTGGTATTTTTACAATTATCATGTGGGCTTTTTTTGCACAGGGTACTACTCCATTACTTGGTCCGGTAGAACTTGAATCTTTGCTTTATGGTATTGCAATGGCAATAAAAATCGATATAATGATTATAGCAGGAATGATTTTCCTTTCATCAACGAAAATAGAGGAAATATCCCTTGGGCTTATGAAGCTGGGGTTACCCTATCAAGCTGCATTTGCGTTTTCAACGGCGATCAGGTTAGTACCCACCATTATTGCAAATTGTTATACTATCATTGAAGCTCAAAAATCAAGAGGCCTAAATGCAGATGAAGGGAATATAATCCAGAAAATAAAAAAATTCGTACCTCTTCTTATTCCGGTTTTTTTATCCATTATAAGAAGTACCAATACCTTTGGTATGGCTTTGGAATCCAAAGGCTTTGGGGCGCAAAAATTTCGTTCTTCCATTATAGATTCTAAATTTAGCAAGATAGACTTTTTTATAATATCTCTTAGTATTATTTGTATTGTTATTAGTGTATATCTAAGGATCATAGGTTATGGAGTTGTACAAGGTGTGATACTATAGCCTTGAGTAGTCTGTTGAAGCGAAAGAGGTTTAGTAAATAAAATTAAGTGGAGGTCGATAAAATGAAAGACGCATTACGTATGTGGAAGTACACCAAGATGGTTGTACTAACCGCCCTTTCCGCAGCAATTTATGCAGCGGTGTTAATCCCTTTTAAGGCAATTCCATTAATTCCTGGTTTCACTGAAATCAGGCCGGCAAACCTATTTCCTGTATTATTAGGGCTTCTGTTCGGACCAGCCGGTGCCTGGGGGTCAGCTATTGGAAATCTAATCGGTGACTTTTTCGGTACCTTTGGAATTGGTTCACTGTTTGGATTTGTTGGTAATTTCCTATATGCCTATATTCCTTATAAAATATGGGGTAGATATGGGATCTTGCCAGAAGATGACAAAACTCCTACCATCAATTCAGCTAAAAAGTTTGTCGAATTTGAAATTGCAACTGTCGTAGCAAGCACTGCTTGTGCTATTGTTATTGCATGGGGACTTGATGTATTAAAAATGGTTCCTTTTGCAGCATTATCAACAATTATCACTGTCAACAATGCTATTATTTCTGCTGTATTAGGTCCTGTAGTTCTTGTACTGCTTTATCCTAGAATTAAAAAATGGGGATTGCTATGGTCAGATATCTTAGCTCCTGAAGATATTCCTGTTCCTAAGTTGCCTAAGGTTTACTCTTCATTAGTTCTAATTGGAGCTATAGGTGGTTTGGTTGTTGGCTTAATCATTTCATTAGGATTTGCTAACCAGGCAGCCTTTGCTGCAGGTTTTGCTGCCGGTGGAGCCGGTAGTATCGGCGTAGGTCTTGGCATTTTACCGTTCTTGGCAGCAATGTTCTACGGTGCTTTTAAATTATAAGGAAACTATTAACAAAACCAAGGATAAACGGATATACCAGCGTTATATGGTTGTACGTTATCACCTTAAAGGATATATCAATATAGATATATCCAATATGGTTGACTTATGCCGGCATACGGTAGGTACTTACGTTAATAAATATAAAGAAAATGGTCTTCTTGTTTTCTTACCTCCCTATAGCCCGAAACTTAATATGATTGAAGGGCTAGGGGATGGTTGAAATCAGATGTAATTAAGAATGTCTTCTACTCCTCTGCAAAACAGATTCGTGAAGCTGTAAGGGGTTTCATTAATTCAATTAACAATGTTCCGGAGCAGGTCATAAACAGGTTATGCCTGCGAATGTAAAATCTTTATTGTAATATATATAGATAACCAATTCGATATTTTTAAGTGAATAAGAAAAATATTGAATTCCCATATAGCGACAGACATCCGCGATTTCCTTCTTCTCCGCAATCGAAAATTTTGCCCAGGTTAAGTGATGCAAAAGGGTCAGCTTCTTAGCAGTACTTTAGTACTGCGAAAAAACTGACCTTTATTGCTTACCGGGCAAAACTTCCGATTGACTGCTTGTAGAACCGTCCCCATGTCACAGGTCCCCATGTCACATCCTCTAAATTGCTCATAAAAAATTTTTAAAAATCTACAAATTTCTACAAAAAATTTATGAAAAGTATAGTATATTAATCTTGTGTTTTTAATGGGTCCATATAAAATATATATTATAAACAAAGGAGATGGTTTTAATTATGAAACAATTTAAGTTATTACCAATAATGTTGCTGGTTTGTTTATTTTTTATATCAATAACTGCTTATGCAAGTCCTAACGATTATGCGGTTAAAGACCAAGAAATTGTATTAGATTTATCAATGAATTCTGATGGAGTTACTGTTACTTTTGTTAAACAGCCGGATGGCAGTTATAAATATATGTCTCAAGAAGACAAAATGCGTAGTGCGCCTTCTGAAGGGGAGATGACTAGTGCGGTCTCTCAAGTAGATGTAGTAACCTTTCATGTTGGTGTGAGAAATTGGACAAACTCACAAGCAGATTTATATTGGGAAGCGACAAGTACTACACCAAATTTGACAGCTGTAAACGGTAACATTTATATTAAATCTACTAATATACTATTTCCGAAAACATACGCAAATGTAACTGCCATAATACGTATTCTTCAATAGAAAGAATTCTTATGTCTTATAAAAAAATTTTATGGATAAAAAAATTTTTATGAATGGATGGTTAAAATGTTTTTAGAAATTAATTATGAAAAGGTGAAACATTATCCCGCAAATCATATTCCACAACATGATATAAAAGTATACAGCCGTGAAAACTCAGGGGATATAGATGTGTCTTTTATAGAAAATATCATAAGCAATAACTTAAATATTCAAATAGCATTAGCTGATCAATACTTTTTTGAGAGAGAATTTGATGCTAAAGTTGTAAGTTCAATTACGATATCTGATAATAAATCGGTTGAAGATGAAATTAATAAGTTAACAACCATTTTTATGCGCGTAGTTGTCCCTTTTGATCAAAATGGTAGTCCATATATCATTCAATTAAATGGTATAAATAAATTTGTAAAAGATATTTTTAAAGACATGATATTGAATGATAAAATTAATCCTATTCTTAAATTTTTTACGTTAGAAAAATCATTTCTATGTGACTGCAATAGAACAGCTTTTTATGAATATATTGATTCTGACAAAATCAAGGATGATGAACAAGATTATAATTGCTTTAAAAATGATGAATATGTCAAATATATATTATCTGATCGAAAAAGGTTTACAAGTGCTTCTTTTATTAATGTATCCGGTTTCAGCATTGAAGAATTAAATAAAAGTGTATACATTAAGTATTTAAAATCATTAGTGCGTAATTTGTATTTGTTTATATTCGATTGTAGTATTGATGATAAACCATACTATATAAAACAACTAAGGTGGTATTAGTTGGCAATCTTTCTGAAAGTCACATTTCAACACATCCATGCCTCCAAAGATTGCTTTCTTTTTATTATTCCCTGGGGTAGGGATGCGCACCTGCTTTCCAGACGGCATCCACATCGCCCTCAAAGGAGGGAACAAATGGACATCAGATTCATCCATGAATACGACCAAATCGTCGGGTCCTGCATTCTCAATAGCCTCTCTTATGGCATTAATCTTTGCAGTAGCTTCAGAGTCTTTTTAATTCAAAAGTAAATAATATTTATCAAATTAAATATTACCAATAATCATATAAATGTTCATTGTATCATGTCCGAACGGATGTTATAATTTTTATAAAAATCTAGAATTAAGAGTTAGCAACTGGGCTGATTTTATTGCATTAGTGGAGAGGGTTTTATGGTGTATTACATATCTATTGCATATATAATTGACCTTATTATTGGTGACCCCCATTGGTTACCCCATCCTATTTGTTTTATAGGAAATCTTATTGGCAAAACAGAAAAATTCTTAAGAAATGCCATAGATAGATCCAAACAATTAAATAAAGCAAAAACAGAAAAAATAGCGGGAATATTTCTGGTAATGATCGTTTTGCTTACAGTTCTATTGATAATTAGTATACTGCTATACTTTGCGAAAAAGATAGACGTATGGGTTTTTAAACAAGCACTACCCACCACCCACTACCCATTACTCACGATACTAACTATCTATTTCCTCTTCTCCTGCCTTGCTACCAAATGCCTGGCTGTAGAAACCAGAAAAGTATTTTTTGCCCTAAAAGATAATGATTTGCCTCAAGCGAGAAAATATTTATCATATCTTGTAGGCAGAGAAACATCAAGTTTGACGGAGAAAGAAGTAATAAGGGCTGCAGTGGAAACGGTGGCTGAAAATATCGTGGATGGGATTGTTTCACCTCTTTTTTATGCTTTTATAGGTGGTCCGGTCCTGGCTTTTATTTATAAAGCTATTAACACGATGGATTCTATGGTGGGCTATATGAATGATAGATATATCAATTTCGGTTGGGCTGCTGCTAAACTGGATGATTTGGCAAATTATATTCCTGCCAGGATTACGGGGGTGGTGATACCCTTTGCTTCCGGCATTATTGGATATGACATTTCAAGAGGATATAAAATTATGTGGAGAGACCGCCGGAACCATAAAAGTCCCAACTGTGCCTACCCCGAAGCAGCTGTCGCCGGGGCACTGGGAGTAAGACTGGGTGGCACCAATGTGTATTTTGGAAAAGAAGTGTATAAACCGGCGATCGGAGACGAAAAGAGACCTCTGGAAATTGAAGATATTGCACGTGCGATTAGGATTATGTATGCTACATCTTTTTTAAGTTTAATATTGTTTGGGATAGGGTATGTACTCATTAAGTAGCGGGAGAGCGTGAGACACAACCGCACTGTCGCAGATGTGTATCATCATATATGGAATGTTGCAGCCGGAAAATCGCCATGGAGGGCGATTTTAGGCTTATCCCGGCACGGATGCCGGTATAAGCCGACGGCAAGACATGGAGTATATGATGATACACATCCTAGTCAACAGAAAAATAATAAAGGTGGAAATGGAGATAATTTATGAACTTGCGGAAAGATGTTCATGGTGGCAACGTATACAGAGCCAGAGATGAATATGGTATAAGTATTGGAGAAATATTGGATTACAGTGCCAATATTAATCCACTGGGAGTGCCTGAATCTTTACAGAAAGCAATTATGAATAATATGAATCTTTTGACCCGCTATCCTGATCCTGATTATACCGGAGCCAAAAGAAGCCTTGCTGAATTCAACCATGTAAATGAGTCTAATGTTATTATGGGAAATGGTGCTACTGAAATCATCTTTTTAATAATGGAGGTTCTGAAGCCAAAAAAAGTGCTTATTCCCTGTCCAAGCTTTTCAGAATATGAACAGGCAGCGTTATTTGCCGATTGTGAGGTAGAACACTATAGGATAAAAGAGGAAGAAGATTATATCCTTGACAGCAGGGATTTGATGGAATCTCTTACAGAAGACATTGAAATGCTTGTCCTTTGTAATCCCAATAATCCCACCAGTCAGATCATTGAAAGAAAGCCGATGAAGGATATCTTGGATTTCTGCAGGGAAAAGGGAATAACAGTAGTAATAGACGAAGCGTTTATAGACTTTGTGGATGAGGAATTTAATATATCGATGGTTGATGAATTGAGTGTTTACCCAAACCTGTTTATAATAAAAGCCCTTACAAAGATTTTTGCCATCCCCGGTTTAAGGTTGGGATACGGCATAGGCAGTGAAAGATTAATCAAGCGGTTGGAATTAAAAAAGCAGCCCTGGACTTTAAATAATATGGCAAGCCTGGCTGCAGAAATACTTCCTAAGGATAGGAAATATATTGAAGAAACAAAAAAATGGATTAAGGCTGAACGACTGAGATTTTTTAGTAAATTAAGCAGTATAAATGGCATAAAAGTATACGAACCCTTTTGCAATTTTATCTTAATAAAGCTGCTTGATGACCGCTTAACAAGTTACAATTTATGTGAAAAAATGGCCCAGAAGGGCATATTGGTACGAAATGCCGCCAATTTTATTTTTCTGGATGAAAAATATATAAGAATTGCAATTAAAGATCAAAGGAGCAATGACATATTTCTGGAGAAATTTGTGAAAACACTGGAAGAGGTGAAAGCAACCGATGGAATATATACATGATCCTAAAGCCATAGAAGCCAGAAGTTTTGAAATTATTACGGAAACATTGGGACAAAGAGACTTTACAGACCAGGAAGCGAAAATTATTAAAAGGGTAATACATACTACTGCGGACTTTGAATATGCAGACATCCTGGAGATAAGCCAAGGGGCGGTTGAAATTGGATTAAATGAAATAAAGAAAGGCAGTAATATTATTACTGACACAAAAATGGCTTATTCAGGTATTAACAAGACGGTATTAGAAAAGTTTGGCGGGGAAGTGCACTGTTTTATTTCTGATGAAGAGGTGGCTCACGCAGCTAAAATGAAAGGAATCACCCGGGCTATGGCTTCCATGGATGTAGCCGTGCAAAATCCAAAGAATAAGATATTTGCAATTGGAAATGCCCCTACTGCATTATTCCGGTTAAAGGAATTGATTGAAGAAGGAAAAGCAATGCCATCCCTGATTATTGGTGTTCCCGTCGGGTTTGTAAATGTAGTAGAATCCAAGGAGGCAATAAAGGAACTGGGTATTCCTTATATTATTTCCAATGGCAGAAAAGGCGGAAGTACCGTAGCCGCTGCAATCGTTAACGCTTTATTGTATATGATGGGAGATAAGGAATAGTAGGGATAAGTGGTGAATGTCATGGAATTTCAACCTTATGCAATTGTGAATGGTAAAAAGATGCGCAGGGGTTTTACGACCGGTTCCTGTGCTGCTGCAGCCAGTAAAGCTGCAACCATGATGTTGATAGAAAATCGGGATATATATTCCATTGAAATCGATACGCCGAGGGGTTGGCGGATCACCCTGCCAATACAACAAATAGAACGCAGCAGTAATGCGGTGAAATGTTGTGTAGTAAAAGATGGCGGTGATGATCCGGATGCAACCCATGGAATTCATATATATGCCGGTGTACGGCTTATTGATAAAGAAGGAATTGTTATAAAAGCCGGCGAAGGAATCGGAACCGTGACCCGTCCAGGTTTGCAGGTGGAAGTGGGACAACCGGCCATTAATCCTGTTCCGCGTCAAATGATATTAAAAGAAGTTGGTGAAGTACTTCCAAAGGGTAAAGGAGTAGAGATTACCCTTAGCATCCCTGAGGGAGTGGAAGTAGCAAAAAAAACCTTCAATCCGCGGTTAGGAATATCAGGGGGAATTTCGATACTGGGAACCTCTGGGATTGTAGAGCCTATGTCAGAGGAGGCATGGAGAGAGTCGCTGGCGCTGGAACTAAGCATGCTGGCAGCTGCAGGCCATAAGAAGGTTGTTCTGGTACCGGGCAACTATGGAGAACAGCTGGCTATAGAAAGTTTACATATTCATAAAGATATTATTGTAAGGACAAGTAATTTTATTGGATATATGCTGGAGAAATGTGTTGAGTATGGATTCGAGAAAGTACTTCTGATAGGACATTTGGGCAAATTGGTTAAGGTTGCAGCCGGTATCTTTTATACCCATAGCCATATGGCTGATGCACGGGCAGAGATCATGACGGCTTATGCTGCTGCACAGGGAGCAGACCGGGACACGGTAAAGGCGTTATTAAACTCAAATACCACTGAAGAAGCAGTGCAATTACTGGAGCAGGCAGGAATTACAGGAATATATGGTATGATTGCGAGACGAGTCAGTGAACGGTGCAGGCAGAAAAGCGGCTGCAAGCTGCAAATGGGTACAGTGATATTTACTCTTGAAAAAGGTATTCTTGCCATGGATGACACTGCGAAGAGCATTTTACAGGAGTTGAAACAGTATGAATAAAGTATATGTACTGGGAGTAGGACCTGGTTCGCCGGATTATGTACTGCCAATTGTGACAAAAATTGTTGGACAATCGGAAGTAGTGGTTGGTGGGCAAAGGAATCTGGACATATTTGATACCAGGGGCAAGCAAACCATGATAATAAAAAATAATCTTCGGGAAGTAGTTGACTTTATTAAGGCGAAAAAAGATACCCATAAAGTTGCGGTACTTGTTTCGGGAGATCCCGGATTTTATAGCATGTTAAATTATTTGTCCGGCTATTTTAGCAGAGAGGAATTGGAAGTAATTCCTGGAATCAGTTCCATACAATATCTCATTTGTAAAATGAAGACATGGTGGCAGGATGCCTATGTAACCAGTTTACACGGCAGGATGGATGAGAATTTTATTAATATTGTAAAAAATAATTCAAAAGTAGCATTGCTTACTGATTATAAGCTTTCTCCTGATGCAATTGCCCGGTATCTGATAGCAAACGGTATAAAGGACAAGAAAGTAACAGTGGGAGAGAACCTCAGCTATGAGGATGAGAGAATTGTAGAGGGAAGCCTGGAAGAAATCTCTCAAATGAATAATTTTAAAATGAGTGTGATGGTGATTGAAAATGAGTCATAGAAATGATAAAGTGTGGAATTATACAACTTCCGGTATTCCTGATGATTTATTCATTCGCGGGGAAGTGCCCATGACAAAGCAGGAAGCCAGAGTAATTACCCTATCCAGGCTAAGGCTGACAGAAGATATGACAGTATGGGATATCGGAGCAGGCACCGGTTCTATTTCCATTGAAATGGCTCTTCAATGCAAAAGGGGAAAGGTATACGCAATAGAGAGAAATCCCGAAGGAATCGAATTAATTACTAAAAACATGGAAAAGTTCCAGGTATACAACATCGAAGTAATAGAAGGCAGTGCTCCTGAAGTGTTGGATAAGTTGCCTGTTCCCGACAGGATTATGATAGGAGGGGCAGGAGAGCAGTTGGAAGAAATACTGGATTATTCCGATAAGGTATTGAAAGTCAACGGCCTGATTGTAACAAACTGTATTACCATAGAAACGGTCTATGACACTTTAAATTGGCTGGAGAAGCATGAATATGAGGACATAGATGTAGTATGCGTATCGGTGGCAAGAGCGAAAAAAGTGGGTAAAAGACATATGTTTCAAGGATTGAATCCCATATATGTTATATCCGGCAGGAAAGGTTACGCATATAATTTAAGTTGATGAATATTATGGAAAGAACGTTGCGAAAAGGCTTAGAGCCTGTTAACGCAGCGAAGGAAAAGCCGCATCAACTAAAAAATATACACCTGTAGGAAAGGGGAAATTTTGTGAAAGGAAAATTTTATGGTATAGGTGTTGGCCCGGGGGATGCCGAGCTTGTTACTTTAAAAGCAAAAAGGCTGCTGGATGAATGTGAAATCATCGTAGCTCCTAAGACAGCAATGGAAAAGCAAAGTGTGGCCTTAAATATTGTAAAGCCTTTGTTAGCTGATCATAAAAAAATTATTGAACTTATCTTTCCAATGACCTATGATGAAAGTGAGTTAAGTAAGCATTGGGATGATGCAGCAAAACAGATATGCAGCATGTTGGATAAGAATTTAAATGTTGTTTTCCTAACCCTGGGTGATCCCATGGTTTATAGTACATATATTTATATTTTTAGGAGAATTAAAGATAAAGGCTATGAAGCGGAAACAGTGCCGGGCATCACATCCTTCTGTGCTGCGGCGAGCCGGATAGATGTACCCCTTGCAGAAGGAAAAGAAACAGTAGCTATTATCCCATCTGCCTATGAATGCGAAAACCTGGATAAAATTTTGGTTGATTTTGATAATATAGTACTCATGAAGGTTTCAAGAAATTATGAACAGCTGGTGGAAGTGCTTGAACGTCACCGACTAAAGGAAAAATCCGTATTGGTTAGCAGGTGTGGATTGGACGAAGAAATTATAGAATATGATTTAGATAAATTCATAGGGCAGAAGGTAAATTATTTGTCTATGATAATAGTGAAAAAGTCAATACAGAATTAATAGATGCAGAATGATTAAAGGAGAGAGACAAAGTATGGTGTATTTTATCGGTGCGGGGCCGGGAGACCCCGAACTAATTACTATAAAAGGACAGAGACTTATAAAAGAGGCGGATGTTATTATATATGCCGGATCACTGGTGAATAGAGAAGTCCTGAATGGTGCAAAAGAAAATGTAGAGATATATAATAGTGCAGGAATGACATTGGAAGAAGTTTTGGAGGTAATGAGGAAAGCTGAGGCAGAGGATAAAACGGTTGCCAGGGTACATACCGGTGACCCAAGTATATATGGAGCAATACGGGAGCAGATGGATGCCCTGGATGAAATGGGAATCCGGTACGAAGTTGTTCCTGGGGTAAGTTCATTTGTTGCGGCAGCAGCGGCTCTAAAGAAAGAATTTACGCTGCCCGGTGTTTCACAAACTGTCATACTTACCCGCCTGGAGGGAAGGACGGAAGTGCCGGAAGGTGAACAGCTGCGAAATCTTGCACGACATGGTGCGTCCATGGCTATTTTCTTAAGTGTGGGAATGATTGATAGAGTTGTAGAGGAACTATTGGAGGGATATCCGCCTGATACCCCGGCAGCAGTCGTTCAAAAGGCATCATGGCCTGACCAGAAAATCGTCATGGGCACTTTAAAAGATATAGCACAAAAAGTAAAGAATGAGAATATTACAAAGACAGCACAAATTGTCGTAGGAGATTTCCTGGGAAATGATTATGAGTTATCAAAGCTGTATGATAAGACATTCAGCCATGAATTCAGGAGTGCAAAGGAATGAGGACCGCTGTTATTGCTTTGACATTGGGGGGCAGCAAACTGGCAGCAAAACTGGCTGAAACAACAGGTGCCCATCTTTATCTTCCCGAAAAATTTTGCAGCGATAAAAATAAATGTTACCCTATTAAAAGTAAACTGCTTGAACTGATGGAAACAATTTTTTATCAATACGATGCTCTTGTATTTATTATGGCGGCAGGAATCGTGGTAAGAACTATTGCACCATTTATAAAAGACAAACGGACTGATCCGGCAGTGGTGGTGATGGATGAAAAAGGTACGAATGTCATCAGCCTTTTGTCCGGACATCTTGGAGGCGCGAATCAATTGACACTTGAAATTGCACGGATAACAGGGGCAAACCCTGTAATAACAACAGCAAGTGATGTGAATAATACCCTCGCAGTGGATTTATTTGCTCAAAGGCTAGGGTGTGGTATCGAAAACGATCAATTTCTTACTGCCGTGACTGCAGCTATCGTAAACGGCAAAAAAGTTGCATTTTACAGTGAGTATGATAATTTTTTTGATTTACCTGATAATGTTATTAGCGTTGATAGTATTACAGGGATAGATTCAACTTATGGAGGTGCGATTTTTCTCACCCATTATATTTTCGAAGACTATTCTATTCCAAGTGTTTACCTAAGACCTAAAAGTATAATTTTAGGAATTGGTTGCAGAAGGGGGATAACAAAGCAAAAAATAGCAGAAGCAGTAAAGGAATGTCTGGAGGATTTACATATCAGTAAAAAATGTATTCAACATATTGCAACTGTAGATGTAAAACAAGATGAACAAGGATTGGTCCGGTTTGCGCAAGAACTGCAAGTTCCTCTAAAAATAATTGCCAGAAAAGATATTCAGAAAATTGAACACCAGTTTGAATGTTCGCAGTTTGTGAAAGACACCATAGGGGTCGGCTGTGCAGCAGAACCGGCTGCAATATTGTCGGGAAAAAATGCAAGATTGATAGGAAGTAAGTATAAAAAAGATGGGGTAACAGTTGCGGTGGCAGCGGAGAGAGAATTGAGGGAGGTTTGTAAATGAAAGGCAAAATCTATGTAGTCGGCCTAGGTCCTGGAAGTTACGAACATATGACCTTCCGGGCGGTGCAGGCTATTGAGGAATCGGAAGTAATTGTGGGATATAAGACCTATATCAGTTTCATAGAAAATTTAATACAAGGTAAGGAAATAGAAAGCTCGGGTATGAGAAAAGAAGTTGACCGGTGCCGGTTTGCCCTGGAAAAGGCTCTGGAGGGTAAAACCGTTTCCCTTGTCAGCAGTGGAGACGCGGGTGTATATGGAATGGCAGGGATCATGCTTGAGGTGGTAAAAGAATCACAGCAGCCAATAGAGGTTGAAATTATTCCCGGTATTTCGGCTGTGAATGCAGCAGCCACCGTATTAGGTGCTCCCATTATGCATGACTTTGCTGTTATCAGTTTAAGCGATCTTTTAACACCGTGGGAACTTATTGAAAAGAGACTGGAGCATGCTTCGCAAGGAGATTTTATCATTGCTTTATATAACCCGAAAAGCCACGAGAGGACAGAACAAATTAAAAAAGCACGGGAGATTATGTTACAATATAAATCCCCGGCTACACCCGTAGGAATTGTAAAAAACGCCCGGAGGAACGGGCAGCAGGTACAGGTTACTAACCTTCAAGAAATGCTTAACTATGAGATTGACATGCTTTCATTGGTTATTATAGGGAATTCTGCCACTTATATTGACAATGGCAAAATGATCACCCCAAGAGGGTATCAATTATGATACTGGTATTGGCGGGAACGCAGGACGGAAGGGAAATAGCCTGCCAATTGGGGCTCCAGGGCTACGATGTGACAGTATCGGTTGCTTCGGAATATGGGGCTGCACTTGTACAGCAGGCTGAAAATGTTAAAGTTATTCAGGGAAAGTTACAGCTGGCGGATATGAAAAAATTTATTATGACGATGGGGATTTCTGTTGTTGTAGATGCTACCCATCCTTTTGCAAAAAACGTATCTGAAAATGCTATTCAAGCTTGCAGAGAAACGTCCATCCATTATTTAAGGTATGAAAGAGATAGTGCGAACGTGGAAGGATATTCAAACGTAGTCCTTGTAGATTCCTACCATGAGGCAGTTGAGAAAGTCAATGAAATGGACGGGATGGTATTTCTTACGACAGGCAGCAACAGCCTTGATATTTTCATAAATGGGATAAATGACAGGACAAGAATTGCAGCCCGTGTACTTCCCGGTGTACAGGTCATGAATAAATGTATCGGGCTTGGACTGCAGCCATCACAAATCATTGCGATGCAGGGACCGTTCAGCCGGGAATTAAATAGAGAAATGTTTAAGCATTACAATACTGCCGTAGTAGTTACGAAAGAAAGCGGAAATATTGGAGGGATTGAAGATAAAATATTAGCAGCCCGGGATATAGGCATTCCCATCATCGTTATTACACGGCCCGGTATAGATTACCCGTTAGTGGTCGGAACTTTTGAGCAAGTATTGGAGAGAATTGAGCAATGGGAAAAATAATATTAGTTACCGGAGGTGCCAGAAGCGGGAAGAGCACCTTCGCGGAAAATCTGGTTTCCAGACTGGGGACAAAAATTTTATATATTGCCACTTCTATTCCCTTTGACGACGAAATGAAGGATAGGATCCGAAAGCATAGAGAACAAAGGCCCTCTTTTTGGGATACGCTGGAAGCCTATAAAAATCTGGACATAAAGATAAAAGAGATATATAAAGGACATCAGGGCATACTTTTAGATTGCATTACAATCATGATTTCCAATATTCTATTCAGTAATGGGGATATAGATTGGAATACTTGTAATATGGATAAAGTTAATGGACTGGAACTGCAGGTTAAAGAAGAAATCAATAAGCTTATAAAGGTGTCTGGGGAAATCAATGTACCTGTTGTGGTGGTTACCAATGAGCTGGGCATGGGGATTGTCCCTGAAAACCGGTTAGCCAGGATCTTCAGGGATATCGCCGGCAGGGTAAACCAGCAGTTGGCAGCAGCGGCAGAAGAAGTATATCTGGTGGTAGCGGGGATACCGGTAAGAATTAAATAATCTGCTAATATGAAAATAGTGGGGAGTTATTTGAATTCAGAATTGAGAATTAAGAATTAGTGCGGCTATATAGAAATAGGCATAAGTAGATGGAGGTTGTATGATAAAGCGTATCATTCTAATGACACAATTTCTAACCCGAATTCCCATCCCCATAACTTTAGATGTAACAGAAGAAGACTTTGGCAAGGGGTTGGCTTTTGCACCATTGGTAGGAATGCTCATTGGTGGATTAATGGCAGCAGTATATTATGGAGCAAGTTATATCACTCAGGGCATATTTCCCGCAGTTGCTGCCGTTATTTTTTATGCCTTTATTACAGGCGGATTGCATATTGACGGTCTTGGTGACACCTTTGACGGGCTTTTCAGCAACCGTTCCAGGGACAGGATGCTGGAAATCATGAGGGACAGCAGGGTGGGGACCAATGCCGTAATTACTATCGTATCTGTATTTTTGTTAAATATAGCATGTATAGACGCTATTTCAAAAGAAGCAGCATTTAAAGCAGTGTTTTTCATGCCTGCTATAGGGCGGCTAGGTTCCGTCTGTTCTGCAGGAATGGCTACCTATGCAAGAAGCGGACAGGGGCTGGGAAAAGCATTTATTGATATATGCGGCATCAATGAAATAATCATTGGAACCATGATTTCTTTGCTGGCAGCTTTTACATTATTCAATATAAAAGGCTTTATTTTTGTAGGTGCAGCGATACTATTTACCTATCTGTTTGTAAAATTTGTAACGTCCAAAATTGGAGGGATGACCGGAGATACCTGCGGGGCCGCATGTGAATTAAACCAAACTATTTTTCTGGTGTTAATGTTAGTATTAAAATAGTGGAAAGATTATTGAATGGGGTGAATGTTGTATGCTTGAACTAATTTTAATACGCCACGGAGAAACAGATAGCAATATTAAAGGTACGCATTTAGGCTGGACGGATATACCGCTTAATGAGCAGGGGATTAAACAAGCAGAGCACATTGCAAATCTTTTAAAAAATGAGCCAATTGACCAGGTATATTCAAGCCCTTTAAAACGGGCAATGCAAACTGCACATGCAATCAATAAATACCATGGAAAAAATATTATTAATTTAGATGCAATAAAAGAGCGGAATTTTGGAATATGGGAAGACCTTATTTATGATGAAATAAAGGAAAAGCATAGAGAACTTCATGACAAGTGGGTTAAGGACTGGATTGACTTTAAGATTCCAAAAGGCGAGAGTGCCAGAGAAACCTTTGAAAGGGTAACAGCAGCAGTAGATGAAATTATTAATAAGCATCAGGAAGGTAAAGTTGTAATTGTGACCCACCTTGGAAGCATAAGAAATATTATTGCTTATTTATTAGGTATGACCATTGAAGGCAGCTGGCGCTTTAGAGTATTGAACGGGAGTGCTGCCAGAATCCAGATAAGTGATGGTTACGCGGTTTTAACATCACTTAATGAGAAATAGGTGTATAATAATCTGTAAAGAATAGCAGAAAATAAAGAAATAAAGCAGCTTTGAAGAGTAAAAATTTTTCGAGTTAATAAGCCTCATCAACACAAGGATTTTGATAAAATAGAAATAGACGTAAATAACTATTTTATCGTAAAGGGGCTAAAAAGATAATGACAAGAAAAGAAAAAAGACAGTTAAGTACAGAGAGTAAAGCTTTCAGATGCCATAAGGTACAAGGATACTATTTTAGCAAGCCGTTACCCTATGAGGAAGTATTGAAGTTTCTACGGGAACACTGAGACTTTAACAGAGAAACTACATATAACTAAAAAGTTGAAGCACGGGGGATGGGCGCATTTAATATTTTTGAAGAATATTATGGAAAGAACGTTGCGGAAAGGTTTAGAGCCTGTTAATAATATTCTTCAAAAATAAAATATACGCCCTGGGGGTATTTCTGTGCTTTTATGATGTCATTTTATCTCTGCAAGTAATTATAAATCATTACAGCAGCTTCAGCTCTGGTTAATTTATCCTTGGGGTTAAAATAGCCATTGTTTCCATTTATTATTTTAAGCCCGTTGGCAATTACAACATATCCAATCAAATCAGCATTTATTTTATCTGCATCTTTGAAGTTGCAATAGTAAATTCCTTTAATATCAGCAACCTTATCATATTTTAAGGCCCTTATGATAAACTTGACACTGTCTTCTCTGGTTAACGTTGAATCAGGAGATTTCTCATTTTCTTTTACAATACCTTCTCTAATTAAAAAACTGTACATTTCATCTATA
This sequence comes from Petroclostridium xylanilyticum, assembly GCF_002252565.1. Lineage (NCBI taxonomy): Bacteria > Bacillati > Bacillota > Clostridia > Eubacteriales > Oscillospiraceae > Petroclostridium > Petroclostridium xylanilyticum. Next base: position 278,163 of record NZ_NPML01000029.1, read on the forward strand.
TCTTTATTGCTGCCATTAGAGGCCGGGTACGGTCCGTAATAATTCAATGTTTTTGAAAGAAGGCGGAAAAAATCTTTCTGACTAACCTCCTGGTCAGGCTTAAATTCCGTACCTTCCAGTGCAATACCATATTCAGCCAGTGCTATTATCTGCTTTTCAGCGAAACTGCCGGAAATATCCGTGTACTCAACAGGTTTATTTTCTTTATAGGGCTTTCCATCATAATCCAGTATTATACCTGTATTCGCATCAAACAATAAAGGTTTATCTTGTTTTACACTGTATACAAGCTTTACTTCAGTTTTTCGGTTTGAATAGTCGGGAGGAACAATTTTTGAAGTTAACTCATCAGTATATGTTACTTTATACTGCAGTTCCAGGCCGATTTCTTTAAACATTTTCTCATATACATGATCTAAAGAAACAGCTTTATCTACTGATGGAAAGTCCAAGTCAAACCAGGTCATGTCAAAATTGATAATTTTTCCGTTTACAGCATCGTAGCTTACCATTATCGAATTGTTAGGGAACAGGACACCGTTCACTTTTCTTGTATATCTAAAGCTGTACTGGGTAGGTTTTTCATTCGCCGCATAAGGGATATAACGATTAATATCACTGTCATCATATTCAACAGTGCTGAATTTGTCAGGATAGAGCTCCTTTAAGAATTTCTCAACAGCTGCTTTGGAAGCTGCTTCATCAAATTTTGCTGCATCGCCATCCTTGTAAGAGGTATTCCTATAAAAGCCTCTAATTTCACCGGTTCTGGCATCAAGCCTGACACTTAAGTATTGATATTCATCATTTTTATCTTTTGGTTCTTTAACAAAATGAAGATACCACGTGAAATCTTTTTTTAATGGCCAATCTCGTGAAAGATTTGCGTTGTTTAATTTAAAATCATCGGTTAATTCCAATATTTTATAACTTCTCGTTTTTCTTTCGGCATCTTCTTTGCTGAGCAATTTAGAAATTTCTTCAACTGCCTTTAGTTCTTCAGGAGAGAGTGCTGGCTGTTCTGCCTTGGCTTCAGATGCCATTTTCCTCTTCATATTATATTCGGCGCCGCCGCGGCCATCTGCATAGTAGTAAATAGGGCTGATATTTATTTTTTCTCCTGTGAAAGCATCTATACAGTAGTTGGAATTGTATTTGGGTGCATAGGCAGCATAAGCCTTTACCATGTCACTGTCAACGGTATAATCATATATAAGTCTCAGGCCTAGTTTTTCTTTATAGGCTTTCTGTGCTTCTTCAAGTGATATTGCTTTATCAGCGGCAGGGAAAGCCAAATTCTTTAACCAATTATATTGATAGCCTTGTACATCTCCGGTTTCACGGTTTACTTCCACAAATATATTATTAGCATCAAAAGGGATGCCGTTTACCATTCTAATAAAATTGAAGTAATAGGCAACTTCCATCAGCGAGTTTTGTTGATGATTATCTACAAGCTTTACCTGAGACAAAGCATCAGGATTAATCTTTTTGATAAATTCTTCTGCTTTAACCTTGGCTTCCTGTCTGCTTACCGCAGGGAGTTTTCTTTGATTATAATCATAAGGTCTGTAATAATAGTAACTTAATATAGTTCCCTGGTCGTCTATTCTGACACTTATACTGCCGTCATTCCCGTTTTTACTGTTCCAACTTAAATACCAAACCTGTCTGTCGTCTTCAGTAATGACGTTATAGTTAAATTCAGTAAAACTGTCAGGAATAGAGAGCTTTCCTTTAGCAGCTTTAATGGCCTCTTGCAGGCCTTTGTCACCTTCCGCAAAAACTTGAGAAGGTATTAGTACGGTAACTAAAATGAATAGTGTTACAAATAGGGCAATTTTTCTCTTCAATTTTATCACCTCTTGATAAATTTTATAATTTACACATATAGACTTAGATATTCTCAAAAAGTTCCATTATATAGCTGAATTTTTTAATGCAAAACCAAATTACCAGTAAAAAATTTTATTCTATCTGTCGAAGGCTGTCGAACAAAAGTTTGGGTTTTAAGAAGGAAATTTTATACATATGTAGAATTTTAATATATAATAGGGATTTGTAGGTGCTGAACAAAGATTATGCAAGATATGTACCATAAATTAACATAAAAATTTTTGAATTGGTTAGCAGGAATAGATATGAAAAAAGAAAAGCGTAAAGAAATTCTCTTTATCAATATCTAATAGATGGGGGTGGTCTGATATTCCTGAAAATAAAGAAAAGTTATATCCTCTTATAATCCTTGAGCAGCATAAAGAAGAATTATTGAGGTGGAGTAGACTTAATATTAGGCCAAAAGAAATTTCCAGAAGATTGCGGGCGTATGGAATAGAAATATCTCCTATGACAATAAAATATTGGCTTAAATTAAAAAAAAGTAAAAATCTCCCGGATTTAAAGAAGTAATTTTAGTTTTACTTTACAAAAAATAAATCATTAAAGTGAATATTTATAGATTTGTTTGAGGTAAAATGGGTATATATATATATATATAAAGATTAAGAATTATATATTTACTGATAATGATTTTACATGGCAGATAAAGTCAATAAGTTCACGGTTCACAGTAAAAGCTGTTAAATCGTTTACTACTGTGAACTGAGAACTGTTAACTGTGAACTATATAGTTAAGAGATTAGACTTAATTGCAATTTAACCTTTTTATTTAAACTTTTTTTAAATTTTAACATTAATAGAAGATGACTGGTAGATGGGGTGAAAATTTTATGGACGCTTGGAAAGGTTTTAATAAAGGAAATTGGAATTCTGAGATTGATGTTAGAGATTTTATTATTAAAAATGTAACTCCTTATGAAGGAGATGACAGTTTTCTTGTCGGGCCTACTGGAAAGACAAAAAAAATTTGGACCAAGATCACCGAGTTGTTGGAAGAAGAAAGGAAAAGAGGTGGGACATTGGCGGTAGATGGACATACAATATCTACCATTACCTCTCATCGACCTGGGTATATTGACAAAGAAAATGAAATAATTGTCGGATTGCAGACGGATGCACCGTTAAAAAGAGCCATTATGCCTTTTGGGGGGATAAGGATGATTCTTAAAGGGTGCGAGGCATATGGATGTGAAATAGATCCGGATGTTATAGAAATTTTTACGAAATATAGAAAAACTCATAATGATGCGGTTTATGACGTATATACTCCCGAAATGAGAAGAGCGAAGAAGGCTGGCATTATTACCGGATTGCCCGATGCCTATGGTAGAGGAAGAATCATTGGTGACTACCGCAGGGTTCCATTGTACGGTGTAGATTTTCTTATCAAGGAAAAAGAAGAAGAAAAAGCAATGATGGAATACGACTTTTTTGATGAAAAAGCTACCCGGGAAAGGGAAGAGGTAACCGAACAGATAAAAGCTCTCCATGAGTTAAAAGAAATGGCAAAAAGCTATGGATTTGATATATCCATGCCGGCAGCCAATGCAAAAGAAGCGGTACAGTGGCTATATTTGGCTTATCTTGCAGCAGTAAAAGAACAAAACGGTGCCGCTATGAGCTTGGGAAGAGTTTCTACTTTCCTTGACATATATATTGAAAGGGATTTAAAAGAAGGAAAAATAACCGAAGAAGAAGCGCAGGAACTCATTGACCAATTTGTTATCAAGCTGAGGATTGTAAGGTTCTTACGTACTCCAGAGTATGACAGGCTGTTTAGCGGAGATCCTACCTGGGTAACTGAATGTATTGGCGGTATGGGCCTTCATGGAAAAACTCTGGTGACCAAAACATCCTTCAGATTTTTGAATACATTATATAATTTAGGCCCTGCACCCGAACCGAATATGACTGTACTCTGGTCAGTAAATCTGCCGGAGAATTTCAAAAAATTCTGTGCCAAGGTGTCTATAGATACCAGTTCCATCCAATATGAAAGTGATGACATTATGAGAAGGCATTACGGAGACGACTATGGAATTGCCTGCTGTGTATCAGCGATGAGATTGGGTAAACAGATGCAGTTCTTTGGGGCAAGGTGTAATCTTGCAAAGGCATTGCTATATGCAATTAACGGCGGCCGTGATGAAATGACCGGTATTCAGGTGGGACCAAAGTTTGCTCCCATTAAGTCGGAATACCTGGATTATGATGAAGTGATGGAGAGATTTAATACAATTTTGGATTGGGTAGCAAGGTTATACATCAATACACTCAATATGATCCATTATATGCATGATAAATATGCCTATGAGAGAATACAGATGGCATTACATGATCGAGAAATTTTAAGGACAATGGCTTGTGGAATAGCAGGGTTATCCGTTGTTACTGATTCTTTAAGCGCAATCAAATATGCAAAAGTAAAAACCATTAGAAATGAAGAAGGTATTGTGGTAGACTATGAAGTGGAAGGAGATTACCCCAAGTTTGGAAATAACGATGAGCGTGTAGACAGCATAGCGACCTATGTGGTTAAAATGTTTATGAATAAATTAAGAAAACAGAGGACCTACAGGGATTCCATACCTACATTGTCTATTTTGACAATTACATCTAATGTTGTTTACGGTGAGAAAACCGGAAATACTCCAGACGGAAGAAAAGCGGGTGAACCCCTTGCGCCAGGAGCAAATCCTATGCACGGCAGGGATATAAAAGGTGCTTTGGCAGTATTAAGCTCTATTGCAAAGCTGCCCTATGAATATGCGCAGGATGGTATCTCCTATACCTTCTCCATTATTCCAAAAGCGCTGGGTAAAAATACAGAAGATAGAATTGGCAATCTTAAAGCCTTGTTGGACGGATATTTCAGCAAAGGCGGACATCATATCAATGTAAATGTATTTGAAAGAGAAATGTTACTGGATGCAATGGAACACCCTGAGAAATATCCGCAACTTACTATAAGAGTTTCCGGATATGCGGTGAATTTTATAAAGCTGACAAGAAAGCAGCAGTTGGATGTAATTAACAGGACGTTTCATCAGAAGATTTAATTAATGGGGAACTATTCTTTAAAGCTAAAATATACGCCCATTCATATCACGTGGGGGTGAAAATATGAGTGAACCAATCAAAGGTAGAATACATTCTATAGAAACTTTCGGTACCGTTGACGGTCCGGGGATTAGATTCGTTGTCTTTATGCAGGGGTGTCCTTTGAGGTGTTTGTACTGTCATAATAGGGATACATGGAACCCCAAAGGCGGTAGGGAAGTTACAGTAGATGAAATCATTGAAGATTTAAAAGGATATATGGAATTTATAAAATTCTCTGGAGGCGGTATTACTGTTACCGGTGGAGAACCAACACTCCAGGCACAGTTTGTAACAGAGTTATTCAAAAGATGTAAAGAGCTTGGAGTGCATACTGCATTGGATACTTCCGGTTTTGCAAATATAGAGAAGGTAAAGGAACTTTTACAGTATACCGACTTAGTGCTGCTGGATATAAAGCAGGCTATTGGAGACAAGCACAAAGTGCTTACCGGTGTAGGTAATGAAAAAATTCAAGCTTTTGCGCGATACCTTTCCGAACAGGGTATTGCTGCATGGATAAGGTATGTTTTGGTACCCGGCTATACCGATGGAGAAGACGATCTTGCAGCAGCAGCTGACTTCATAGGGGAATTGAAGAATGTTAAAAGAATAGATGTGCTTCCATACCACTCGATGGGAGAATACAAGTGGGAGAAGCTCGGGGAAAAATATCCCCTGCATGGTGTAGAATCGCCTAGCCAGGAACAGGTAGAGAGGGCAAAGAAAATTTTGGAGAGCAAGCTTTACTTTTAGGTGTATAAATTAAAAGTGAAGAATATTATTCCTAATTTCCTTTGTTTTCATTAAATACGCCCTTTACTTTTGATATGAGATTATATATTATATAGTAAAGTGAACAAATGATGAACAGGTAGGAAAGGGGCGTGGGCATTGTGGAAGAAATCCTAAAGGAAATTTTGAATAAAATTTCTGGCTTGGAACAAAGATTTGATGGCCTAGAACAAAGATTTGATGGCCTAGAACAAAGATTGGATGGCCTAGAACAAAGATTTGATGGCCTAGAACAAAGATTGGATGGCCTAGAACAAAGATTTGATGGCCTAGAACAAAGATTTGATGGTCTAGAACAAAGATTTGGCGGCTTGGAGCAAAGAATTGATGGTCTGGAACAAAGGTTTGGCGGCTTAGAGCAGGAGGTTGGGGGACTAAAACAGGAAGTTGGAGACTTAAAGCAGCAAGTAGATGATAGGTTTAGAGAGGTTAATGCACGTTTGGACAAGCTGGATAAGAACATGCAGGCAGTTTATGAACAGGTGGCGGATAATACAGAGCGGCATACAGAAACAATGGAAAAACTTACGCAGATCGAACGGGCTGTAGATTTTTTAGCAAATAAGGAATTTGAGAATGAAAAAGAAATATTCTTTATTAAACGCAGGATGGGATAGATGTGATAAGGCAGTGGTTTTATTCACTGCCTTTAAAATTTAAAAGCGACCTTAAGACATTCATTGTTCTTTTTATCAATAGCTGTCCTTATACCCTGCCTATAATCATCGATTCTAAAGATATGGGTGACCATATTTCTTACATCAAGTTTTCTGTCCCTTAAAAAATTCAAGGCAATTTTATAAGCCTTTTCTGTTTTTCCGTCTTGGTAAAGTTCTGTGCTATAATACATGGAACCGGTTACTTTCAATTCTTTAAACCATACAGGAGTCCAATCTACTTTTTTAGGGTAGCTGGCCAATCCCACCAAAATCATGGTTCCTCTGGCACGGGTAAATTTCAATGACTCATCTATCGATGAAGAAGAACCAACGCAATCAAAAACTTTATCGAATCCGCCCAGCATAAACCGTTTGCCCAGGATAGGCTGATATAATTCGCCATTGGTAATTTTCTTGAATTCATCATAATAATCCGTATTTCTGGTGTATATAATTCTATCTGCTCCCATTTTCTGCGCTATTTTTCCTTGAAAAGGGTATTTTGCCATAACTGTAATATCACATTTGCTTCCTAAAGCACGTATACAGCCAATCACCAGCAATCCTATCACTCCGCTGCCCACAACCAATACTTTTTCATTATCGCCAGGGAAATTATTCATTACCGGGTGTAAGGCGGAACAGATGGGATCTATCATTACTGCTTCTTCATTTGTTACATGATCAGGAACCTTATACAGATGGGACTGGTGGGCAACATAGTATTCTCCCCAGCTTCCACCCGTATCCCTGCAGAACCCAATACTGATTCCCGGAGCAACAGGCGGTTTAGTAATGTTTTCACATAAAGAATAGTTTCCCTTTTCACAGTTTGTACACGGTTGGGAGACTTGTCTGGTGTCACAGGATAGCAAAGGATCTGCCACCACCCTATCTCCAATGTCAAATCCCTTTACATTTTTTCCTTTTTCTACAATAATGCCAAGGTTTTCATGCCCTATTACGAAAGGAAAAGATACAAAGGGAGATGTAGAAGGACTATCATGCAATAGTATCATATTTAAATCGCTTCCACAGATGCCGCCGTAAAGGGTTTTAATTTTTACCCAATCTTCACTGGGCAAAGCAGGAGCGTCAATTTCTTTTAATGCAATGCAGGATAGGGGAGAATGATAAAGGTCTTTATGGATGGCTCCCAATACCATTGTTGTCAAATACTTTGGAATAGATGCATCAAACACAACTGCTTTCATCAAAGTGCCTCCTTTAGAACTCAGAGTCGGGAACCCCTTCAAGAATTTTTACCACTTTAAACTTCTTTTTATTTTTCATTTCATATTCTTCAAACTCTTTTAGAGCTTCATATAAAGAAGTTGCTTTATCAGAAGCAAAAAGTAAAGTATATGTTTTTGGTTTTTCATCGTGCTGGAAATCTTCATAACCCATAAAATAAAACTTAGCGTTTGTTTTCATAGAATCACCTGCTTATTTACTACTATGATATTATTTTAAAACATTCTAAGTGAGAATGTAATTGTGATAATACATCAAACTTATATCATATTTTTAACAAAAATGTAGAGAAATAGACGTGATTAAGACAATATTTATGCAATATTACCATTTTTTTAGCGACTTGCCTGCTATATGAAACACACTAAAAACATTACATACGGGCACGTAAGAAGGAATACGGCTTGGGGACGGTTCGTCTGTCGCATTTCTGGCCAGTCGTGTAAAATACTTAGTGTGTTCTATATAATATAACATATTATTAAAGCGTCTTGGATAATTTAACATTGAAATATAACGCAAAGTGTTATATTATAGTATATACATGTGTAAATACATGTGAATAGACAAGGGGAGTTTATTATGAAGGAAATCATAAATAGGATAGAGTGCCTAAAAAGACAGAAAAACGCGGTTATCCTGGCGCATAACTATCAGATTCCGGAAGTACAAGATATTGCGGATTTTGTAGGAGATTCCTTTGCGCTTAGCAAGAAAGCAAAAGAAATGACATGCGATATAATTGTGTTTTGTGGAGTCCATTTCATGGCTGAGAGTGCAAAAATTTTAAGTCCGGAAAAAACTGTGTTATTGCCTGCCCGGGATGCGGGATGTCCTATGGCTGAAATGATAACTGCTGAGGATGTGGCAGAGTTAAGAAAACAATACCCCGATGCAGCAGTAATTTGTTATGTAAATTCTTCAGCAGAAGTGAAGGCAGTTAGTGATATATGCTGTACTTCATCCAACGCATTAAAGGTGGTACGGTCGGTGCCTAACAGAAGAATTATTTTTATTCCTGATGAGAATTTGGGAAATTATGTAGCACAGCAGGTTCCGGATAAAGAAATAATCTTATTCAATGGTTTTTGCACAACTCATAAAAGGGTAAAGGTAGATGAGGTAGATGCAGCAAAGAGGGTGCTGCCAGATGCAAAACTGCTTATTCATCCTGAATGTACACCAGAAGTTGTTAAAAAAGCTGACTTTGTGGGAAGTACTGCACAGATCATAGATTATGCAACCAACTCCGATGACAAAGAATTTATTATTGGCACCGAACAAGGGATTATGCATTGGCTGCAAAAAAATAATCCCGGCAAGAAATTCTATCTTCTTTCACAAAAACTAATATGCCCAAACATGAAAAAGACAACACTGAAAGAAGTGCTAAATTCTTTGGAGAATATGACATATGAAATAAAGCTTAGCCAAGAGGAAATAAGCAGGGCATATAGCTCTCTTAATAAAATGTTAAATGTAGGCTAAGTATGTTATCTATATATAACACTAAATATATAACACTAAATATATAACACTAAGTATGTTACATTATTGTTATTTTGTTCACGGTTCACAGTTCTCAGTTCACAGAAATTAGCCAAGAAAATCCTGTGAACCGTGAACTGTGAACTAAAATAGACAATGTAAAGTACTTAGTAATACTTATATAGATTAAAAGGTTAATAAATAATTTTAGGAGAGAGAGCCGTGAGAAGATTTGCATTCTATGGTAAAATAGAAGCATTAGAAAAGGTTTATTGTGATGTTGTAATCATAGGAAGTGGAATTGCCGGACTTTATACTGCATTCAATATTGATGGCAAATTGTCTTGTACTGTTTTGTCCAAAGGGAAAATAGACGGCTGCAGTTCGTATCTTGCACAGGGGGGGATTGCGGCAGTGGTGCAGGATGATGATAAGTTTGAACTTCATTATAATGATACGTTATATGCCGGTGCAGGAATATGTAACGCAGAAGCTGTAAAAGTACTTGTAAGTGAAGGACCGCAGGATATTCAGAGGCTGATATCTGCCGGGGTTCATTTTGATGCTGATGATAGCGGCCGTTTGCACGCAACAAGGGAAGGCGGACATACAAAAAACAGAATTCTCCACTGCGGAGGAGATTCTACAGGCCGGGAAGTTGAAAAAACACTTTTTTCTCTTGTTGCAACCAAATCAAATGTAACTTTGAAAGAGAATACTTTTTTAGTTGATATTGTTACCCATGAAGGAAAGGCTGCCGGGGTAGTAGTATATGATGAGGGTTATAAATTATATATATCACCCAATGTAGTGATATGCTCGGGTGGGATCGGGCAGGTTTATAAATATACCACCAACCCTGCAGGGGCAACAGGGGATGGAATCGCAGCGGCAATAAGAGCCGGAGCCCGGGTTGAAAATATGGAGTTTGTGCAGTTCCATCCTACCGCTTTATTTCATCAGGGTACAGGTGAGAGATATTTTCTTATTTCCGAAGCGGTTAGAGGGGAAGGGGGAATATTACGGAACCAGAGGGGCGAGCGCTTTATGCCTGCGCGGCATCCTATGGGAGACCTGGCGCCAAGGGACATTGTAGCCAGGGAAATATTCAGGGAAATCAGAAAAAGTAGTATTCCCTATGTTTATTTAGATATCACTTCCAAGTCCCAGCAGTATCTTTCACAGCGTTTTCCAACCATATACAAGGAATGCGAAAGACGGGGGATAGATATGGCCAAGCAGTTTATCCCGGTGTGTCCGGTACAGCACTATTTTATGGGAGGGATCAGGACAGATTTAAATGGAATGAGTAGTATCCCAGGATTATATGCATGCGGGGAAGCTGCATGCACAGGAGTACATGGGGCAAACCGCTTGGCAAGCAACTCATTGCTCGAATGTTTAGTTTTTGGGAGAAGATGTGCAGAGCATATCAACGGTACCCAGCGGGATATGCCGGACTATCCGGTAAACTTTGAAGAAAAGTATGAATATAAAGAAATAAATGTTTCTGACATAAAAGAAAAGATAAAAGATACCATGAATGAAAAGGGAGGTATTATCAGAAATAAAAAAGAGCTTGAGACAGGATTGGAAGTAATAGATGAAATATTACTGCAGCTTCAAAATATATATTTACCTACACAAGAGCACATAGAAATATTTAATATGGCTATAGTAGCACAACATATACTGGCTGCGGCATTGAAGAGAAAAGAATGTATAGGAGCTCATTATAGAGATGATGTTATAAATCATGAGGAGGTTAAAATATGTTAAATATAGGCATGGTAGATGAAATCATTTCAAAAGCGTTGTCTGAAGATATTGGTACAGGAGATATTACCACCGCAAGCACTATACCGAAGGATCAAAAAATAAGTGGGAAATTTATAGCAAAAGAAGCCGGTGTTATATGCGGGCTGGAGGTAGTAAAAAAAGTATTTGAAAAGATAGATGGGGAAATCATTATGATTCCTCATGTAACTGATGGAGAGAGGGTAAATAAAGGGGATTTGATTGCAGAGATAAAAGGCCCGGCGGTAGGTGTTCTGACTGGAGAACGGGTGGCACTTAATTTTCTTCAAAGATTATCCGGGATTTCTACTAAGACTGCACAGTTGCTTGAAGAGGTCAAAGGAACAAAAGCAAAAATTACTGATACAAGAAAGACTACCCCAGGCCTTAGGGTGTTAGAAAAATATGCAGTAAGAGTAGGAGGAGGGGTCAATCACCGGTTTAATCTTTCCGATGGTATATTAATAAAAGATAACCATATCAAGGCTGCCGGAAGCATAACAAATGCAATTGCTGCAGCGAGAAAAAATGCTCCTCATACTTTAAAAATAGAAGTAGAGGTGGAGAGTATGGAACAAATAGAAGAGGCACTGGAGGCAGGAGCAGACATTATCATGCTGGATAATATGGGCACGGAAGAGATGAAGAAAGCAGTCGCCAGAATTAATGGCCGTGCATTGGTTGAGGCCTCCGGAAATATGGGTGAAAAAGATTTAAGAGAAGTTGCCGATACAGGGGTGGACTTAATTTCCGTTGGTGCATTAACCCACACCGTAAAGGCGATGGACATAAGTTTAAGGTTTGAATAAATAAAATTTTTTTCCTCGCTTGCAATCATCCGGCAGCATCTGGACAGGCAAAATATTGAATACTTCTATCAATTGCCTGATAATATATGGAATATTTCAGATTCTATGATTTCATCACTGATATAAATATGATAAATAATATTAGAAATGGAGAGTGTAACATATGGAATTTGTGGTTGACTGTCTGGGAGATATCTGTCCTATTCCAAGTATTAAGGCATATGAAAAATTTAAAGCAATTAATAAGAATGATACGATAAAGATTATTACGGATCACAGCTGCTCTTGTAAAAACATAATAGAAAGGTTTCAGAACCTAAATTGTATAATTTCTCAGACAGAACCAATCCCCGGCGTATGGGAAATCTATATCACTAAAACCTAGGTTCGTTTTAGCAAAAGCTTTCCCTGCCGTATTTTTTTATGTATTCAATAAAACTGTTTACATATTTTTCTTTTTCCTTAGCTTTCTGATATATCATTGAAAACTGGCACGTAAGTTCAACATCTTTAAGATATATTATTTTCAATATCCCGGCGTACAGTTCTTTTTTTACTGAAACATAGGGAAGGACTGCCATGCTTTGACCAGCTATTACAGATGATTTAATGGATTCGATAGATTCCAGTTCTATTTCTACATTTAATTCTGCAGGTTTTATTCCAATTGAGCTTATAGCTTCGTTAAAGACTTTTCTAATGCTGCAGATATTAGGTGTTAGTATAAGGGGCAGTGGTTTTAGCTGATGTAGACCAATTTCATGAATATGACTAAACTTAGAGTTGACGGCACATACAAGGACAAGCTTGTTTTCAGCTATCGGGTCACAAGCTATATTAGGTACATTTGTATATCCCTCAATAAAGCCTAAATCGGCGGTTTTATTCTGAATATCAGTTATGACACTGTCAGTATTGGTGCTTTTAACAGATATTTTTACATCATTGTGCTGTTTTTTGTAAATATACAGGGTGCAAGGAAGAGAATACAGGGCAACACTGGCGCAGGAAGAGATTTTTATCTCATGAATATTTGATTTTTGCAGCACAGAGAGCTCGTTATTCATGTTTTCATAAAGAGATAAAAAAGTTTCTGCATACTTATAGACGATTTTACCTGCTTCGGTTAGATTTACCCCTTTATTGCTTCTAATAAGCAGCTGAGTACCAATATTTTTCTCCAGTGCTTTCAGCTGCTGGCTTAGTGCTGACTGGGTAAGGTGCAAGGTCTTTGCAGCTTGAGATACGCTACTTAATAAAACGGTTTGGTAAAAGGATTTCAAATACTCAATATTCACAAGCAATTTTCTCCCTTCAATGGCATATTGCTACAAATACATTATATCTCTTTACTTGATTTATATCAATTAAATTATTATTTATAGATAAATAATAATTTAATTGATATTTTTATTAGTTTTTTTGCTAATATTAAATAGTCTAATGCAGTATTAATATATCTAATGACTTTTCTGGTATGTTTTCATGTATAATAAAAATGTAAATGTACTTAAGTGCGCACGAGTATGTTATTATTTTAACAATTATTTGGGGGGTGAAAGTATGGTAGAGGTATCCACCACGACATCAATTAGAAGGCCAGCAAGAAAGATTAAAAAAAACCAGCTGCCTTATGGAATTATTTTACTAGTCGTTCTTGTTGGAATAGGTATAGGTTTAGCAGCAGTTTCAACAAAGGTAGCAACGTTCTGGGTTTTTGGTATCGCTTTTGGCTTCACACTTCAAAGAGCACGGTTCTGTTTCACAGCTTCTTTACGTGATCCGATGCTCACAGGGAGCACATCTCTTACAAGGGCGGTTATTATTGCATTTGTGATAGCAACTATAGGTTTTACGGCAATCCAATACGCTGCAGTTTCCAAAGGAGCTCCGCCACCAGGAAATATAAGCCCTGTAGGTATTCACATAGTTATTGGTGCCACTATGTTTGGTATTGGCATGGTTATTGCGGGAGGATGTGCTTCCGGTACTTTAATGAGAGTTGGAGAAGGCTTTGCTATGCAGATGCTTTCACTGGTGTTCTTTTGTATAGGATCATTGTGGGGGGCTCATGATTTTGGTTGGTGGAAGACAGTTTCCATTTCAAAATCTAAGCCTGTGTTTCTTCCAGATATTTTCGGATGGATGGGTGCGCTGTTTATACAGTTGATTGTATTAGGTGCGTTGTATATTTTAGCGGACTGGTTTGAAAACCGCAAAAGAATGAAAGAAAATTTAGAGAATAATAATTCAACGAAAGGATGATTTAATTGGCTGAATATAAATTAGACTGTTTAGGGGAAGCTTGTCCCGTACCTTTGATCAAAACACAGAAGAAAATTGCAACATTAAATATAGGAGATGTACTTGTCGTACATATTGATCATAGCTGTGCAATGAAGAATGTACCTGAATGGGCCAGAAAAGAAGGGTATAACGTTGAACTGGAAGAGGTAGATGACGGAGAATGGGAAGTGTATATTGAAAAGACAAAATAAAAGTATTTGTTAGATATTATAACTGGGGGGGACAGCGTGAAGATTCAGGAGAATATTTATTATAAAAAATTTTTGAAGGATCCTTGGTCCTACACGGCAGGAGCAGTTATACTGGCTTTGCTGAATATTACTCTGTTTGCTTTTTCAGGAAAGCCCTGGGGTGTTACGACAGCTTTTTCGTATTGGGGAGCATGGGTTTATCAAACACTTGGTGGGAAAGTAAATGATTGGGTGTATTTTAACAATACTGCTCATGGGAAGGCGCTTGCCGAAGGTTTTATGGCAGATGCCGGTTCATGGCAAAACATTGGAATCATACTAGGAGCCTTATTAGCTACTCTTTTAGCATCTCAATTTAAATTCAAAATGATTAAATCATACAAACAGGTTATAGCAGCAATACTTGGAGGATTGCTAATGGGGTATGGCGCTAGAATTGCTTTTGGATGTAACGTTGGGGCATTTTTCAGTGGCGTTGCATCTATGTCTCTGCACGGATGGGTATATACTGTATTTATTTTTGCAGGTGCATGGATTGGAAGTAAGCTTCTGGTTAAATATTTTATGTAATATATTTTGAGGCGGCCTAAAGCCGCCTCAAATATTGAAAGGGGTCATAAAAGTGGATAAAAAAGTAGAACAATTTGACGTTGTGGTTATTGGCGGGGGAGCAGCAGGTATGACCGCTGCTATATACTGTGGGAGAGCGAGACTTAAAACTTTACTTATAGAAAAATCTTTACTGGGAGGCCTAGCTACTTATACGAACGAGATAGAAAACTATCCCGGATTCCCGGAAGGACAGACAGGGCTTGGATTAATGAAGTTATTTGAACAGCAGGCAAAAAAATTTGGCGTAAAAATTAAGCTGACTGATGTAAAGGGAGTGCAATTGGAAGGAAAGACGAAAATAGTTGAGACTTTTCGCGTAAACTATGAAGCAAAAGCTGTAATTATAGCGACAGGAGGAAAGCCGAGGCTGACCGGTGCTATTAATGAGCAAAAATTCTTATTTGATAAGGGGATTTCTTTCTGTGCCACTTGCGATGCAGCTAGATTTACCGATAAGGAAGTATTAGTTGTGGGAAGCGGAGATGCTGCTATAGAAGAAGGAATGTTTTTGACAAAGTTTGCCAAAAAGGTTAGAGTATCAGTTATCCACGATGAAGGTATTATGGATGCGAATAAAATTGCGCAAGAACAGGCGTTAAAGAATCCAAAGATGGAATTTATATGGAATACTATGGTGGATGAATATGTTGGAGAAGATATACTAGAACAGGTTATCCTTAAAAATGTCAAGACAGGTGAAAAGATACCTGTTCGGGTAGATGGGTGTTTTCTCTTTATTGGATATATTCCTAATACCGAGATTTTTAAAGGTCAGATTAATATGTCCAAAGGCGGGTATATCATTACAAATGAAAATATGGAAACCAATATTCCGGGGGTGTTTGCTGCAGGAGACGTAAGAGAAAAGTTTCTTAAGCAGGTCGCTACGGCAGTAGGGGATGGAGCCATTGCCGGAGTGGGGGCGGAAAAATATATTGCAGAGACAGAGATATTTGAAAATGAGATTTTAAGGAAAGATCTCCCCGGGATGGTCTATCTATGGTGCGCTACTGATGAAAAATGCAGAAAGCTTTTGACTTTAATAGAACAAGTTGAACAGGAGAATAATCATAGGCTATGTGTAAATAAAATAGATATATACAAAAAAATGAGTATGGCTGAGAGATTAGGAGTAGTGGATGCACCTTGTTGTGTGTTTATAAAAGAGGGAAAAGTTGTAAAAATACTAAAAGAAGATATCTCCAAAGAAACGATTGATAGTATTCTACAGGAGATTGTGTAGGATTTGTAAGTACTATTTGATTTGACTGCCGCAACTGGCAGTCATTTTTTGTAAGATTAAAAAATTAATTGTATCTTAAAAGCATAATAACATGGAAAGATTTAGGGTGAGAGATTCGAAATTTGCCATCCTTAAAAGTTAAATTTTTATAGAAAGCAAAAAACATAAGTTCAGATATATTGCATAAATGTATAAGTTTTAATGTTTTTTTGTTTGAGACTCTGAAAAGTTTTAAAAATGTATAATATTTTCAAGTTTACAATCACGCATCTATATCGTTATGTAAAGGAGGACTGAAAATCCTGAGCAGTTTGTTCAAAAAAGAATAAGGGATACTGCCAAGCAAAACAAATGTAATAAACAGTACCATTAACCCTATGGTTATAGCTATAATTAGTGATAAACCATAAGCAATTTTATAATTTGTAAGTACGAGGTATAAAAGCCGAACCACTAAAGCCATTAATAACGATGCTAGTCCAGGTTTTATAAACCAATTGGAAAATTGTGGTTTTAACCTAGTTACCTGAACGACGGTAATAAAATTAAGCACGGATACCAAAATACTGTTTGCAATAAAGCCAATGATAAATCCATAAATCCCAAAGCTGGGGTGTGCCACCAGAAAATAAGTGCAGATAATTTGGATCACATCTCCTATAGTAGAATGAACTGCGGCACGAGCCTGCTTCCCCAACCCATTGAGGATATTCCCTAAGCTATAGTCCAGGCAGAGAAAAATTGTAGAAAATGCCAGTGGGGTTAAAAGATTACCAACATCGGGTTGATCATAAAGAACAATGCCGATGGGGTGTGCTAAAGGGACTAATAAGGCCATAGTGGGAAAAGCAGTCAAACATGTAATCAGTATGCTTTTTGATATCTTATCGCGGATATTAGACCAATTTTTAAGTATTACATTTTCAGAAAGGTTGGGAATTAATATTACCGATAAAGCGCTGATTAAAGCAAAAGGAAAAAATAGAAGAGGCATGACCATGCCTGAAATAATTCCATAAGTTCCGATGGCTTCACTGCTTGTCATACCTCCCGCTGCCAACCTTCGCGGTATCAGGATAGAATTGGCAGCTCCCATAGATGAACCGATAAGGCGTGTCAATGTAATAGGAAGAGCAATGCCAAGTATGGTTTTAGATATTCGCACTACCGATGGTGTTTCTTTAGATTTGGAATAGTTTTTTACCGACTGATGATAACTGTAATGCAAGTACAAAAGGCCGGCTAATTCTCCCATGACCATACCAAATACCGCAATTGCTGCTGATGTTTGCTCATTTAATGATGGAATGCATGATAGAATAACTGATACCAGTATCATTCGTATAATCTGTTCTGCGATTTCAGCAAAAGCGGGTGGGTGGATGTCCCTTAATCCGTAGAAATAGCCTTTAAATACTGCAGCAAGACCGGTGATTAAGATACACGGAAAAAAAATAAATAGTGCCGGACGAATTCTGAAATCCTGAAGAAGGTTAACGGTGATTTGATCTATATTTAATACAAAAAAAGCAGACAGGCAAATGGATACTATTGTTATCAGACAAAGGGATATAATAACTGTCCGTACAATACCACGCTCGTCCCCAATAGCTTTTCGTTCTGCAACCAGACGGGAAACGGCGATAGGAATACCCGAGGCAGTTACAGTTATGCTTACCATATAAAGGGGAAAAACCAGTTGAAAAAGCCCCATACCTTCAGGGCCAATCATCCTGCTTAAGAATATTCTATAAATGAACCCTAATAAGCGTACAATAAAATTTGCTGCAGTTAAAACAAAAGTTCCATATAGCAAAGATTTTGTATTTAATTTCAAAGCAAATTCCTCCATTTTATAATTAACCAACTTTAAAACTAAATATTGTAATTTTAAAGTTGATTAATTTCATTGATAACTACATTAATTTATTTTTAACTTTAATATTGGTTATCGATATAAACCTTTGTTACTAATTTTATTCATAGAAGTGAAGTGATAGAAGGGTAAATTTTGGGCTCTCATTTCCTGAACAGCAGCCTTCATTTCTTATTCGTAGCTCTTATTTCCCATTTTTCAACAAAATCCGTAAAAATATTTAAAAGCTGTTGAAAATTTTTACAATTTATTATATAATCCAACTTATCTATATAGTTCACAGTTAACAGCTCTCAGTTCACAGTAATAAACGATTTAATAGCTTTTACTGTGAACTGTGAACCGTGAACCGTGAACTGTGAACTTATTGACTTTATCTTCCATGTAAAATCATTATCAGTAAATATATAATAATATCATTTAAGGAAAATTGCTCTCCAATATTGCATTTGAGTTAACTATTTTATATAATTATAAATAGTCCAAAAGTCATATCAACTATAGGAGTAGAGTTTGATATGCATTGGCAGCAGGTGTTTTTATTGCGCACATGAAAAGGCAAACTTATCGAAGGTGATAAGACAAAACGCAGTTAATATTGATATGCAAGATGTAAATCTGCTGACAGAAAATAATCTGGTGATAAAAGGTATCCAATATGAACCTCCTAATCTGTCAATACCACGTTATTTAAAGAATGGTCAGAGTGTGTAGTCGTGGTCTGATATTTTGGGGTTCGGGGAATTTGTGAAAAATATAAACTAAGGCTGTAGACATTCTGTCAACAGCCTCTTGCAATTATATTTATTGTTTCCATTTTAAATAGTTGCTTTCCACCCATGCTACTCCCTGGTACATAAGCGCGGCTATGACAGCAAGAATGATTACACTGGTCATTACCAGGTCTAGTTTAAATACTTGCCCGCCGTAAACGATAAGATACCCAAGTCCGGCTTTAGATACCAGAAATTCACCTACAATAACCCCAACCCAGGATAAACCTACATTAATCTTAACTGCAGAGATGATGGTGGGGACACTTGCAGGAAGAATTACTTTTGTGAGCACTTGCCATTTGGTTGCTCCGAAAGTCTTAAGAAGTTTTATCTTGTCTTCATCAACTTCCAGAAACCCGCTCAGCACACCCAGGATAGTTACTACAAATGAGATGAAAAGTGCCATGACAATAATTGCAGGCTGGCCGGCTCCCACCCATACAATGATAATAGGGCCCAGGGCGGTTTTAGGCAAACTGTTTAATACTACCAGGTAGGGGTCTAACACTTTAGTCAGGAAGTTTGACCACCACATGAGCATCGCTACACCGGTACCCAGCAATGTTCCCAGGACAAAGCCGATAATGGTTTCGTAGGTAGTTATTAATGTATGAATATATAGCGAACCATCTTGGTGCAATGTCACTAAAGTTTTCCATATCCTTGATGGCTGGCTGGCGATAAAAGGGTCGATGATTTTCAAAGTTCCTGCAACTTCCCATAATACAATAAATGCAAGAAGTATGGCGAATCTTGTAATGTGTATCATCATCTGCCGCTGTTTGATTTTTTTCAACCATTGAAGATGTTCTGACGAAATATTTTCAGTTTGTAAATCTTTTTTATGGTTATTTAACATGTACATCCAGCTCCTTCCATATTTTATTGAAGTAATGCCTGAATTCGGGAGCCTCTCTTCTACCTAAAGGAGTACATTTTTCACAGGTAAGCTGAATTTTATGTATATTTTTAATGGTAGCAGGACGTTGGGAAAGTACGACTACGCTATCGGCCATCGAAATAGCTTCTGCTATGTCATGAGTGACCATAATCGCTGTCTTGTTTTCTTTTTTCAGTATGGTATAAACCTCATCTGCGACTGCCAGCCGGGTTTGATAATCCAATGCAGAAAAAGCTTCATCCAGTAGAAGGATTTCAGGTTTTACTGCAAGAGTTCGAATGAGAGCAGCTCTTTGCCGCATACCTCCCGACAACTGACGGGGATAATGGTTTTGGAAATCTCCCAAGCCATAAGTTTTCAACAGTTCAATGGCATAATTTTTTGTTTCTTCGGTAAGCTTATTCTGTATCTCCAGACCAAGAGTAACATTTTGAAGTATGGTTCTCCACTCAAAAAGATGGTCTTTTTGCAGCATATACCCTACCTTTGAGGATGTTCCCTTTACTTCTTCGTTCTCTATAAATACTTTTCCTGAGGAAGGTTGAAGCAGACCGGAGATAATGGATAACAGCGTGGATTTACCACACCCGCTGGGTCCTACGATGCTTACAAATTCACCTTTAAGCACTTCCAGGTCAATAGCCGCCAAAGCACTAATTTCTCCTTCAAGAGAGTGATATTTCATAGATACATTTTGTATTTTAACTGCACAATCTTTTACCAATATTTATCAACTCCAATCCCTAATTTTTTAGTATTGATTGTTTAGCTATAATTGGTTACTGATTGGAATGTGGGCCTTTATATTATCAGTATATTCTACAAGTACATGGAATGTGAAAATACGCCATTGAGTACTAAAACAACATGAAAGTCCTAAGAAAAGGGAAAACTGTGATTAGCATCACAGTAATATATAGATAGTTGTGGTAATATAAACTCAAAGATAATAAAAAGGAGAGGATTGCAATGAATAACAATGAACATTTTATTAAAAACATTGAATTTGCAAAAGTACTTGACCTGGAATCGCTGGTAGAGTATCAAGAAGGGCAGGTGGTCAGCAGGACGCTGGCACAGGGAAAACCTGTAAGTGTTACATTATTTGCTTTTGATAAAGGTGAAGAAATCAGTTCTCATTCTTCTACCGGCGATGCCATGGTTTATATTTTGGACGGTGAGGCAGAGGTCACTGTGGGAGAAGAAAAATTCTTATTGAAAAAGGGTCAAACAATTATAATGCCTGCCAATATACCTCATGCACTTCTGGCAAAAGAAAAGTTTAAAATGTTGTTAGTAGTTGTTTTTAGTCTTACTTAAAAAAGAAGGAAGAGATGTCTATGAAGGCTTTTATTGAACGGGATGGATGTATAGGATGCGGTTTATGCCCTGCAACATGCCCTGAAGTATTTAGAATGGCAGATGATGCTCTAGCAGAAGTATATGTAGATGAAGTACCAAAGGAAGTGGAAGATAAGGCCAAAGAAGCAGAAGCTGGATGTCCTGTTTCTGTCATAACTATAGAATAACAAAGATTAATAAAGTAACCTGTAGATGCCAAATATAACGTCTACAGGTTGTTTTATTTCTATTAAGGAAATAGCTTGAGCAAAAAAAGTGGACAAAGTTGCGCAATTGTGAAACCCGCAAGGATTATTTTCCTACTGCACCTTTTTTTCGATAAAATACTACAAAATTTTCAAATAATATTGAAAGATTGATAAAATTTTCATATACTGTATATTAGACTATAAATGCTTCACTTGGCATTATAATATTAATCAAAATATCAATTTTTGTTGAATTTTATCGTAAAATTTTGTAAAATCATGAGTAAAAGTAGAAATAATTCTGTGGTCCTATGTTATATGAATTTTATAGGTCTTGTGGACTATTGAAATCATTTCAATATAAATATTGTTTAAGTTTTGAAATCAAACAATAAAGTGTGATGGCATCCTACTTATCGAAAAATAAGTTATAAATTTATAGCCAGGGAAAGTGTATTTTATTATGTTTCTCAGCTTGGCTTAGATATAAATTATTAAAGTAGTTTATAAGCTCTCCATTTTAATCATTAAGATTATTTTTAAATAATTAGATTTTCATCTTTAGGAGGACTAATATGGAAACAAAGTATGAACAATCAAAAAGCGCCGATATATCAATTAAATTTTGTGAGTTTGAGATGCCGCCTATGCAGGACCTTTTGATTGTTGGTAGATCTGCACCTATTGGACCGGAAGCTGCCCGGAGAATGGCAGACATATTATCTCCAGACCAATACGATATTATTAGGCTGGAACATGATAAAATTGAAGCAATAGTAGCTAGAAAAACAGTTTTGCGGATGATACCAACTGAAAAGCTTTTATCGATAATTTTAGATGAAGTTGATAAGTTTGTTAGCGAAAACTCTGTATATAAAGCTAATATTGATATTGTAATTAACGTAAAGAGGTCGATTGAAATATGATTATTGACGGGATAATGACACGTCAGCCACTAACAATAGATATTTTAAGTGGGGTAAAAAAGGCAGAACAAATTATGAGGGATAACAAAATAGGTGGTTTGCCTGTGGTGGAAAATGGGCGGCTGGTTGGGATAATAACTTCCAGAGATATCAGGCAGGCCAATCCTAACAGGATTATTGCAGATGTTATGTCTAGAAATGTTATAGTCCTAGAACCCCATAATACCTTATGGGAAGCAAAAGAGTTAATGGAAAAATATGATATTGAAAGGCTGGTAATAGTCGATAAAGAAAGAATAGTAGGTATTTTAACAAAAATGGTCTTATATACGGAGATTGGGAAATATACAGACAACTTAACCGGAATGTATAAAAAGGAGTACCTGCTGTCTAAAGCCTCAATGCTACTAAAGAATAATAAACCTTTTTCGTTTATTTTCATAGATATAGATAAATTTGGGCAAATGAACAAGGATTTTGGACATGAGACTTGTGATAAAATTATCATTCAAATTAGTAATCTCCTACAGATGTATGAAAATTTGAATACTTGGGTGTGCAGGTTCGGAGGGGATGAATTTGTTTTGCTGCTGGACGGTAATAAGGTGAATGCTATTCATTTAGCAAAAGAGATTATTAATGAATTTAAATTCAAAAAATGGATTAATAATTTAGAAGTACTACCTTCTATTGGGATTGCTTTTATGGATGCGCAAAGCAAAAGAGATTGTTCCTCGGAACACAATTTTATAATTACCCAGTTGTTAAATAATGCAAGTTTGGCTTCCACCACTGCAAAAAAACTGCCTGAAAAGTACACAATTGTAGAATGCTGAGAAATTGGTTTTATATGGAGAGTGTGAGAGCAAGAGCCGGTTGATTGTTAAAAACAAAATACCTTGTATAGTAAATTTTGCTGAGACCGTAGGGGGAGAAGATATTATGAAATAAAAACTGCTGTGTATAACAGCAGTTTTTATTTGCAAAAATAATTACTTAACACTTCTATTGCATTATTTTCAACGATTTTAGTTGCGTGTTCGTTCAAAAAACCTTCTTGAATAGAAGGATGACTGATTTTTTGTCCATAGTCGCTTAATATAGTTTCGATAGATTCAGGATAGCTATTTATAGTGCAATTTCTAGTCAGAGTCAGGTAATAATACTGCTTATACTTATACAAGGTACTTTCTCCATCGTAAATATCTATCAGCCGTGCACTTGCGGAACAAACATCTTCAAAACTGGAGAACATATATAGCATCAAAGTCGAACTTATCTTTTTATTTTTTCTTTTTACCCTAAGTTCAGATTTTCGGAACTTATTCTTAATATACTTATGGATAGATTCAAAATCATCTTCTTCATCAACTCTTGTTATAATAATAACAAATCCTTCTGATTGTAAAGGCATAGCTTCCACAATGAGTTGTGAGTCATCTACATAAAAGCCTGTTTCTGTTTCTGCCCGCTTCATCATATTCCAAAACATTTCTTGGGTTTCTGGAGAATTGTACGACAAATTCTCAATGTCAATGTTCCATTGTTCAAGATCGTCAATTGAAAGAGTAACTTTAATCTTGTTGTGGCTTATTCTTTCTATCTTCATAATTATCACCACCGTGTTATTATTTATGACTTACCTTACTATATATTATACTGTCATAGATGCTATTTGAGAAGTATAAAATTATGTAAAAATTATAATCTCATAAAAATTTTTCTGATACAGGTAAAGTTATGGATTGGTAGAAACATAAGGCATAGTATTTATTTGTGGATAAGCAAAGAATAATAATAAAAAAGATCTAAGCCATAATGGAGGAATCACAATGGATGAAAATCAATCCTTAATCAATATTGGCGATAGTGAAGAATTATCTGTAAAAGATATAGATGATAATGCAGTGACTTATAATACTGAAAAAGACTTTTATGTTGGAGCACAAGGAGAGCTAAGATTAAAAGCAGAAGGATTGTTCAAAAAAGCCAGAGAAAAGGGGATATCTATCGAAGATATACAAGTTATGACACTGAAAGAAAATAGAGCAGAATTCCCTGGAATTGGTATGGTAGAGTTATCCACGTTTATTGCTAAAGTAAAAGGGAGGCTGTTAAAAACCGGACAAACAATCACTGACGGCAAGCAGATAGACTATTACAACCGCTACCAGAAATATATCGCAAAGAAGATTGAACAGAAAAATATAATGAGAGATGAAAATGGAAAAATAATATGGGAAGAGGGAAGGCCAAAGATCAAACCCAATCCTGATTTGTTTTTAACAGAATGGGAAAGGTTTGAAATAGGAAAAGCGTTGGTGGAAGATAAGGAGTTCGGATTGGAAAAGACCATAACAGGGGCCTGTGACAGGGTAATTAGGAAGTTAATGGGGGAAAATGACTGGCTTTACCCTGGAGAAGCAGCCTTGTTAGATGAAGAGTTTGAGGAAGTACAGGAAAGGATTAAAAGCAATAAAGAGGAAAAGCAGGCTAAAGAGGGTGCAGCGCCAATCCGGAAGGCATCTGAACGGCAAATAAACTTTTTCAAATCCAAAATAAGAAATGCAGGTTTGGATGCTGAAAATGATCAAGTTATCAGTGCAATAATGGAAGAAATGGGATATAAAGATAAAGACATTCAAGATCTAAGTGTAGGACAGATGAGCAAGGCGATTGATAGCATATACCAGATAATTCCAAACGTAAAAGAAAAATTGAGTAAAAGATTACAGTAGGACATAGGTTGTATTTAATGAAGTAAAGAATAATATCCGGCAAATCTGTGCCGGATATTATTCTTTTACTGATTAATCTATTTCTGTACCAATTTTTTCTGTTTGATTGTAAAGTATAATTTTTCGATACTGGTTCGGTGTAATGCCGTAAAATTTTTTATACGCAGTATAAAAATAGGTGCTATTAGAATAACCGATAGAATTGGATATTTCACTTACTGTTAAATTGGTCGTTTCCAGAAGATGCCTTGCTTTTTTCAACCTGTATTCGTTTATGAAAGCAGATAAAGATTCATTTTTCACTTCTTTAAATATTGACCGCAAATAGTTTGGTGAAATATTAACATAATCAGCAATTAATTCAGGAGATAAAGATGGGTTAGAATAATTATATTCAATATAATCAATAGCCGCATTCACTATCTCTTCTTTTCTATTTGATTTTTTTTCTTCCCGCTGCTGAATCGTATTTGTATACAAATCTAATAGCCAATGTTTTATTTCTTCTATATTCTCAAACATTTCCAGGTTTTTTCTAAAGGATCTGATATCAATATATATATTTTCATGGTCTATATTGTATAACACCTTTAGCAATTTTTTCGAATTTATTGTTAACTGTGTTATTGCCAGCAGCATATCTTTATACGAATATTGCTTAATTTCATTAAGCATTTCCGATAAAGCACACTCTACATCTTTCAGATGACCTAATTTGAGTGCATTAAAGATATTTGTCTCTTTTTCTTCAGGATATCTATAATCTTCATTAATATCATTTACAATTTTATCGTGGAATAAAATTGATTTTGGGCCATATTTAAATCTGTAATGAGTATAGTCATAAGCAGTTTTATAAGAAAGAGATGCATCGGTTAAATCTTTAACCCAATTTCCGATACCTGCCGTGACCGAAACCTCAAGATACTGGGAAACAGCATTTTGAATTTCTTCTATAGAGTTTAACAGTATATTCATTGTCTGAGGATACTCTTTTTCGCTAACATTTAATATTACTGCTATATGGTCATCTCCCATATCTACAGTATCACATGGATAGTTCCTGGATGTTATTTCTGAAGCTATGTTCCCTATGGCGAACCTCAGTAAATCCATGTTTTCTTTTGAATATTTTGAATAGAACTCCTTGTATGAATCTATTCTCAGTACATATACAAAGAGATTCTGGGGAGTAATGTTTATATTTAATTCGGTAAATTTAATATCTAAGTCTTTTATTTGGTTTGAAGTATTCAACAATACCCCCTTTAATAACTGCTGTTTTACAAAATTTATATCAATCTGGGATAAATTTTCAAGTGATAAAGTGTGATGAAGTAATCCATCAAGTACATTTGACAGATAATCCAGTTCATCTATTCTGTTATTTTCTATAGAAGTATTTTTATTCTTTTGCTTTGATAAATGCTCCTGTATATTCTTTACTATTTTATGAATAGGAAAATATATTCGTTTAGAGAAAAAGTATGACAATAGAATCCCTATTATGAGCAATATGATTGATATTATAATAGTCAGATGCGTCATAGCATTTAAATCTTTTAACAAGCTATTATAAGGGATAACACTTATAAATTTTAAATCAAGTTTTTCTGAAGTAACATAGGTAATCAGGGATTTTTTACCATCCACTACGTCAATAAGATATCCTCTGTTTTTCTTTGCGGACAAAATATTTTTTATATGTTTATGCTCCGAAACATTTTGCATAAACATTTGAGGGTCGGAATGGGATACAATGTTTCCTGCACCGTCAATAATAAAAATATCAGAATTTTTAGGTGATATATTTTTGAAAACGTTTTGAATCTCTCTTGCGTCCAGATTCAGTATCAAAGCTCCATCGTCAAGCCCGTCCTGGACAGGATAGTCCGATATAATAATTGTAAGGATATTGCCCTTATAACTTAGCCCTTTCAATCCATCTACAGAGAAAAAAACCTTTCTTGGAATCAATCTTGTGTTTGCATATTGTTTTCTATTCTCTAATAATGAAATTATTTCCCTGTCATAAAAGTCACGAAGATAGGTTGGCTCGCTTATAGATGAGTAAAATATCTTATTTACGCCATTGTAAACATATATGGAATGGGTAAAAGGAATTACCGGAATGGAAAGATTCAGCTTTCTTTTGCCAACAACTTCATCCGTGTAACTTATTTTTTTGCCATACATTAAATTAAAAATATCTGTATCTCTATATAAATGACGGCCGGAGGTTGCAGTCCAGTTTACCAGGTAATCAGTAAAATAGTTAGTCTGGACAAGAAGTTTCTCTGACACGTTGTTAATTTGTTGGAGGACCTTGTTTCTGTAACTCATATAAAGCGTCACTGTTGATAAACTCAGTATAACTGCTGCAAGAATAAGATAAGAAAGAATGAGCTTCGTAAAAGTACTTTTAAAGTTAATATTACTTTTAATTCTGGGGATATAGGAGTACTTGTCTATGGTATTTTTGACACGCAGATAAAAAGAAGAAAAAAATTTTTTCATATAAATTTCCACCTTTTACAAAAATATCATATTCGTTTGGATTTATTTGATTTATAATTCCAATGTTTCAGATACGGTATTTCGAAATATTTTATATTTTGTATGTTTCATTATAAAAGTTTTTTTACAATCTTTCAATGTTAGATATTGGAATTTTATGAAAAATTCATAAAAAAATATATATAAAAAAATCACTGTTTTATTAAAATTCAAATAAATTGTTAAAAATTAAAGTCTATTTTTTATAATTTTTCAGAGTAATTTTTTGAATTTGAAGTTTTATTTTGTGGGGACTTGTAGTAGCATTAGTGATGTGAACATTGCAGGTGTGCATTGCACCGGGCAAACTATTAAAGCTCATGATATCAGGAGGTGTTGCTTCTTAATTAAAAGTAAAAAATTATTTTCTAATCTCTTTATACCATTCTAAATTCCATAAAATGAAAATGTTAAGGAGGAATTCAAAAATGTCAAAAAAAATTATGAAAATTGTAAGCCTGATCTTAGTTGTTGGTTTATTGTCTTTTGCTATGATTGGATGTGCTCAAAAAGAAACACCAAAGGAAACGCCAAAAGAAACTCCTAAAGCGGAAACGCCAAAAGAAACAACTGATAAACCTGCTGACAAGAAGCTGCAAATAGCCTTGATTCCAAAAACCTTAAATAATCCTTTCTTTATTTCTATGGAAGAGGGAGCCAAAAAAGCGGCAGGCCAATTAGGTGTAGATTTGATTGTTCAGGCAGCAGAGAGAGAAGTTGACGTTGAAAAGCAAATGCAGATCATGGAGAACATGATTACAAAGAAAGTAGATGCTATCCTTATTTCACCTTCCGGTTCCAAAGAAATCGTTCCGGCTGTTAAGAAAGCCAATGAGGCAGGCATACCGGTGCTGATTGTTGATACAAAGCTTGATGAAGCGGCAGCCAAAGCTGAAGGGGCTAAAACTGCTACTTTCATAGGCTCTGACAACTATAATGGTGGTCAGATTGCAGCGATGTACATGGCTGAACAATTGAAAGGAAAAGGGAAGATAGCAGTTATAGAAGGAATTGCAGGACATGAAACCAGTGATGCCCGTGTAGGCGGCTTTAAGGATAAACTTAAAGAAATAGCTCCTGACATTCAGATTGTTGCATCCCAGACGGCACAATGGGAAAGAGATAAGGGATATGATGTATTTCAGAATATTTTAACAGCTAATCCGGATGTACAAGGTGTTTTTGCGGCAAATGACCTGATGGCTCTTGGTGCGGTAGAAGCTATTGCCCAGGCTGGCAAAACAGGACAAATTATTGTTTTAGGATTTGATGCCAGCGATGATGCCAAAACTGCAATCAAGGAAGGAAAAATGCATGGTTCTGTTGCCCAGTATCCAAGCGAAATGGGTAGATTGGGAGTAGAAAAAGCTGTAGAACTACTTAAAGGCGGCAATATAGAAAACTATATTCCTACAAAGGTTGAATTAATTACTAAAGATAAGATTCAATAATATTTAAACATTTATTGTTCAGGTGATATAGTTCACGGTTCACAGCCTGCATGCAAAAAAACTTTAAGGCCGTGAACTGTGAACTATTAACCGTGAACCTGGATTATCCAAGAAAGGAGTAGAGTGGATGTACGATGATACCGTTGTAAAAATGGAAAATATAACGATGGAATTCCCTGGAGTAAAGGCCTTGGATAATGTCAATTTTGAAACCCGTAAAGGCGAAGTACATGTATTATTAGGAGAAAACGGGGCAGGAAAATCAACTTTGATGAAGATTTTGACAGGGGTTTACAAACAAACCAGCGGCAAAATATTTCTAAAAGGACAGCCTTATGAAATCCACAGCATAAAGGATGCGGAAGAGAAAGGCGTCAGTATGATATTCCAGGAGTTAAATCTGGTCCCATACTTAAGTGTGGCAGAAAACATTTTTTTAGGACGCGAGCCGAGAATAGGTATTCAAATTGACTGGGGAAAAATTAACCGTGACGCACAAGTACTTTTAAATAACCTGGGAGTGAATATAGACGCAAGGACCATCGTAAAAAATTTAACCATTGCACAGCAACAGATGGTGGAAATTGCAAAAGCACTATCCTTTAACCCGGATGTAATCATCATGGATGAGCCTACATCATCCCTTACAGAGAGAGAAATAGAAGAACTTTTTAAAACCATAAGGGATTTAAAGGCTAAAGGGGTATGTATCATATATATATCACACCGAATGGAAGAGCTGTTAACAATTGGTGACCGCGTAACCGTATTGAGAGATGGACAATATGTTGGTACAGTGAATGTGAAAGACACCACTATTGACCAACTTATTCAAATGATGGTGGGAAGGAGCTTAAAAGAGAAATTTCCCAAAGAGTATGCGCCGGTTGGGGAAGAATCCATAAGAGTGTGCAACCTCAGCCAGGGGAAACGGTTAAAAGATGTTTCCTTTTATGCAAGAAAGGGAGAAGTTGTAGGTTTTGCAGGGTTGATGGGAGCAGGCAGGACCGAATTAATGCGTGCGATATTCGGGGCAGATCCTATCGATAAAGGAGACATTTACATTCATGGTACAAAAGTTAACATAAAATCACCTAAAGATGCAATCAAATGTAAAATTGGTTTTCTCACGGAAGATAGGAAACATCAAGGCTTGGTATTAAAGCTGGATGTAAAACAGAACATTACACTTTCTAACTTAGAAAAAATAACTAAAAATACTGCTATTAGCTTTAAGAAGGAAAAAGAATTATGTGAAAAATTGGTAAATAATTTAAATATTAAAACGCCAAGTTTATTCCAAAAAGTAAAGTTCTTAAGCGGTGGCAATCAACAAAAGGTAGTTTTGGCGAAATGGCTTGCTACTCAATCCGACATATTAATCATAGATGAGCCTACCCGGGGTATTGATGTAGGGGCGAAAGTAGAAATATATAAGCTGATGAACCAGTTGACTAAAAATGGAGCTACAGTCATTATGGTTTCATCAGAGCTGCCGGAAGTCCTGGGCATGAGTGATAGGGTTTACGTAATGCATGAGGGTAAAATTACCGGTGAATTAACAAGAGATGAAGCAACACAGGAAAAAATATTACATTTTGCTACAGGAGGGAAATAAAATAGAATGAGTATTGAGGTTAAAAAATTTGACAAATTTCAGATATTTAGTATAAGGGACTTTGCTACTTTAATAGGATTGGCACTCATGTGTATTGTTATAAGCATTTTATCGCCGGTTTTTCTTACGGCCAACAATCTAATCAATGTAGTGATGCAATCATCCATTAATGCAATTATAGCCATAGGTTTAACTTTTGTTATACTTACAGGAGGAATTGATTTATCGGTAGGTTCTATTGTTGCCCTGGCGGGAGTAATTATGGCGAGTTCCCTGCAGGCAGGCCATCCTCTTCCGGTCAGTCTGGTCATTGCTCTTGTAATAGGAGTACTGTGCGGATATATCAATGGATTTTTGATTACAAAAGGTAAATTACCTCCCTTTATTGCAACTTTAGGGATGATGAGCATAGCAAGGGGGCTTGCACTGGTATACACCAACGGCCGGCCCATCTCAGGTTTCAGCCCGGCATTTAGATGGTTCGGGACAGGTACTTTTTTGGGAATCCCATCTCAGATCATTATGACAGTAATATTATATGCTATTGCTTACTATATCTTAAAGTATACAAGATTGGGAAGATATACTTATGCCATTGGCGGTAATGAAGAAGCCACCAGGTTATCAGGTATAAATGTTAACAGGTATAAAGTTGTAATTTATTCTATAAGCGGATTAATGGCAGCAATAGGCTCAATCGTATTAACAGCAAGATTAAATTCTGCCCAGCCTATTGCAGGAATCAACTATGAACTTGATGCAATTGCAGCAACAGTAATTGGGGGTACAAGTACTGTAGGTGGAGAAGGTAAAATTACAGGAACACTTATTGGCGCATTAATTATGGGTGTTCTTAGAAATGGATTGAATATCCTGAATGTATCTTCCTATTTACAACAGGTAATCATTGGTGCAGTTATCGTAATTGCTGTATTAATTGACAAATATAGAAAATAATTAACACCTCTGTTATTGGAATAGCATTCTTCAAATTCAGAAAATGCACCCATTTGATAATCAAAAACTTGACGAATAATTTTGACTTATAAATTCATAAAAAGTGAGGAGAGATTCAGTATATTATGAAAAAGATTAAAATAGGAGCTGTAGGTCTTGGAAGATTGGGAAGAAAGCATGCAGAGAATATTGCATTTAGAATACCAAATGCAGAGTTAACGGCAGTATGCAGCCTTATACAGGAAGAAGTAGATGATGTAGTAAGAAGTTGGGATATTCCTTACGGATATACCGATTTTAATCAAATGCTCAAAAATAAAGAGTTGGATGCAATTGCAATATCTTCCTCATCTACAGAACATTGCAAACAAATTGAGGCAGCACTGGATGCCGAGTTCCATGTATTCAGTGAAAAACCTTTAGGAGTTAACCTGGAAGAATGCAAAATTGCAGAAAAAGCTGTAGAAAGACATCCTGACAAGGTCTTTTTCTTAGGTTTCATGAGACGTTATGATGACTCTTACGCTTATGCGAAGAAGAAGATAGAAGAAGGCGCAATCGGCAAACCTATCCTTATAAGATGTTATGGCTTGGACCCTGTAAAGGCAGTAAAAGGTGCTATTGCCTTTGCTGAAAAGAGCGGTGGGTTATTCCTGGATATGGCTATACATGATATTGACCTGGCAAGATGGTATTTAGGTTCCGAGGCAAAAAGCATATATGCCGTTGGAGGATGCTATGCCTATGAAGAATTCAAGAAATATAACGATGCCGACAATGGAGCTGCATTGATACAGTTTAAGAATGGTGCAATAGGAATGTTTTATGCAGGCAGAACCTGTGCTCATGGATATCATATAGAAACGGAGATTGTCGGGACTGAAGGAAGCTTAAGAATAGGCACTATCCCGGAAAAAAATCTTGTTACTGTATTTAATGATAACGGTGTGGTTAGGGAGTGTGTTTCCGGGTTCCTGGAAAGATTTGAAAAGGCCTATTTAAATGAAATGCAGGAATTTGTAAACTGCATCGTTGAAAACAGAAGACCGGATGTAACTGTTTATGATGGTACGAATTCTACAATTATTGCTTATGCATGCAAAGAATCTTTTGAAAATAATAAGCTTGTTACTTTAGAATAAACAACCTGCTATTATATAAACATACGGGGATAGGTTTAAATCACTGAAAAAGTCGAGTTGTGCTGCGAAAGAGGGTGAGACTTAGGGACATTCCACGTCGTAAAGCGCTATTTGCAAGTTTTGCACTAACAAGTGGTGTGTCCGAAACCACTGAAAAAGTCCGGTTCAGCAGGAAGAAGGGCTGCGACTTGGGGACGGTTCATCTGTCGAATGCGCTTTTCATGCGACTGAGGAACCGTCCCCATGTCGAAGCCCTTTTTTGTAAAAATCGCTGTATTTAGCATGTGCATATTATAACTCTAATGTAAAATTATTATCATTTCATATATATATGTGTGCTATGTTGCATTAAAAAATTTACATATTATTTTTTATACATATTAAACAAAATGATATATATTTTATTATAAAAAATTATTAAAAAATATTGACACTATCTTAAATCATAAGATATAATATCCTTAGTAACGTGCCCGAGCACTTAATGGAGGAGAAGGTTATAGTTACTATAAGATCAATAGCTGAAGCTGCAAATGTATCGAGGGGAACTGTTGATAAAGTTTTAAATAATAGGCCGGGCGTAAGCCAGGAAGTGAGAGAAAGGGTAAAGAGAATAGCAGAAGAAATGGGTTATAAACCCAATCTTGCTGGCAAAGCGTTGGCCTTTCAAAAAAAACCATTAAGAATCGGAGTTATAATTCTAAACAAAGATGACCCTTTATTTCAAGAAGTCTATGAAGGTGTGAAAAAAGCTTCTCATGAACTGAAGGGATTTGGTATTACTGTGGAATGCTGCGTTATGGGCAGTGTGAATGTACAGGAGCAATTAATGTGCATCAGAGAATTATATAGTAAAAATATATCTGCATTGGCTTTATCTCCACTAGATGAAGAAATAATAAGAAATGAACTTAAAAAACTTACTGAAGAAAATATAAAAATTGTAACCTTCAACACTGATATAACTGGTATAGAGCGGGTGTGCTTCGTAGGCCAGGATTTGAAAAAGAGTGGAAGAGTTGCTGGAGACCTGATTGGAAAGCTACTTCCGGATGGGGGAAATGTATTAGTAATTACCGGACCGGAGAAAATTAAAGCTTTACAGGAAAGGGTTGCAGGCTTTAAGGAAATAATCGAAAAGGAATATCCCGCGATAAAAATTATCGATGTCCTACAAAATATACATGATAACGAATCTTCATATCTTCAGACTGTTGAGATTTTGAAAAGACAGGATTCTTTAAATGCCATCTATATAACGGGAAGAGGTATTGGGGGAGTTGGCAGGGCTATCCGAGAACTAAACAGAAGACATATCAAATTTGTATGTTTTGATAAAATTCCCGAAACGATAGAGTTGATAAAAGATAAAATAGTGGATTTTACTATAACTCAAGAACCTTTCATGCAGGGGTATTTGCCAATCAAAATACTGTTTGAGTACTTTTTTCATAACAGATTGCCTGATAACGAACAGGTATATACCAAGCTGGAAATAAGGACAAAAGAAAACATAGACATATAAAATTTTTTTGCACTTTGCGTGCCCGGGCACGTAAAAATATATTCTAGGAGGCGGAAATATGATTGAACAATTAAATTTCAGAGTTAATTTTAACAATGCAGATTACTCAGATCTTTGTTTTTCGAATGAGGACAAGAGGGTTCTCAAGGAGCTTGGCAAGCAGGTGGCAGAAATAGCAGCCAGGCCTATAATGGAGGAAAGGAAGAAACTATGGATAAGACATAATAATCTTCAAAGGACCAGGCCGGTTTTATTGTGTGATCCTGAAAACGGATGGAATGAACTGATACCGGAAAGTCAACTAAAGTGTAAGAACAGTATTGCCAGACATTGGGAAGACCATTTAAGAAAACAGATATTCTGGGGAAATGAAATGAATGATGACTATGTGGTTGAACCGTATTTTAATCTACCTTATGTATATAAGGATAAACAATGGGGAGTGGCAGGCAGTACAAGGGTAGCAACTGAAAAGAAAACCGCAGAACAAGGTAAAGCTTATCATATAGAAACCGTCCTGGAAGAATTCAGCCAAATAAAAGATATTACCAAGCCTGAATTGACTATAGATTATAAGACAACCGAAAGCTTGTTGGCTACAGCTCATGAAATTTTTGATGATATTATCACCGTAAGACTAAATACAGTGTGGTTTTGGTCTGTAGGTCTTACCGATGATCTCGTTTTTTTAAGAGGAATGGAAAAACTCATGTATGATTTTTATGATGAACCGGAACATGTACATGAAGTTATGGACATATTATTTAAAGGTACAATGGAAAGGCTGGATTTCTTGGAAGAGAATAATTTATTGTGCCTTAATAATGACGGTTCTTTCGTAGGGTCAGGAGGTATGGGTTTTACAGATACACTTCCGGCAGAAGATTTTGACGGAAAGGTAAGGACCAAAGATATGTGGGGGCTTGCAGAAAGCCAGGTTACTGTTGGAATTTCTCCAGATATGTTTGAAGAGTTCATTTTCCCATACCAGAAAAAGCTTATGGAGAGGTTCGGACTTACTTGCTATGGCTGCTGTGAACCTATGGATGACAGGGTTGATATCGTAAAAGCTGTGCCCAATTTAAGGAGAGTTTCGGTGTCACCGTGGGCAAATAAAGAGCTTATGGCCGCTAAGCTAAAGCATGATTATATTTACTCCATGAAGCCTTCTCCGTCACATCTGGCGGTGCCTAAAATGGATGAAGAGGTTGTCAGAAAAGAAATTAGAGAAGCATTGAAAATCACCAGGGATAATTGTGTTGAACTTGTTATGAAGGACAATCATACTCTTGGCAACAATCCCGAAAACATTAAAAACTGGGTAAAAATCGTGAGAGAAGAAATTGATTCACTCTAAACATATGTCAATACAGATTTAAAAAATTTTATGTAAAATGATATTACCTAGTAGAACTCACATTTTAAAGAAGTATAAAAGTTATTATAATTCTTTAAAATGTGAGTGGAACAATGCTCCTTTGTTCATATTTCATAAAATTATATAGATTTTTATTACAAAAAATAATCAAAAATTACAAAAAATACTTTACAATTTACTTAAGTTAATATATAATAACAATATAAATTGCAAGCGCATGCAAAAGGTGATCATTGTGGCAATTACAACAAATGATATTGCAAAAATAGCAGGTGTAAGTCAATCTACCGTATCACGCTGTTTGAATAACAGTTCTTTGGTTTCAGAAAAAACAAAAAAAAGAATCAAAAAAATTGCTGAAGAGTTAGGGTTTGAATTTAATGCAAATGCAAGAAGTTTAAGCACAAGTAAAACCGGTACAATTGGTGTTATTTATCCCGAAAACTTTGCTGATTTTAGTATTAATTTTTACTTTAGTTCTTTGCATAATCAATTGAGAGAAAGTCTGGAAAGAGAAGACCTTGACCTGATTGTTGCTTTTTCTAAAAATAGATTTACAGGAAAAAATAATATTAAAAAGTTAATTACACGCAAAAAAATAGATGGCCTTATTATTGTACACTCACAATTGGATGATGAAACTTTAAGTTTTTTAAATAATTCTAAAGTCCCATTTGTATTTTTGCACCACTATTTAAGCCTTGACGACTCAGAAGATGCAGATGTTATTTATACCGACCATTTTAAAGGAGGGTATTTGGCCACAGAGCATTTGATAAAATTAGGGCATCAAAAAATTATGTGCATTTCAGCTGTTGGAGAAGGAGATGAATTTAAATTAAGAACACAAGGATATAAAGCAGCCCTTAGTAACTATAATCTTTCTTTTGATGAACAATTATTGTTTTATGGAGATATCACTTTCCAGTCAAGCTATCGAATTGTAAAAGAGAATGTTGAAAAATTAAAAAAAATAAGTGCGATATTTGCACAAACTGATATGATGGCCTTAGGGGCAATGGAGGCACTGAGGGAATTACATATTGAAGTGCCGCAAGACATAGCATTAGTAGGTTATGATGATATTGAATTAAGTACATGTTTTAAACCATATCTAACAACAATTCACCAACCTAGAGAAGAAATTTCTTTACTTGCTTGTGAACGTTTAATTGAATTATTAAATTCTAATAAACCGATAAAAAAGAGAAAAATTGCAATTCAACCTAAGTTAATAATAAGAGAATCATGCGGAAGTAAAAAATAATGTAAATTTTTTTTATTATATATTTACTGATAATGATTTTACATGGCAGATAAAGTCAATAAGTTCACGGTTCACAGTAAAAGCTATTAAATCATTTACTACTTTGAACTGAGAACTGTTAACTGTGAACTATATAGTTGCATACGTATGCAAAAACCACTTAAAGCAAGTCTTTAAAATAAAGGTATCTATGTCTATGCATTTGTTTAAAATTTATAAATTTATATTAAATATTGTAATACTTTATAAAAAATAGGAATAGTAGAAAATAAAATGTGTAATAAATACGAAACATATGTTTGTCTTTAAAGTTCTAATCAAGACGGTTTATCCATTTATTGTTTGCATACGCATGCAAAATAAAATTTTTAGAGTGAAAGACTTTAATGATATATTTTAATATATTATTTCAAATGAAATTCTCCAATTAAAATTTATATATGATATAAACTAAGTCCTTAAGTTATTATAAGGATTTAGATTATATAAAAAATACAATATTTTTAAGGAGGAATGTCTAATGAAAAACAAAAAACTTTTGGCGGGTGTACTGGTTTTTATGTTGGTGCTAAGCTTATTTGCAGGATGTGCTCAAAAACAAACGGCACCTAATAACTCGTCAAGTGAGCAGCAACCTAAAAAGGAGGAAGTAAAACAAGAGGAT
Organism: Petroclostridium xylanilyticum; assembly: GCF_002252565.1. Classification (NCBI taxonomy): domain Bacteria; kingdom Bacillati; phylum Bacillota; class Clostridia; order Eubacteriales; family Oscillospiraceae; genus Petroclostridium; species Petroclostridium xylanilyticum. Next base: position 315,641 of record NZ_NPML01000029.1, read on the forward strand.
AAGACACAGAAAAAAGTTAGAATCGGTGTTTCAATGTCTGATTTTGATGATAAGTGGCTGTCTTATATGATAGATGCCATGAAAGCTTATTCTAATACTTTAGCGGATGCAGAGGTAATATTTGTTGATGCGAAAGCTGATACAGCAAAACAGTTGGCACAGTTGGAGAACTTTATAGCTCAGAAAGTTGATGTAGTTGTAATTAACCCGGTAGATACGGATGCTACAGAGCCTTATACCAAGATGTGTAAGGATGCAGGCATTCCGCTTATAAGCGTTAACAGAATATTCAAGAATCAGGAAGAGGCTACAGCATATGTAGGTTCAGATTCTATTAAGGCCGGTATCATGCAAATGGAATATTTAGCCGAAAAAATGGGTGGAAAAGGTAATATTGTAATCCTCCAGGGCGACCTGGCACACGAAGCAGCAAGAATGAGAACTGAGGGAGTTAAAAAAGTTATAAAAGAAAAATATCCTGATATTAAAATTGTTGCAGAGCAAACAGGAAAATGGCAGAGACCATTAGGGATGCAAATAATGGAAAACTGGCTGCAGTCCGGTATGCAAATTGATGCTGTTGCCTCTAACAATGATGAAATGGCAATCGGAGCTATCCTGGCAATTGAGCAGGCTGGAAAGTTAGGAAAAATTCTTGTTGGTGGTGTGGACGCTACTCCTGACGCACTGGAATTTATGAAACAAGGCAAATTGAATGTAACTGTGTTCCAGGATGCGGCAGGACAGGGTAAAGGCGCAATAGAAGCAGCTTATAAAGTAGCAAAAGGTGAAAAAATTGACAAAACAATATGGATCCCGTATGAATTAGTAACACCTGAAAAATGTGATGAGTATATCAAAAAATGGCAAAAGTAAATAAATAAACTGTTGACTAACTTGGAAATAAAATCATATAAAGGATACCGTATAAGATTAGGTATCCTTTATATGAGAAAATGAAAAAAGATTAAAAATTAGAAAATGAGGTAATGCCTATGACTAAGGAATATATTTTAGAAATGAGTAATATTTCCAAATCGTTTCCCGGTGTTAAGGCTTTAGACAACGTCCAGTTAAAAATCCGAAAAGGGACAGTTCATGCATTAATGGGAGAGAATGGCGCCGGTAAATCAACATTAATGAAAATACTGGCTGGTATATATCAACCCGATGACGGCACCATAATTTTCAAAGGAAATCAGATAGAGGTTAAAAATCCGCATGATGCTCTTAAATATGGTATTTCTATGATCCATCAGGAGTTAAGCCCAATACCGCATATGACAGTTGCTGAGAATATTTTTCTGGGAAGAGAACCTCTTATAGGCAAAACAGGACTTGTGGACAAGAAAAAAATGGTGGAGGATGCAAAAGAACTTTTAGAAAAACTGGAGATGCATGATATTAACCCTACGGCATTAATGCACCAACTCAGTATTGCAAAGACACAGCAGGTAGAAATAGCAAAAGCTATATCTTATGATTCTGATTTAATTATAATGGATGAGCCTACATCTGCTATTACTGAGGTGGAAGTAGAGCACTTGTTTAAAATAGTAAGAAATTTAAGGGATAAAGGTGTAGCTATTATTTTCATTACGCACAAAATGGATGAAGTTTTTAAAATAGTGGACGAAATAACTGTATTCAGAGACGGACAATACATTGGTACTGAACTAGCTGAAAATCTCAATAAGGAAAAACTAATCGAAATGATGGTAGGACGGGAGATTACACAAATGTTCCCAAAGGAACCTGCAGAAATCGGTGAAGTTATACTGTCTGTAAAGAATCTTACAAAAAGTGGACTATTTGAGAATGTGAGTTTTGATTTGAGAAAAGGTGAAATACTTGGTTTTGCAGGATTAATGGGTGCAGGAAGAACGGAAGTAATGGAAAGTATATTTGGAATTAGAAAGGCTGACCAAGGTGAAGTCTATATTAAAGGAGAAAAAGTTGAAATAAATACTCCAAGAGACGCAATAAAACGAAAAATGGCTTTTTTAACTGAAGATAGAAAGCTGACAGGAGTATTTCTGCCTTTAGCAGTTCGTGATAACATTGTAGTATCATGTATTGATAAATTTATTAATGGTTTGTTCCTCAATAAAAAGAAAATAGAAGAAGTATGTCAACAGGAAAAAGATAAACTAGCTATAAAGACACCTAATATGGACCAAAAAATAAAGAATTTAAGCGGTGGTAATCAACAGAAAGTTTTAATATCCCGGTGGTTGTTAACTGACCCGGATATATTAATCTTAGACGAGCCAACAAGAGGAATTGATGTAGGGGCAAAATCTGAAATTCACAGATTGATGAGCAAACTAGCCCAACAAGGAAAGGCGGTTATTATGATATCCTCTGAACTGCCTGAGATTCTGGGCATGAGTGATAGAATTTTGGTAATGCATGAAGGTAAAATAACTGGAGAGCTTGATAGGTTTGAAGCAACTCAGGAAAAAGTACTCGAATATGCAACAGGAGTAGCCGTAAATTAAAATCATATAATAGGTTAGGAGGAAACAAGATGGCGCTTAAACATGGGGAAGCAAAAATTAATAACAAAACATTAAATAAAAATAATGCCGTATCAATATCTAATTTCAAGCAAATGTATAACCGTTATGGAATATTTTTTATACTAATTGCATTAGTTGTTCTAATGTCTGTACTTTCTCCATCGTTTTTAACAGTTATAAATATTATGAATGTAGTAAGGCAAATATCTTTTATTGCAATTGTGGGAATTGGTGTTACAATGGTTATTATCACTACCGGAATTGACCTGTCTTCCGGTTCTGTTATTGCATTGGCATCAGTTGTGAGTGCGAGTTTTGCACATCCAAATACGTATCCTCTAGTAGTACCTGTGCTTTTAGGTCTTGCAATGGGAGTGCTCTGTGGTGCTGTTAACGGTTCAATTATCGCAAAGGCAAAAATTCCTCCTTTTATTGTCACTTTAGGTATGATGACTGTCGCAAGAGGAGCTGCACTGTTATATAGTAATGGCAAACCAATCGGAAATTTTACCAATGAATTCATATTCCTTGGTGCCGGAAAAATTATGGGTATACCCGTTCCTATAATTATCCTGCTATTTGTAGCAATAATCACACATATTATGTTAAACAACACAAAATTCGGAAGACATGTCTATGCGATAGGTGGTAATGAACAGGCAGCAATCATATCAGGTGTAAACGTCAATAAAGTTAAGGTTTTAGTATATACTTATGCATCATTTTTAGCAGCTCTTGCAGGAATAGTATTAACCGCTCGTATTAGTTCCGGGCAGCCTGGTTTGGGCGTATCTTATGAACTGGATGCCATTGCAGCAGCTGTAATCGGGGGGACCAGTTTGAGTACAGGAGGAATAGGCACAGTAGCCGGGACAATTACAGGTGCTCTTATTATTGGTGTAATCAACAACGGAATGGATTTATTAAATGTTTCTGCTTACTGGCAGCAGATTGTAAAAGGTGTAATTATTGTAGCTGCTGTTTTATTGGATCAGATAAAAAATAAATAGATATAGGATCAAATCAAAAATAAAATTTGTGCTTGAATGTCAGGACTTAGGTTTCTATAGTTTTCAAGTACATTATAAAAACTATCTAAAAACAAAAGACTGAGGGTAAAACCTCAAAATAGAAAGTGAGGTAATAGAAAATGAAAAAAAATGTAAAAGTCGGTATTATAGGTGCTGGAAGAATCGGAAAGCTGCACGCCGAGAATATTGCATATCACATTCCAGAAGCAGAAATTGTAGCTATTGCAGATGTATATGCTGATCAAATCAGGGAATGGGCTGCAAATCTTGGAGTACCGATGGTTACGAATGACTATAAGGATATTTTAAATAATCCTGATATCGATGCTGTTGTAATTTGTTCTTCTACCGATACTCATGCACGATTTACAATAGAAGCAGCTAAAGCTGGTAAGCATGTTTTTTGTGAGAAGCCTATTGATTTAACGGTTGAAAAAGTTAAGCAGGCAATTGAAGCCGTAAAAGAAGCGGGAGTAAAATTGCAAATTGGATTTAACAGGAGATTCGACCATAATCACAAAAGGGTTCGAGATGCAGTATTAGAAGGTAAAATTGGTGCTCCTCATATTATTAAAATCACATCCAGAGATCCTGCTCCGCCACCAATTGAATATGTAAAAGTTTCCGGGGGACTTTTCATGGATATGACCATCCATGATTTTGATATGGCAAGATATTTATCGGGGAGTGAAGTTGAGGAGGTATATGCCAGCGGAGCAGTTCTTGTAGATCCAGCCATTGGTGATGCAGGAGATATTGATACGGCGGTTATAACATTGAAATTTAAGAATGGTGCTATTGGTGTAATTGATAATAGCAGAAAAGCTGCTTATGGCTATGACCAGAGGTTAGAAGTTTTTGGCTCTAAAGGTTGTATGATGAATTTTAATGATACACCATCTTCGGCGGTTTTAAGTACAGTTGAAGGCGTATTTAGTGAAAAGCCTAAATACTTCTTCCTTGAAAGATACAAGGATTCCTTTATTGCAGAAATGAAAGAATTCTTTAATGCAATATTAAATGATACCGAAACGCCTGTTACAGGTATAGATGGTCTAAAGCCTGTCCTTATAGCACTTGCCGCTAAAAAGTCTATGGAAGAAGGAAGACCTGTAAAAATAGAAGAAATAGAAAAAGCATTTTAATTTTTTTAGGGGGTTATCAATATGAAGATTTGTTTTAATCAAGCAACTACAATGAAAAATTCCACGCTTGAAAAAGATTTGCATTTTTGCGAAAAATATGGGTATGAACTTATTGAAATTCGACTTGACAAATTACGTGAATATTTGAAGGATCATACAACGGACGATCTTGTAACATTTTTCAACAACAGCAGGATTAAACCTTTTGCATTTAATGCCTTGGAATTTATTACTTTCCGTGATGAAGAAGGGTACAAGCAGATCAAAGACGATTTAAAATTCCTATGTGAGGTTGGAGAAAAAATTAATTGCAAAAAAATTGTTGTAGTACCTACTTTTGATATTGGAAACTATACAAAAACCCAAATTAAAGAAGAGTCTATTCGTGTATTAAATGATTTAGCGGATACTGCTGAACAGTATGGAGTAAAGCTGGCGTATGAGTTTGTAGGTTATCCTAATTGTTCTGTTAATACATTTGGTCAAACATACGATATTGTAAAAGCGGTAAATCGTGAGAGTGTAGGGATGGTTCTGGACTGTTTCCATTTCCATGCCATGGGTTCAAGACTAGAAGATTTACAAAAAGCCGATGCTAAGAAAATTTTCATTTTCCATATTGATGATGCTGAAGATTTGCCTGTAGGTGCATTAAGAGACCATCAAAGATTATGGCCGGGAGAAGGAGCTATTGATCTAGACTCAATTTTAAAGACATTAAAAGAGATTGGCTATAATGAAATGGTATCGGTAGAATTATTTAGACCGGAGTATTGGGACTGGGATATCGAAGAGGCAATAAAAGTAGGGAAACAAAAAACAGAAACAATTGTAGGAAAATATTTTGAAATTGAATAGTTTTATCAAAGTTATAAATTAAAAACATCATTGTAATTTACGATAATAATTTTGCAGATTTGAGTAGAATTAAAATTTAAAAGCTTGCTACAGATAGGCTGTATTTAGTGATAGGTAAAAGCCTATACTGTAGCTTTGTTTTTATAATCTTTAATATGAAAACAGCTCGGAGTTTGGAGCTTGGAGTGTACGAGACACGATAGAACCGATGCGGGTGGGTACCATCATGTCAGAGATTTCGCACTTAAAAAGTTTTTAGGGATATTAATATTATTTAATATTATATTAAGTTGACACTTAAAAAGTAATATGCTATAATTTAACCGTAAAACATTAAACGTTTACGAAAAAATTAGAATAAAATTGCTTATTCAGGATATTGTAAATCTCCTTCTCTGAAGAGACTTAATTGATTAATAACATTCAATAAGTCGCAATCTGTTATGAAAATATAGAAAAGCTCTTATCTTTTGTAAACGTTTCCAAAAGCTGTTTTTATGTTGTTAAAACAATTGATTTATTTTATTTAGATAATTGCTCTCTTTTTTAAAACATGAATATTTAATTCATGATGCTGTTAGTGTAATAATTTTACAGTCTGGAGGGTTAGTAATGAGTACAATTGACAAACTTAACGACTTGCAGCACCGCAGAAGTGTTATTGAGCAGGGCGGCGGTGCTGACAAAGTTAAAAAGCAGCATGAATCCGGCAAATTAACGGCTAGAGAAAGAATTAATTTGCTTATGGATGAAGGAAGCTTTATTGAAATTGATGCCTTTGTAAAACACAGAGGCACAGAGTTTGATATGCCTGCTACTGAAGCTCCCGGGGAAGGGGTTGTTACCGGCTATGGTACGGTAGATGGACGACTGGTCTATGTCTATGCCCAGGATTTTACTGTCATCGGCGGGTCTTTGGGAGAAATGCATGCCAAAAAGATTTGTAAAGTGATGGATATGGCAATGAAAATGGGAGCACCCATTGTTGGCATTAACGATTCCGGCGGTGCCAGAATTCAAGAGGGTATTGATGCGTTAAGCGGGTTTGGGGAAATATTCTATCGCAACACCATCGCCTCGGGAGTAATTCCTCAGATATCCGTTATTATGGGACCGTGTGCCGGCGGCGCAGTTTATTCTCCGGCAATTACCGACTTTGTATTTATGGTAGACAAGACCAGCCAGATGTTTATTACCGGTCCTCAGGTTATTAAAGCCGTAACCGGTGAAGATGTCAGTTTTGAACAATTGGGTGGAGCGATGGCGCACAATAGTAAGAGCGGTGTTGCTCACTTTGTAAGTGCTGATGATAAAGAATGCATTGAGCAGGTTAAATTGCTGCTCAGTTACCTGCCGTCCAACAACCTGTCAGACGCTCCGGTTTATGAAACCAATGACGATTTGAACCGGATATCCGATAAATTAACTGCTATAGTTCCCGATGATGCAAATAAACCTTATGACATGAAAGAGGTTATTGCAGAAATCGTTGACAACGGTGATTTCTTTGAAGTGCATCCTCATTTTGCACAAAATATTATTGTTGGTTTTGCAAGAATGAATGGCAGAACCGTAGGAATTATTGCAAATCAGCCTAAAGTCCTGGCTGGAGCATTAGATGTAAATTCCTCGGACAAAGCTGCCCGGTTTATCAGGTTCTGTGATTGCTTTAACATTCCAATATTGACCTTTACCGATGTGCCAGGGTATCTGCCAGGGGTTTCCCAGGAACACTCCGGCATCATCCGGCATGGTGCAAAGCTTCTCTATGCCTATTCGGAAGCCACGGTTCCAAAGATTAATGTAATTATAAGAAAAGCCTATGGCGGGGCTTACATTGCAATGAGCAGCAAGCACTTAGGAGCCGACATGGTATTTGCATGGCCTACAGCAGAAATTGCCGTA